>CAYUWM010000047.1:0-13081 GCA_964448395.1 uncultured Dehalococcoidales bacterium
CACTGGGTCAACCTGGTGGCCCCTCCCCCCGAGCTGCGCCGCGGCTGCGACCTGGCGGTGGAGATACACCTGACCGAGCAGCCGGGCATCGAGAGGGCATTTGCCGAGAAGGACGTGGCCTACACGGAGGTCGTTCCCCTCAAGGGTGGGTGTTCGGAGCTGCTGGACATCGTGCAGCTGACCGATTTCGGCCACTGGGTGATGGTCAAGGCGGGCAACATGAAGCTCACTTTTGAGAAGGACAACGGCGTGATCGTCAACACCTCCGGCGGCGGGTGCCCAGATATACCGGTGATGCACGCCGAGTTGCTGGGTAAAACGGTGGTGGACGCCCCTAAACCGAAGGATATCGGGTTCACCCTGTGCGCCCTGATGCTGCACCGGGCGCTGCAGGAGAGCATCGACCTGTGTAAAGGAGATGAGCAGCAATGATGATAATAGCGGGGACGGTCCCCGATAAAGAGATGCCGTTGACCGTTGGGGCGGTGGATGCCGACGGCGACTGGCTGGTGGTTGACGGGCGCCGCTTTGCCTGCATGCAGGGCACCGGAGCCATGGTCAGCGCGGCGCTCGCCGTTTGCGATTACCTGAAGCTGGAGCGGCCCACTGCCGTCATCGCCGGTGACGTCGGCGAGGGCAAGGGGAGCCGGGCGATCTACGAATACCTCGTCGCTAATATTAAATCGCTCGCTCCCGAGGTGCTGGCGCTGCACTACTGGCTGCCGGACATGGCGCTTACAAGGCGGCTGTGTGAGGCGGTTGAGAAATGCGACACGCGGCCGATAATGGTGGCCGACGCCGCCTCGATGTACTCCGCCAAGGCATCGGGTATGGCTCCATGCTTCGACGTCTTCACCCCGGATGCCACCGAGATGGCATTCCTCGCCGACCCGGCGGCCACCCACCCGGCATACATCGCCAGGCACCTGTTCGATACCGACGTCACCCGGACCCCAAACCTGATAAGTGCTGCCTATGAAAACAATGGTGCCGCCAAGCTGCTTTTGGTGAAGGGGGCGATCGACTACGTGGTGCGCGACGGGGAGATAATAGAGACCATCGAGGAGCCGAGCGTGCCGGTGCTGGAGGCCATCGGCGGCACCGGCGATACCATCACCGGGCTGGTGGCGGCATTGGCCTACGCCGGGATGGAGCCGCACGAGGCGGCCATCATCGCCGCCAGGGCCAACCGCATGGCGGGCAAGCTGGCTCAACCAACCCCTGCTACAAGGGTGGGAGAGATTATCAAGCAGTTCCCCGCGGTTTTCAAGCAGTACCTCTGCGAGTGGAGCGGGGTCTGTAGCACAGAAGGAGACAAAGATGACCGAAGTTGATGCTCGCGGGCTGTCCTGCCCGATGCCGGTGATAAAGACCAAGAACGCCATCGAGGGCCTGGATTCAGGGTCGGTGGTGGTTATCGTCAACGACGGCACCGCCCGCGATAACGTAACACGGCTGGCAAAGAGCAAGGGTTTTGATATATCAATAGAGGAGAAGGGGGAGGATTTTTACCTGACCCTGACCAAATGAAAATACGATGCGGATGGCGGTGGTTTCCCGCCATCCGCGCAGCAATTGTGCCGTTGCAGGCGAGGTGGTATCATAAGCCCGTATTATCAGCGCTTCACAACCTAGCATAATAAGGGGGATATAATGGGCGACGAAGTGAAGCCAAGGCTCACCGAGACCGTTCGTGGCGCGGGCTGAGCTGCCAAGATAGGTCCGTCGGACCTGGACAAGGCATTGTGCGGCCTCGAATTGGTGTACGACCCGAACATCATCGTGGGGATGGAGAGTGGTGATGACGCCGGTGTGTACCGGCTGAGCGATGAACTGGCCGTCATCCAGACCGTCGATTTCATCACGCCCATCGTCGATGACCCCTACACCTTCGGGCAGATCGCCGCCGCCAACGCCCTCAGCGACGTGTACGCCATGGGGGGCAGGCCGGTCACCGCGATGAATGTGGTCTGCTTCCCCGTCGGCAGTCAGGATATATCGGTGCTTCAGGATATCCTGCGCGGCGGGCTGGACAAGCTGAGGGAGGCGGGGGTGGCCCTCCTCGGGGGGCACAGCGTGGAGGACCAGGAGCTCAAATACGGCCTGTCGGTCACCGGCGTGGTGCACCCCTCGAAGGTGATAGCCAAGGATACCGCCCGGGTGGGCGACAGGCTGATACTGACCAAGCCCATCGGCACCGGCATCGTGACCACGGCGCTCAAGGGCGGCGTGGCCGACGAGAGCAGCGTGGAGCCGGTAGCCCGCAGCATGGCCATGCTGAACAAGAGGGCCTCGGAGCTGATGGTGGATACTGGGGTCAACGCCTGCACTGACGTCACCGGGTTCGGGCTGCTGGGGCACGCCCGCGGCATGGTGGATAAAGGCCGGGCCGGCATCGAGATCCGCTTCAGCAACATTCCCGTTTTCGAGGGGGTGAGGGGGTTCGCCGCGATGGGGCTGGTGCCGGCAGGCACGCGGCGCAACATGGAGTTCCATCGCGACGCCGTGGAGGCGGATAGCGGTATCGGTGATGAATCGCTGGACATACTGTTCGACGCCCAGACCTCCGGCGGATTGCTGATCGCGGTCCCGGGCGAAAAAGCGGAATCGCTGTTGAAGCGCCTGCACGAGAACGGCATAGAGCGCGCGGCCATCATCGGGGAGATAGTGGATGAACCCAGGGGTAAAATCATCGTCCGGGGGTGAGCGACGGGCTTTGTCCTAGGCACCGCGGGGCATGTCGACCACGGCAAATCGGTGCTGGTCGAAGCGCTGACGGGCATCGACCCCGACCGGCTGCGCGACGAGAAGGAACGGGGCATGACCATCGACCTCGGCTTCGCCTGGCTGACGCTGCCCGGCGGGCGGGAGGTCAGCATCGTGGATGTGCCCGGCCACGAACGCTTCATCAAGAACATGCTGGCCGGCGTCGGCGGCATCGACCTGGCCCTGCTCGTGATCGCCGCTGACGAGGGGGTGATGCCCCAGACCAGGGAGCACCTCGCCATCCTCGATCTGCTTCAGGTGAGCAACGGGATAGCGGTCATTACCAAGAAGGACCTGGTGGATGATGAGATGCTGGAGCTGGCGACCCTGGAGGTGGACGAGATATTGGCGGACACCACCCTGGCGGGGGCACCGGTTATCGCCGTCTCGGCGGTGACCGGAGAGGGCCTGCCCGAGCTGGTTGCCACCATCGACCGGGTCTTGGATAAGGCTGCACCCAAGAGGGATAGCGGCAAACCGCGGCTGCCGGTGGACCGCGTGTTCACCATGTCCGGGTTCGGCACGGTGGTCACCGGTACGCTGGTGGACGGCCACCTGTCGGTGGGGCAGGAGATAGAGGTCGTGCCTCAATCGTTGAAGACGCACATCCGCGGCCTCCAGACGCACAAGCAGAAGGCGGAGACCGTTGCGCCGGGCAGCCGGGTGGCGGTCAATCTATCAGGGGTCTCCACAGAGGAACTGGGTCGCGGTGATGTGATCACCGTGCCGGGCTGGCTCCGCCCAGCCAAAGCGCTGGATGTGAAGCTCAACCTGCTGCGATCGGCACCCCACGGTATCTCTCACAATACCACGGTGACATTTCACACCGGTGCCGCCGAGGCGCAGGCCAAGCTCAGGCTGCTGGATGCGGACAGGATTGAACCGGGGGATAGCGCCTTCGCCCAGCTGGTGTTGGATCACCCCGTAGCGGCCATCAAGGACGATCTGTTCATCGTCCGCTCGGCCACAGAGACCCTCGGAGGGGGGCGGATAATCGACTCGATGCCGAAGAGACACCGCCGGTTCCACTCCGCAACCGTACAGGGCTTGAAGGCCAGGGGGCAGGGGACCGCTGAGGAGGTTATCTTGGCCACGCTGGACCCCAGGGCGCCGGTGGAGGCGGGCAAGCTCGTTACCAAGTGCAATCTGCCGATGGCGGAAGTGGAGAAAATCCTGGAATCCCTGGAGGGCGAGCATCAGATAGTGACTATGGGAAAGAAAGGTTCGCAGTTAGTTTTCTCAGCGACGGCATGGGAGAATCAGGCGAGGCAAGCGGAACAGGCGGTTGGACAATACCATCAGCAGTACCCTCTCCGCCAAGGGATGCCTAAAGAAGAGTTAAAGGATAAGCTGAGGGTTCCCGCCAAATTCTTCGATAGCGTGCTGAAACGGCTGCTGGAGGATGGCGTGCTGGCCGAGGCTGGCGCCACGGTTCACCTGCCCGGTCACCAGGTACGGCTGACGCCCCAGCAGCAGGCGGCAGTAGATGCCTTCACCGAGGGGCTGTCGCGCAACCCGTACGCACCTACCAGCGACCTGCGGCTCGATCCCGACTTATTGAATATGCTTGTCGCACAGGGGCGGGTGATGAAGATAGGCGGCGATGTGGTCTTCGATGCAGCTGCCTATGACAGGATGGTGGCAGGCATCACCGCCCATCTGAAGTCCCACGGCAGGGTGACGGTGGCCGAGGTTCGTGATATGTTTAGCACCAGCCGCAAGTACGCGCTGGCCTTGATGGAGCACCTCGACTCGCAAAAGATAACCCGCCGCGTCGGCGACGAGCGGGTGTTGCGTTAGGTATTGGCGGGAGCGCATAGGAGTCGAACCTACCGTAGACACCGCAGGGTGCCTACCAACGGATTTGAAGTCCGCGGGACCCACCGGGACCCATCCGCCCCCGAGTTTCCGAATTGAATTCTGGCTTTTTTGGGGTAAATTGTCAAGAGTGGCAAGGGTTAACGTGCATTGCCGGAGATTCGCCACTCGTTGGCATATATATTGAACTGGCGGCCCCGGGCGAAGCCGACAAGGGTCACCCCCAAGCGTTGGGCCTGCTCTACGGCCAGGGACGTGGGTGCGGAGATGGTGACCACAATCGGTATCCCTGCGTTTATCGCCTTGCCCATAGTGGAAGCCGTCTGGCGGCAGGAGGTCACCAGGACGCCCTGCGATAGCTCAACTTCGTTCTTTACCGCGAGGCCGATAACCTTGTCGATGGCACAGTGCCGGCTTGTGTCCTCAATAATAAGTGGTCGTTGGCCGCCGAAGATGCCCACAACGTGGGTGCCCCCCGTCTTTTTGAACAGCGGACAGCTTTCGTTGAGTGTATCCACCCAGTCGAACACCTGCTGTTCGGTTATGCTGATTCGAGAGGTTATGTTCTTCGCCCTCGGCTTCTTCACCTGTGCGCTGCGGTATATCGATATCTCGCTGCCTTTAACATTTTTATTTATATCGGAAGGGGTCGCCAGTCCCTCGGTGAAGAAATACCCCAGAGCCAGTTCCTCCAGATGGCTGCCCAGGCAATACAGGCGGCGGTACTTCCTGCCGTTGAGCTTGATAGTCACTTCGGTTTCACGGATAACATGATCCGATATCGAGGATCGCCGGCCGTCAGCGACCTTCCAAATACCGATGTTATCTGTTGCCATCATTGCTGAGTGTAACGTATCCCTGTAATCGCGTCAAACCATCCCACTGTACCGCGAATCGATTCGGCATCAGGCCATCCCTGTTGACATTTATTTTTCGCTGTGATAATTTGTTACAGGTTTTTATAGATTTTATAGGGTTTAACTAGTTTACGCCGGATTCGAAAGAGGTTATGTAATCAATGCCAGCGGAACAGGGTCGTAAGGAAAGCGCCTCGCTAACTATCGGGCAGGCGCGGAAGATGCTGGGGGTCAGCGAGGCCACCCTGCGCCACTGGACGGACGAGGGCAAGATAAAGGCGTTCATAACCCCCGGCGGGCACCGCCGCTACCTCGAATCCGAGATACGCAATTTCATGGGGGCCAAGCGCCGGGTGCACGGCATGGACGACCTGGTGGCCAAGATGGAGGCGGTGCCGCTCCACGAGATACACATCGCTCGCAGCCATTTCGCCCAGGCGGCGTGGTACACCGGCCTCAGTGATGATTCCAAGGACAGGCTCAGGGAACTGGGGAACAGCCTGTACAACCTGGCGGTGGATTACATCACCAGAAAGAAGAAGCACGAGGAAGCGGTGGAGGCGGCGAGGGAGATCGGACACCGTTTCGGCGAGTATCTGGCTCAGATCGGGGTCTCGCTGCCGGACTCGGTGGAGGCATTCCTCATGCACCGCACCCCGCTGATAAATGCCGCCAACGAGCTGGTAAAGGGGCGGGAGTCGCTGCAGGGCCGCGCCGCGGAGGCGATACCGATGCTGGTGCAGATCACCGATGAGGTGCTGCTCTCGCTGATACAGGCGCAGCAGGGTTGCGCTAACCCTCCGGAGGGACAGGATAACGTAGATGATATCGATCTCACGGCTGCTGTGTGACGGGATCGGGCCGGGCGATAACCTGCGCTACGGCAGCGAGGATGACCCGGTGCCCGCGTCGGCCCACCGGCCGATTGTGGTCTGGAACTGCACCAGACGCTGCAACCTCAGTTGCGTGCACTGCTACGCCGATGCCAGAGCCGCCCGATGCGAAGGCGAGATGGGCACCGACGAGGGTAAAGACTTCATCCGCCAGCTCGCCGATTTCGGCGTGCCGGTGGTGCTGTTCTCCGGGGGAGAGCCGCTCATGCACCCGGACTTCCTCGAGCTTGCCCGCTTCGCCGCCGGTCAGGGGGTGGGGGTGGTGGTGTCCACCAACGGTACCCTGATAACCCCTGGCATCGCTACGGAGATGAAGGACATCGGTTTCCGCGAGGTGGGGATCAGCCTGGACGGCATCGGGGAGAGGAACGATATGTTCCGTGGCAAAGAGGGGGCGTATGAGGCGGCGCTGAACGGCATCCGATATTGCATCGCGGCGGGCCACCGGGTGTCGCTGAGGATGACGATCACCCGCGATAACCAGCACGAGGTTCCCGCCATCATCGATCTTGTCGAGCGGGAGAATATAGACCGCGTCTGCTTCTACCACCTGGCCTACGAGGGCCGGGGGAGCAACCTCAGGGAGAGCGACCTGAGCCATGAGGACACACGGGCGGCGGTGGACCTGATATGCGACCGCACCCTCGATTTTTACGCTCGCGGCTTGCGCAAAGAGGTGCTAATGGTGGGCAACCACGCCGATGGGGTCTATCTATACCTCCAATTGAAGCGCCGAGATCCTCAGCGGGCCGAGAGTGTTCTGTCCCTGCTCCGCCGCAACGGGGGCAATAACTCCGGCGTACGCATAGGCGCGGTGGACGAGAAGGGTAACGTCCACCCGGACCAGTTCTGGAGCGGCGTCACGGTCGGCAACGTGCTGGAGCGGTCTTTCGGGCAGATATGGACCGACGAATCGAATCCGGTCATGAGCGGCCTGAGGGACCGCAGGGCGCTGCTCAAGGGGCGCTGCGCCCGCTGTAATTTCCTCGATATCTGCAACGGCAACCTGAGGGCGCGGGCCGAGGCCGTATTCGGCGACATGTGGCGGGAGGACCCCGCCTGCTATCTGAGCGATGAGGAGATCGGGATTTCATAATGAACAAAGCTGCCGACGGCGATCGCCTCACACCCAGCCTGCGGCTGGTGGCCTGGGAGATAACCAGAAGGTGTAACCTGTCGTGCGCTCACTGCCGGGCATCGTCGCAGGATACGGACTATGAGGGCGAATTCACCACCGAGGAGTGCTTCGGCTTGATCGACAGCATTGCGCAGGTGGGCCGGCCGATACTGATACTCACCGGGGGCGAACCGCTGCTGCGCCCCGATGTTTTCGACATCGGCAAATACGCTACGGATAAGGGCTTCCGCGTGGTGTTCGGCACCAACGGCACGCTCATCGATAAGCAGACAGCCGCCGCGTTGAAGGAGATGCCGGCCTCGCGTATCGGGGTGAGTATCGACTTCCCCACCGCCGAGATGCAGGACAAATTCCGCGGCAAGTCCGGCGCTTTCGACGCCGCGCTGGCCGGTATTAAAGAAGCTCGCGATGCCGGCCTGGAGGTGCAGATAAACAGCACCGTCACTAAGATGAACGCCCCTCTTCTGGACGACCTGCTGAAGCTGGCGCTGGATATCGGGGCGGTGGCCTTCCACCCGTTCATGCTGGTGCCGACGGGGAGGGGGAAAAACCTGGCCGATGTCGAGCTGTCATCCCAAGAGCACGAGCGGATACTGAACTGGGTCTACGACAGGCAGGCACAGATGGGGGACCGCATATCGTTCAAGCCCACCGATGCCCCGCACTACGCACGGATAACCCTGCAGAGAAACCAAAGGTCGGCGCAGGGGCATACAGATGAGCCGCCGAATCTCCATTCGATGACCAGGGGGTGCCTCGCCGGCGTGGGTTTCTGCTTCATCTCCCACGTGGGGCGGGTGCAGGGCTGCGGCTACCTGGACGTGGAGGCGGGGAACACCCGCGAGCAGGGCTTCGCTGAAATCTGGGAGAACTCCCCTTTGTTCACCGAGCTGAGGGACCTGTCGAACCTCAAGGGTAAGTGCGGCGTCTGTGAGTATCGCCGGCCGTGCGGGGGCTGCAGGGCCAGGGCCTACGAGGCCACCGGGGATTACCTGGCGCCGGAACCGTATTGCATATACCAGCCGGCCGCCATGCGCGGCTCCGGGGCCGGCAGTAAAGTATGAACGGCGATGAAAGAAATCGAACTTAACGAAGTAGATAAGGACCTGATTAACATTACGCAGGCCGATTTCCCGCTCACCCGGGGGCCGTTTGCCGACATCGGGGAGAGACTCGGGCTGGGCGAAGATGAGGTCATCCGGCGCATCGTGCGTCTGAAGAAGTCGCAGGTCATACGCTCGATAGGCCCCGTCTTCGATTCGCGGAGCTTGGGCTACCGCAGCACCCTGGTGGCGATGTCAGTCCCGGATGGCAGGCTGGAGGAGGCTGCGCGGGTGGTGAACCGGCACCCGGGGGTCAGCCACAACTACCTGAGGGATGATAGCTTTAATATGTGGTTCACCCTCGCCGTCCCGGCGGAGGACGATATCGAAAGTGAGCTGCAATCGCTGGCCGCTGAGGTCAAGCCGGAGCGGATGCTGAACCTGCCGGCGGTGCGCCTTTTCAAGCTGGACGTCTTCTTCGACGCCAAGGGCGACAACCGCCCTTCCGGCGTCGCCATGCCTGGTGAAGGGCGATCTCTGCAGTTGAGTGCGCAGGAACAGATGGTGGTCGGTGTTCTCCAGCAGGACCTGCCGCTGGTGAGCCGGCCGTTTGATGCAATGGCGGCGGAAGCCGGCATGACGGTCGGTGATTTCCTGATGTACTGCCGTCGGCTCAAGGAGGGCGGCGCGATGCGGCGGTTCGGCGCGTCGGTGAGGCACAACGCCGTGGGCTATACCGCCAACGCCATGGTTTGCTGGAGGGTTCCCGCTGTTATGGTCGAGGAGGCGGGCAGGATCATGGCCGCATACGGTGAGGTGAGCCACTGCTACCAGCGGGAAGCCGCCCCGGATTGGCGGTACAACATGTACACCATGGTTCACGCCAGGACGAAAGAGGACCTGCAGAAGACGATAGACAGGATCGCGGGTGCAACCGGGATAGAGGATTACCGGGCGCTGTTTACCGTTAGAGAGCTGAAGAAGGAGTGGGTGAAGCTGAAGCCCGTCGCGACCTAGAAATGTCATACTATCCGATAATGCTGGACGTGAAGGGCAAGCGGTGCGTGGTCATCGGCGGGGGGCAGGTGGCGCTGCGCAAGGCTCGGGTGCTGCTGGAGTGCGGTGCCGCAGTGGAGATAATCAGTCCCGAGCTGTGCCCCGGGCTGGAGGAGTTGGCATCGGCCGGCTCGGTGAAGGCGGTGCTTCGTCCTTACCGCCACGGCGATCTTCAGGGCGCGGCGCTGGTCATAGCGGCTGCGGACGACAGCGAGGTTAACAGGGGTGTATCCGAAGAGGCATCGGCATCGGGGGTGCTGGTCAATGTGGTGGACGTGCCGGGGCTGTCCAGCTTCATAGTACCGTCTAGCCTGAGCCGCGGAGATGTGACCATAGCTGTGTCCACCAACGGTAAAAGCCCGGCGCTGGCGCGGCGGATCAGAACTGAGCTGGAACAGAGCTTCGGAGAGGAATACTCCCTGCTGGCATCGCTGGTCGCGGAAGTACGTTCGGACCTGAAGCAGGAGGGTATCGCCGTGGCCGCCGACGTATGGCAGGAGGCACTGGATCTGGATGCATTGCTAGAGCTGCTGCGGTCGGGGCGCAGGGATGAAGCCAGACAGCGATTGTCGGAGTCATTGAGGAAGCACGGGTGAAATGAGCGATATAGAGGTATATGAACAGGAGATCGAGCTTGCCGGCCCGCGGCTGTGCCTGGTGGGGGTGAACCACGACACCACACCGGTTGCGGTCAGGGAGCGGCTGAGCATACCCCGGGCGCAGATGCAGGAAGCGCTGGATTCCCTGCGCCGATACGTTCCCCAGGGGGTGATTCTGGCGACCTGCAACCGCACCGAGGTTTACGCACTGGAGGAGGACGGCTGTTCTGTAACAGAAGCGGTCTGCGGCTTTTTCCAGGAGTGGGCCGGCATCCCGGAGGCAGAGCTGGAACCATACCTGCACCACTCGTCGAACCGCTCGGCGATGAGGCACCTGTCGGAGACGGCGGCCGGGCTGCGCTCGATGATCGTGGGGGAGCATGAGGTGCTGGGTCAGGTGGGGCAGGCGCTTGAGGAGGCGGAGCAGGCGGGGATGGTGAACCTGCCCCTGCGCAATCTGTTCCAGCACGCGATACGCACCGGCAGGCGGGTGAGGGAGGACACCGGCATCAGCAAGAACGCCCTCTCCATCAGCTCGGTGGCGGTAGATACGGCTACCAGGCTGGTGGGGGATATAAACGATTGCCGGGTGCTGCTTATCGGCGCCGGAGAGGCGGGTAAGCTGGTGGCACAGACATTCTCCAAGATCGGCATCTCGCGGATAGCGGTGGCCAGCCGGACGCTGGGCAGCGCCCAGGAATTGGCGTCGCTGCTGGGGGGGAGCGCAGTCGCTTTCGAAGACATCCGCTCCGAGATGGAGGATGCCGACATACTCATCACCTGCACCGGCTCACCCCATTTCGTCATACATCACGAGCTGGTCACAGAGATCATGGGGTCCCGCCAGGGACGCCCGCTGGTGATAGTGGATATCGCCGTCCCCCGCGACGTTGAGCCGGAGGTGAGGCAGATCGATGGGGTGTCGGTGTATGACATCGACGATTTCACCCACGTATCCAGGGCGAACCGCAAGGCGAGGGAGAGGGAGATCGACAGGGCGACCGAGGTTGTGGAGGAGGAGCTGGAGCGGCTGGTGGAGTGGTGGCAGGGCCTGGATGCCAAGCCGATGATAAGCGCCCTGATGAAGATGGCCGAGGATATCCGCCGACGGCAACTGAAGGCCACGCTGAAGAAGCTGCCGCCGCTGTCCGAAGAGGAGCGGGAGAGCCTAGAGGCGATGACCAGGGCTATCGTCAACAAGATACTGCATCATCCCATCCGGTGCCTCAAGAGCAACGGGCAGCGGGGCAAGGATTTCATCGGTGTCGTGGAGGAACTTTTCGATCTGGACGGCAAGGGGTCGAAATGAGGCCGGGTAAAAAAATCGTGATCGGCACGCGCGGCAGTAAGCTGGCCATGATTCAGGCCGGGATGGTGATCGCCGAGCTGAGGAGGATACATCCCGACCTGGAATTCGAGCCGCTGGCGATCAAAACCACCGGCGACCGCCGGCGAAGGGTGTCGCTGGAGGAGCTGGGCGGCACGGGTATCTTCGTCAAGGAGCTGGAAGAGGCGCTATTGAATAAGGACATAGATATGGCGGTGCACAGCCTGAAGGACATGCCTACCGACACCCCCGATGGTTTGCGGATAGCCGCGGTGCCGCAACGGGCGGACCCCCGTGACGTGTTTATATCCGGTCGGGGTAAACTATCGGAACTCCCCGACGGTGCGGTCATCGGCACCTCCAGCCCCCGGCGGGCGGTGCAGATTAAGGCGCAGCGCCCCGATGTGGAGATTCGCCCGCTGAGGGGGAATGTGGATACTCGATTGAAAAAGGTCTCCTCCGGCGAGCTGGACGGGGCTGTAATGGCCGCCGCCGCCATGATGCGGATGGGGATGGAGGCGAGGGTCACAGAATACCTGCCTGTGGGTAGCTGCGTGCCGGCGGTGGGGCAGGGGGCGCTGGCGGTCGAGATGCGCGCCGATGACGAACAGGTTGCAGTGCTGGTGTCGCCACTGGACCACCAGCCGAGCCGGGCGGGCGTGGCCGCCGAGAGGGCTTTCCTGAGGGCGCTGGGCGGGGGCTGCCGCGAGCCCATAGCCGCCCTCGGAGTAGTCGATAACGACACCCTCCATCTCGACGGCATGGTCGCCAACCACGAGACCGGTCAGATATTACGGGCCGAAGTGAAGGGTGAAACCTCGAATCCGGAGGAGGTTGGAGAGCGGCTGGCTCAACAGATGATTGCGCTGGGGGCCGCTGAACTGATAGGAGGTATAAAGGCATGACGCGGGGCAAGGTATACCTCGTCGGTGCCGGGCCGGGGGATGTCGGCCTGATCACAGTCAAGGGGCTGGAGTGCCTCAGGCGGGCCGACGTCATCGTCTACGACCGCTTGATCGATGACGGTCTGCTGTCATGCGCGCGTCCCGATGCCGAGATGATCTACGTCGGCAAGTCGTCCACAACACACACCAGGGAGCAGCAGGAGATCAATCGGATACTGGTGGACAAGGCGAGTGAAGATAAAGTGGTCGTCCGGCTGAAAGGGGGAGACCCGTTCGTGCTGGGGAGGGGTGGCGAGGAGGCAGAGGCGCTGTCGGCCGAGAATATACCCTTCGAGGTCGTTCCCGGCATCTCTTCGGCGGTGGCGGTGCCGGCCTACGCTGGGATACCGGTGACCCACCGCGGCCTGGCGTCCTCGTTCGCCGTAGTCACCGGGCACGAAGACCCGTCGAAGGACAACTCCAGCGTGGACTGGGGGAAGCTCGCCGCCGGCGCCGACACGCTGGTGTGCCTGATGGGCATGGGCCACCTGGAGTTGATATTGGAGGCGCTGCTGGATAGCGGGAAGTCGCCCGATACCCCCATAGCGCTGATCCGTGAGGGGACGACGCCCGGTCAGCGAACCGTTGCCGGGACATTGAATACCATCGTGAAACAGGCGCAGGAGGCGGATCTGCAGCC
>CAYUWM010000048.1:0-12949 GCA_964448395.1 uncultured Dehalococcoidales bacterium
TCTGGCCCGGCGACAGCGGCTGGACCAACTTCAGCGGCGGCGACTACGATGATGTAGAAGCGATCGATGCTAATGATTTCTCCGTGGGGGCCAACGCCAGCGGCTACAACGCGGTGCAGTGCCGCTTCACCGTCTGTGAGTATATCTGTGCCTCCAACCTGACCCACATCGAGATCAACGTTACCGCATCCTCCCAGAACATGAGCGAGACGCTGGAGTACTGGGCGTGGGACTTTGTCTCCGCCCAGTGGGATAAGGTGGATGGTTCTATCACCATGTCCAATGGCTCAGGGTCGTATTACAGGGTGACCGATTGGGGCCCGCCGAACATCGATGACTACATGGATGCCAATGGCCTTGTTTATTTAATGGTTATCCTTGTGGATAACAACAGGGCTCTGAACATCGATTACATACAGGTGATATTCGTCGGCCCCGGGGTACCGTGCGGGCAGCCTACGCCTACTCCTACACCAACGGCTACCGCCACCACGACCGCTACTGCCACCGCTACGGCCACAACTACCGCAACTGCCACCGCCACGGCTACAGCGACGCCAACCTCAACCATATTCGAGCCGACACCCACACCAAGCCCCACACCCACACCAACGACAACATCGGGCTGGTTCTGGAAGCTGGGCAACCAGAGCATAGACTACGCCCCCGTCGGCATCCCCGACTTCGACCAGAAACAAGATATGTGGATGAACCCGATGACCGGCAAATGGTCGTACTGCGGCCCGTTGGCCGCCGCCAACTCCATCTGGTGGTTCGACTCCGACAAAGAGCCGTTCCCGGTGAAGCCGCCCGCCATCAACGACAACTACAACCTGCTCACCTCCTACAACCCCGGCGTGTGGGACGACCACGATCCGATGAACGTCATGCCCTTCGTCAACAACCTCGCCTGGCAGTTCGACACCGACGGCATCGCCAGCAGCATCATGCACAACGGCACCAACGTCTCCGACATGTACTGCGGCATCGGCCAGTACCTGTTCCAAAGCGGCTACTGGGGCTACTACTACGAGAAGAAGGTGCAGAGGCCCAACATGAGCTGGATACAGGAGGAGATATACCGCTGCGAGGACGTCATCCTGCTCCTCGGCTTCTGGCAGTGGGACCCTTCTTACGGGCGCTGGAACCGCATCGGCGGCCACTATGTCACCTCCGCCGGCTTTAACTCCACCCACATCGCCTTCAGCGACCCGATGTGGGACAACGCCGAGCTGGGAGGCCCCGGCAGGGTGCCGGTGCCCCATGCCTTCCCCCATGCCCCCGGCGTACACAACAACTCCTCCCTGCTGTCCCACGACGCCTACCTGGTGCTGCCCCCCATGAGGCCCAACGGCGGCTGGTTCCTGCCCGTCTACACTCAGGGCAAGGGTATGGGCATGCTCAGCCAGTTCTTCGGGCAGAACTGGGCCGGCAACCTGATAATCAATAAATCGATATACAACCCGGTAATGCCGATACAGACCGAGATCGATTACGCCGTCGCCGTGTCCCCCAAGCCGATCATCGATGCTGCGGTGGTGAGCACCTACCAGTTGCTTCCCGGTACGATAAACATCACCGCCCACGTGATCGACCCAGCATGGGACGGCGCCATCTGGGACTATGAGATACTGGTGTGGAACGGCACCTGCACCAGTTACCCGGCCACCGGCTTCTGGCCCAATCCGCCGCTGCAGTTCTGCAACCCGCAGACCGTCAGCATACCCTGGCCCTGGGCCCCGCCGGTGACGGTGGTGGTGCACTACTCCGACCAGGACGGCAACAACGTCGGCTTCACCTTCAGCGACGAGTGGGTAGAGCCGCCGCCAACCCCCACGCCTACGGCGACGCCGACGGAGACGCCCGGGGGCCCGTAGGCTGCAGGTATCCTATTGTTTAAAACCCCGCTCCGGCAACCGGGGCGGGGTTTTCATATGGGTAAAATATAAGCCGATTAAGGTATCTATTGCTTGTTGCGGTAGAGTAAAGCTTGATGCCGTCGCGCTACGGGCGGGGGCTGGCGCAGAACCGCAGCACCTCGGCGAAGTTGTTTATCCGCTCCTGGTTGTTGGTCTCCAAAGTGCCGTCGTAGGTGAGGTTGATCCACGGCTTGCCGTACTTGTCGCTGAAGCGCTCGGACATGGCGGCCACTATGCCTCCCGGCATGCAGCCGTGGGGCATCACCGAGATCACCCCGGCGAACTCGGGGTTCTCCATCCAGTCGACCCCGCTCCCGATGCTCAGCACCGCCTCGCTGCCGCACTTCGGCGACAGGTAATTGTAAGAGAACTCCAGCACCTCCTTGGTGGAGGGCTCCCTGGGATCCAGCAGTCCATTGAAGTTGACCGCCACCGATTTCTCGTCGCGATCCTGTATCCGCTTCCTGATGATCCCATTGATCACCTTCTTGAACTGCCTCTCCCTGACCCCATCCTCGATGTTGCGGTGGGTGATATACTTGAGCCACTCCCCGAACGGTGACACGATAACCTCCAGCCCCGCCTTCTGGCATTCCTTCACCAGGTCGCAGTTGCTGAAACGGTTGGAACGCAGGAAGATCTCGCCATTGATGCCCACCAGCGGCTTGCGTGGCATATCGGGGTCGATCTGGTCGCGGAACTCGGCGGTGGCCTGCTTAAGCACATCGTCGAACCCTTCCTGCTTGCGAATGCAATCGGCTAGTTTTGCAGAGTAGCTCTCGAACAGCTCGTCGGCGACGCCCGGCGTCTTCTCGTAGGGGCCGGTGCGCCACTGCAGACGCTGGAGGTAGTCCATGGCCACGATGGCCTTCCACGCCAGCCGCTCGAAGGCGGTGCCCAGTCCCAGATCGCGGTAGGCGTGGTTCGATACGGTAGTGCGCAGCGGCAGGTCGAAGCCCAACTCCTTGAGTATCCTCACCTGCTCTACCGCGTACTTCCCGAAGCGGCACGGGCCGAAGGCGCTGGGCATGAATCCCTCGATGGCCCTGAGGTCAACCTCCCCGTGGCCGTTATCGTCCAGGAAGCGCATGAAATCGCCCAGCGTTACCCGGTAGGGCAGGCACTCCGTGCCCCGGGTTACCCTGTTGCTGTACAGCAGGGACTCCGGCGTCGATTCGGGGAGAACGGTAGCGTTCACCCCAAAGGCCTGCATCGCCGCCGCCAGCATCTCCGCCTGCGGCGCCATCCGCGGCATGAGGATGGTCTTATCCGTATTGACCGATGTCGGCGCCGAACGGTAGGCAACATCATCCCAGCCCGCTGCCTGCTTGCCGCTTGCGGCGAACCCGTTAATGGTATCCACAAAGGCCTCGAGGCGGGTGACCAGACCGGCCTCGGCGGCGTGCTCGTCGATCTCCAGCTGCCCCAGGGGCTTGCCCCCCATGATATCCTCCACCATCTTGATTATGAAGGAGTTGGGACCGCAGCCGAAGTTGGTGAGTATCAGCCCGTACAGATGAGGATCGTTAACGGTGAGCGCCGCGCCGGCGATGTGCTTGCCCTCGTAGTACCAGTAAGGGCGATCGGAGTATTCCTTGATGTCCACCGAATCGAGGGGCAGGAAATCGAGGGGGATGGGGACGACGCCGAGCTGTGCCAGCTTCTCGGCGATCCCCAGGTTGGCCCCCGAGTCCTGCGACATGTAAGACCGGGCGAATATGATCACGCCCAGCTTGCCGCTCTGCCGCACCTGCTCAATTATCTTACTGCCCGCTTCAACTCGGCCCGATTCGAACTCGCGCTGCGCCTCGATGCCGGCGGCTGCGGCCTTCCGTCCCAATCGCTTGCTGAACCCCAGCTTCAACGCCACATCGGTAAAGTTACGTATCACATCGTCATCGCCCATGCTGAAATCGATAGTGGGTATCAGCATTTTATCCTCAAGACCGAGCACGTTCCTGATGATATACGGCGACGCCTGCACCAGCGGGCAGGAGTACTTCTGGTTCTCGTCCCCGTCTTTCGCCCCCAGCCGTATGGCGCTGGGGTACAGGATGTAATCCGCATCCTTGAGGCTCGCCACGTGGCCGTGCAGCAGCTTGACCGGGAAGCAGCTGTCGGTGTAGCTCAGCTCGCAGGCCTGCTCCATGATCTGCTTGTTGGTCTTGCTGGAGAGGATAACCCTGACCCCCAGCGCATTGAGGAAGCCGATCAGCAGCGGGGCGTAATCGTAGACGATAAGCGCCCGGGCCACCCCCACCGAGGGCCCGCTGCCCTCTCCCTCCCGGTAGTCCTTGAACAGCAGCCTTTCGCGCTGGTCAAAGGGGGTTTCCACCTTCTCCTGCTTGACCGTGCTGTCGAACAGGTCGCAGCGGCTGCCGTAGAAGGTGGGCGCCTCGCCGGGAATCTCCATCCGGGTGATGGTGCAGTTGTTATCACATATCTTGCAGACGAATGTCGACAGGGTATACTTGCGGTCGGAGATCTCCCGGAAACCCTTGAAGTTGGAAACAGCGCCGCCCATCTCCTCCTTTGCCAGGAGCGCAGCGCCGATCGCCCCGCTGACCTCCTTGTGCTCCGGCACGATGGTCGTCCTGTCGGGCAGCGCCTGCCTGAAGGCGGAGACTATCGCATCGTTGTAGAACACCGCACCAGTGAGGATTACCTTGTCGCCAAACTGCCTGGTGCCCACCACCTTGGATAGGTAATTCCCGGCTATGGAGTTGGACAGGCTGGCGGTTATCACCTCCAGTGGCACTCCCTCCTGCTGGGCCGATGACACTGCCTGCCCCATGAAGGCGGCGCATCTCGACCCCAGATCGATGGTGTGCTGCGCCTTGAATGCCAGGGCGGCGAACTGACCGTCCTTGACCGAGACCCCCAACTGCTCCGCCAGCTCGTCGATGAAGCTGCCCGTGCCCGCGGCGCAGGCCTTGTTCATCTGGTAATCTACGACCACGCCGTTGCGCTTGATCACCAGCTTGGAATCCTGCCCCCCGATCTCGATGATGTCGGCATCGGGGTCGAGCTCCGCGGCAGCCCTGGTCTGCGCCGTAATCTCGTTGCGTATCACGTCGGCGCCGATGAAGCTGCCGACGAGGTACCTGCCGGAGCCAGTGACGCCCACTCCTATTATCTTGGCCTTGTCTCCGACATCCTGGTACAGGTTTTTGAACACCTCCATGATTGCCTCGACCGGCTTGCCCGCGGTCATCAGGTAGTTCTTGGCCATGACTTTGGTTCCAGATTCGTCGAGGATCACCGCCTTGGTGCTGGTTGAACCAATGTCGACGCCGAGATAGCCTTTGAATTCCCTATCGATATCAGGTGTCACCCAGTCATAATGCTGGGTCACCTTCTCCAGGGGCGGGGTCTCGAAGTAGCGCTGCTTGGCATCCACCTGCGGCAGCACCACCACCATGGAGCTCCTGCCGGAATCTCTGGCCAGCAAGGCCGCGCCCATCGCCTCGATGTGGCGGAAATTCTCGGGAACGATTACTTTCACCGGGTGGCCGTTCCTGGCCGAAAGTACCTCATTCAGCGAATATATGATGGCGCTGTTGGCCGCCACCCCGCCGACGAAGTAGATCGGCTCCTGCAGCGTGCCCCTGACCAGTGAGACGACCCCCCGGGCGATGCTGTCGCACAGGCCGCAGAGCATCGTGCCCAGCGGAACGCCCTTCTGCTGAAGGTGAATCAGATCGGTCTTGGCGAAAACGCTGCACCGGGCAGCGATTCGGGGAGGGGGCTCATCGGAACGCTGCGCCATGCTGGCGAAATCGTCCATGCTGATGCCCACCCGGTAGGCCTGCTGCTCGAGGAACCTGCCCGTGCCCGCCGCGCACAGCGGGTTCGACGCCACCTTCCACGGCTTGGTCAGGCCCTCATCCAGGCCGATGACCAGCGAGGTCTGTCCCCCGACCTGGATGATGGTCTTGGCATCGGGATGCGAGTGCAGCAACCCGGAGGCGATGGCGAGGGAACTGCTGTAGTACGCCCAGTTAAGCTCCTTGGGGATGACCGACCTGCCCGAGCCGGATACGCCGGCGGCGCCGATCTCTTCAAGGTTGAAATTCTCGCCGAGACGCGAAATCAGAGCAGCTATCGCCGCCTGAGGGCTGGCGGTTACCTTCTCGCTATCGAGCTTGATTATCTTGCTATCGTCATCGATCAACGCCAGCTTGACGTTAACCGAGCCGACATCCAAACCCAGGAAGTATCCCATTCTACCCAATTTTAGCATAACCACAGTTGTCACTGCAAGGTAGGCCACAGCAGACAAAGCGTATACTCCAAGCGACCGACACAAAGGCACGTCTTGACGGGAAACGCCCTTTGTCACTAGAATGTAATGGCCGACTGAAAGGGGTAACGATTGGATTTACGCTTCACCGCAGAGGAAGAGGCCTTTCGCAAGGAGATTAAGGATTTCGTGAAGGCGGAGCTTCCGCCGGATATGCAGAGGCCGGTAATACACGGTGGGGAGACAGTAGAGGAGTGGGATTTCGTAAAGAAGTTCACCCGCAAGCTGGGTGAGAAGGGCTGGATCGCCATCTGGTGGCCACGGGAGTACGGCGGCCTGGAGGGCACCGACATCCAGTACCTCATATTCAACGAGGAGATGGCATACTACCGTGCCCCCCGCATGGACGGCGGCGGCACCGGCATCGTGGGGCCCACCATCCTGGTCCACGGCACCGACGAGCAGAAAAAGAATTTCCTTCCCCCTATCGCCCGCGGGGAGGTTATGTGGATCCAGTGCTTCTCCGAGCCCGGCTTCGGCTCGGACTCCGCGGGGATCCAGACCAAGGCCGTCGAGGACGGCGACTGCTATGTGATTAACGGTCAGAAGACCTGGATCAGCTTCGGCCTCCACGGCGATTTCTGCTACATGACCACCCGCACCGACACCGAGGTAGCCAAGCACAAAGGTATCAGCATGTTCCTGGTGGACATGAAGACCCCCGGCATCGAGGTGCGCCCCATAACCAACATGGTCGGCGCCGACGGCTTCTGCGAGGTCTACTTCGACAACGTGCGCGTTCCCAAGGAGAATATGCTGGGGCCGAAGAACGAGGGCTGGATGGTGATGATGACCATCCTCGCCTTCGAGCGGGGCACGCTGGCCACCCTGGCCGGCTCCATGCGGCGTGGTCTGGACGACCTGGTAGCCTGGGCCAGAGAGACCAGCTTCAACGGCAAACCGCTGTCCAAGGACCCTATAGTGCGGCAGAAGCTCGCCGACCTGGCCATCGGCGTTGAAGTGGCTCGCCTGCTCACCTACCGCACGGTATGGATGCAGGGGCAGGGGCTGATCCCCACCTACCAGGCGTCGATGTCCAAGCTCTTCAGCGACGAGATGTTCTTCGAGCTGGCGCGCGTGGCCACCGAGATAATGGGGCTCAACGGCCAGCTGGCGTGGAAATCCCGGCTGTCCCCCCTGAACGGGATATTCGCCGGCAACTACCTGAACAACATGGGATGCCTGTTCGCCGGGGGCACGCCGGAGATCCAGCGCACCATCATGGCCACTTATGGGCTGGGGCTGCCGCGTAAGTAGCCCTTGACACCGAACGACCAACGATATTATTATCGTTTATAGGAATTGTGAAAAATTTAACACAGGAGGGATAACTTTATGGATCTGGGACTGAAGGGGAAGAGCGTCATCATCACCGGCGGCGGCTCCAACATCGGGCGCGCCATCGTTCTCGGTTTCGCCAAGGAAGGCGCCAAAATCACCATCGCCGATATAGATGAGAAGCAGGCGAAGAAGGTAGCTGATCAGGCTAAGAAGATGGGCGCCGGCGACGCCGTTGTGGTGAAGACCGATGTCACCGACCTGGCGGCGGTGGAGGCCATGGTCAAGAAAGTCAAGGACAAGAACGGCTCGGTGGATATCCTGGTCAACAACGTGGGCTGGGACATCCAGCAGCTGTTCGTCGATACCGGACCCGATTTCTGGGACAAGATCGTCGCCATCAACTACCGCAGCGTGCTCAACTGCACCAAGGCGGTGCTGGCCCCGATGATGGAGCAGGGCAAGGGCACCATCGTCAACATCGGTTCCGATGCCGGGCGCATCGGCGAGTTCAAGGAAGCGGTGTACGGCGGCACCAAGGGCGCGGTCATCTCCTTCACCAAGGCGGTCGCCCGCGAGGTGGGCAAGTTCAACATCCGCCTCAACGTGGTGTGCCCCGGACTCACCCTCCCCGCCAGCGAGGAGGAGTACGGCGATGGAAGCCCCTGGAAGATGACGGCCGCCTTCTTTACCGATGAGCTGAAGGAGAAGATCAGGAAGAACTACCCGCTGCGCCGGCTGGGCACCTCTGCAGATATCGCCAACGCGGTGCTGTTCATGGCGTCGGAGGCCTCCGGCTTTATCACAGGGCAGACCCTCAGCGTCAGCGGCGGCTACTCGATGATGTAGTCCGAATTGACTTCCGCGACTCGCATCGAATACAATAGAATTGCAGGATATACTCGGCTGGTGGTCGACGGTCGCAAAGTGAAGCCGATACATACAGGACAGGAGGGCAATAGGGCTTTATTGCAGTACGTAAAATGAAAGTATGGTCAAGAGGCTTGGGAAAACAGGCACTGAATGCAAACTGGTTCCAGACCGATCTGGTGGTCGAAGGGAACAACTTATTGGCCAAGGGCATCGTCCGCGACAAGGGCATCATCTGGGACTGTCAGTTCACCTTCACCAAGGAAGACCTCCCCGGTCTGCTGTACATGATCCTCTCGATTCAGGTGATAGTACATTTCATCAAGAACGTGAGGTACATGCTGACATTCCCCTTCGACAGGTTCATCAAGGGCGGTGCGCACAAGGAGCGGCCCAAGGATAAGCCCAAGGGCAGTTCGTGATTACCCACGATAATGGAGCGAGGTGAGTAGATAGAATGAGATTCTGGTCAAAAGGTCTGGGAGAGCGCGAGCTGGTCATCGATCTGAGCCGGGGCAACCTGACGAACGAAGAGGGCAAGGTATTCATGCGCGGCATCATCGTCGAGCCGGTCAACTGGCACTACGAGGTGACGCTGTTCCCCGAGGATGTGCGCGGGATACTGCGGATCATGGTTTCGGTGCAGGCGATGGTTTACCTGTTCAAGAACTTTCCGCAGCTGTTCGTCTTCTTCGGACGCTGCATCAAGCGGGATTTCGGCAGCGATATAGAGGCCGAGGCCAAGCCGGGGCAGACGAGAACCCCCGAGAGCACCAAGGCGTAATCAGCAATCCACGATTAACCAAAAGGCCCACCCTAGCGGTGGGCCTTTTTTATATCCGTTGCTCGACGGCTGTGCCCTACGATAGATGTATAAATGCCCGCCTACTCGATGCGGACCAGCGGGGTGGCCTTGCTCCACAGCTTCTCCAGCTTGTAGTACTCGCGCTGGGTGGAGTCGAAGATGTGGATGATGACGTCTCCGTAGTCCATCAGCAGCCAGCCGGACTCTATCCCGCCTTCGCTGCGGCAGTTCTTCGCCCCTTCGCTGCTCAGCGCCTCGTCGATGGCGTCGGCTATGGCCTTCACCTGCCGCTCCGAACCGCCGCTGCACACCACGAAGTAGTCGGCGAAGGTGCACACCTCCCGCATGTCCAGCATGACGATATCGTCGGCCTGCTTGTCCGAGGCCGCCTCCACCGCCTTGCGCGCCAGCTCTACCGCTTCCAAAACGTCACTCCATCACCATTATAACACGCATACCGGGCGGCGGTTGATTGTTGCCTCCCGCTCTGCTAGACTGCCGACGAGAACAGCAACCGATTTCGAATAAAACTGCAGGAGGCGGAACATGGTTTGGAAGAAATACTCGCAGCGGCTAAAAGACCTGCTGGGGCTCGAGGGCAGCCCCATCGCCTTGACCTACTCAATGACACCGGCCACCGGCGCCCAGAAAGGCAAGCGGACGGTATGCCGCGCCCTGCTGGAGGCCAGGGACGGCAAGATCATCAACCTGAGCAAGGAGTCCAGCGCCTGCCCCGGCGGCACCTGGCACCTGGGACTGGGCCCCAAACCCACCGGCGACCAGGACAAGTTTTTGAAGAAGTTCCTGGTGGAGGGCGAGAAGCTGTTCTGCTCCATCGCCACCTTCAACCGCGTGATGTCGCTCGGCACCCAGCCGCCCTACGGGCTGGCCGACAACGTCATCCTGTCACCGCTGGAGAAGGCCAGGCAGGAGCCCGACCTGGTGGTGTTCCTGTGCAACGCCGAGCAGGCTTGCCGGCTGCTCACCCTGGCAAACTACAAGGACGGCATACCGCCGAAGGTGGAGATAGTGGGCTCGGCGTGCCACATGGCGATCGCCTACCCCATCGTGTCGGGGGAGATCAACGTCAGCTTCCTGGACTACACCGCCCGCAAGTTGCAGAAGTTCCGGCCGGATGAGCTCTTCGTGAGCATCCCCTACCACAAGATGCCGAACCTGATGGACAGCATCGAGTCCTGCAGCGCGGGAACTGCCGAGGTGGAGCTGCCCGCAGTCATGAGGCGACGGAGACAGACTCCGGGCGGCGGTTGATTGTTGACCCCTGCCCTGCTAGACTGGCGGCAGGAAGATGGCGAGACAATTGAGGCTGGTGACGGTGGCAGCGCAGCATCCGACGCTGGCCGAGGAGCTCGGGCTGGTGCAGCAGGGCTACCGCTCCATCGCCGGCATCGACGAGGTGGGGCGCGGCCCGCTGGCGGGACCGCTGATCGCCGCCGCCGTGATACTGCCCGCCGGGGTGGATGCCCCCTGGCTGGGACTGGTGCGCGACAGCAAGCAGCTGACGCCTGAAAAACGCGAGTACCTGTTCCGCCACATAGCGGATTCCGCCGTGGCCATCGGCGTCGGCTCCGCGCCGCACAAGGTGATCGACCGCCTGGGCATCGCGAAGGCTACCAGTATGGCGATGGAGCTGGCGGTGGCCAACCTCATCCAACCCCCCGATTTCCTGCTCATCGACTTCATGAAGCTGCCCGGGGTGCCCATCCCCCAGCGCAGCCTGCCCAAGGGCGACACGCGATCTATATCCATCGCCTGCGCCTCCATCATCGCCAAGGTGACCCGCGACCGCTTCATGGTGGAGCTGGACAGGGTGCACCCCGGTTACGGCTTCGCCAGCCACAAGGGATATGCCACCCGCGAGCACCTGGAGAGCCTGCAGCGCCTGGGGGTCTGCCCCATCCACCGCCGCTGCTTCGCCCCGGTCAGGGACGCCCTAGCCCGGCGATGAACCGCTCCAGCACGGCGATGTAATCCTCGCCGCCCGTGATGTAGGTATCGTTGTGGCCCGCGCCGACGATGGTGTAGAACCGCTTGGGCTCGTTCGCCGCCTCGAACAGCTCCTGCCCCGACGGGTAAGGCACCACCTCGTCTATATCGCCGTGCAGCATCAGCAGCGGGGCCTTGATACTCCCTATCTTGGAGATGGAGCCGTACTCGATGGGGAGCACATCCGCCACCAGGCCGGGGAACAGCGCCCCTACCGATGAGAAGGTGGACTCCAGTATCAGGCCGAGGCAGGGATGCTTGCTCGCCAGATCGACTGCCACCGCGCCCCCCAGCGAGCGCCCGAATATCACTATCGCCTTTGCGTCTATATCGGTGCGACTGTTGAGGTACTCCAGCGCGGCCTCAGCGTCGAGGTATGTGCCCTCCTCGGTGGGCTTGCCCTGGCTCAGGCCGTAGCCGCGATAGTCGAATAAAAATATATTGACCCCCAGCCGGTCGTGCATCAGCTTGAGGTTGTCCAGCCGGTAGCTGATGTTGCCCGCGTTGCCGTGACACCACAGCAGGGTGATGTCCCCCTTGCCGGGCACGAACCAGCCGTGGAGCTTCAGCCCGTCAGCGGTGGGAAAGATGACATCCTCGAACGGCATCCCCCAGCCGGCGGGGTCACCGATGAAGTAGTTGTCGGGGTAAAAGATGAAGTCTTCCTGCAGCATATCGCTCACTTCAATACGGCAAGGTAGCTGTTGAGCGGCACCCCGATGGAGTCGGCCACCGGCTGACACTTGGCCATGGTGCAGTGCAGCACCCGCCCCTGGGGAGGCAGCTCGGAAAGCCCCTCGTAGTAGCCCATGCCCTTGGCCAGCACCAGGCCGGCCCCCTCGAACGCCCGCCGGAACTGGTCCGATGCCTGCGCCATTATGACGCCCGGAGTAGCTGCCCCGGTGGTGATAACGCGGTTCAGCCTGCCGTCCAGACCCGCCAGCCGCAGGTCGTCCAGGGTCATATCGTTCTGCACCGGCTCCCCCTTGACCACGTAGGTGACCGGCGCGTACCGCTCCAGGTACTCTATCAGCGGCAGGTCGAAGAACACCTCCCCCGCGTTGTCGGCGAGGAACAGTATGTCCTTCGCGCCGTCGAGCTTGGCGATGAATTTATCCGAGTCGTCGGCCACGAACTCCACCGGCGCCCGCATGTCCCGCTTGATGTCTTCGATGCTGCGGAAGAAGTCGATGGAGTTGCCCGCGGTGGATAATGCCATCAGCCCCTTGAAGTCCTGCGGGTAGGACGCGCCCACCTCCGCGCTGAGCTCGCGGGCGAGCCTGATCTCATCGTCCTTCATCCGGCGGTAGGGATCCGGGTTGCCGGTTATCTCCTTGACCGCCTTGTGTATCGCGGTTGCGATCTCCAGGGTCAGCAGGTCGGGGGAGAAGTTGTCATCGATTATCTGCAGCCCTGCCCGCTCCGCCTCCGCCCGCAGCGATTCGTCGTCAGTGGCCATTGCCGCCGCCTGCCGCGCCAGCCGCTGGAGGCAGGGGTAGCATATGTCGGTAGCCTTCATCCGCCCCATTATAGCTGACGGGCTTGCCCCACAGCAAATCAGGGATTATACTTGGGTCGCCATGAAGCGCAGCGAAGTGGGGGCGCTGGGGGAGAGCATCGCCGCCGCGCACCTGGAGCGGCTGGGTTACGCCATCCGCGAGCGCAACTTCCGCACCCGCGAGGGGGAGATAGACATCATCGCCGATAAGGATGGCACGCTGGTCTTCGTCGAGGTGAAAGCGAGGAGGAGCCGCGCCTGCGGCACGC
>CAYUWM010000049.1:0-12779 GCA_964448395.1 uncultured Dehalococcoidales bacterium
ACCTGCATTCTCGGACGCACGGCATCCACTTTATATGCAGGGCGAGCCATAATCGGGGTTATAGCTTCAATGTCTCTTGGTATGGATAAGGCTCAGTCTCCGTTGCCTCTATGCGGCCGGGGTTATCCCCCCAGCCGTAGGCGCAGAAAAAGCAGTCCTTGAACACGCCTTTGTCACCAGCCTGAAAACGCTCGACCAGTTTGCGCCAGCCTGGGCAGTATTTCCCGTTGACCCTCACTCGATCCTCTTTCGCCCTGCACTCAAGGCGCAGGTATACCGCCTTGCCTTCACCGCCAGGCGTCCATCCCCTCTCCCGACTGGCCCCTGATACCGACGGTGTATAGGGCCTGTTCGGGCATGAGTGATACTCCATCTGGCTGAGGCGGATGTACCCGCAGTAAGGGCAGCGGAGGATCTCCCGCACTTCGACCTCGCCTTCCCCGCACAGCGCACAGGCGCTATCGGTGATAAGCTCCAGCTTCCCGTCACCGCACGCAGGGCATACGTCGGGTATCTCCCCGCCGTACCACGAAAGCGTTGCGCCTTCACCGCATTCGGGACAGCCGAAGGCAGGCTCGATCGGAGGGTCGATGGCTCGGCAAGCGAGGCATACCAGCTTGCGCTCGCTGTCGAGGCTGAGCTGTCTGGACTCCCATGAATACACAGTCTCACCCCCCTTCTATTCAGTTTTGGCAAAAAGAGAGGGGCTATGCACCCCACGCATGGGGAACATAACCCCCCTCTCGAAAAAAGCAAAAAAGCGGGGTATCCCCGCTTCTTTGCGTGGCTCTCTGTTGGGCTTACGCTCTTATTGGCTTTATACTGCTACAGGCTCTTTGGCCTTGTGCTTCCGCTTGGGCTTCTCGGCTGGGGCTTCCGCCTCAACCTCGGCTTGTGGCTCGGTCTCGGTTTGCGCCTCGGCTTCGCTGGCTACCGCTTCCGCCTCGGTCTCGACCTTCGACCTCGAAGGTAGCACCACTGGCATTACGGCAAGGCGGTAGCCGTCAACGGCGAACACTATCGGCGCTTTGCTATCTCTCACCTTGACTTCCGCCATGCCCCCCAGCGCCTTCAGCGCTTGGGTGAGGTATGCACCGCTTATGGCGGTCTCGATTTCCCCTTCGGCCTCGGCCTCGACTTGGGCGCTCCCCATATCATCGGTGGCGGATAGCACCAGCGAACCCTCTTTCATGGCGAGGGTTATCGCCGACATTCCGTCTAGCGATAGGGCGCTCAAGCTCATTCCCGCCCTCATCATCTCCCTTGTGTCGAACCGAGCAACCGCCGCAAACTCGGTGGGGATAATCTCTTGGTAGTTGGGAAAACTCCCGCTTTCGCTTCCCCACTTGTAGCGGATGGCCTCGGTCTCGATGATAAGGTTGCTGTGGGCGTTGCCGTTGGCCTCGAAGGATAGCCTTACCCTGTGCGCCTTCTTAAGCGCCGAGGCCAGCCCCTTAAGCTCATCGGCGGGGATAAGCGCTTCCGCTTCCCCATCCTCGAAGTCAAGGGTTACCTCGGCAAGGC
This sequence comes from uncultured Dehalococcoidales bacterium, assembly GCA_964448395.1. Classification (GTDB taxonomy): domain Bacteria; phylum Chloroflexota; class Dehalococcoidia; order E44-bin15; family E44-bin15; genus CAYUWM01. The sequence goes on from CAYUWM010000049.1 coordinate 1,525, forward strand.
GGTAGCCGTCGGCGGTGGTAAGGGTCAGCTTCCCGTCGGCTTGGGCGAATCGGACGCAATTGAGAACGGGTCTCTCATCCTTCTTGCCCGTTGCAAACGGGATAACCCTCGACAGCGCCTCGGCTAGCTCCATTGCGCCGAGGTTGGGAATCACCGAGCCGTTGGGCGATACTCGAACCTCGCATATATCGCCCAGCCTTTCCTTATCGGCAATCCAAGCTCCATCGAGGATATGGCTTGTATTCCTTCCGCATACCACCTTGAGGCATTTTGCGGTGGCCTGCGCTTCGCTAGCACCACCGTTGGGGGTTACCTTGACAACGTTCGAACCGCCCAAAGCCTGTAGATAGTTGAGAAGGCCTTTGCGCCCAAGCTCGATTTCGCCTATGCGAGCTTTGGGCGCTTGCGCCCTCGATAAGGCGCTCACAAGCCGTTCCCTGTGGCATACAAAGCCTTCGCCAGAGCGTTTGCCCTCAATATTCAGTTGTTCCAATCTATCCCCCTTAAGAAGTCAAGACGGCGGGCAATTCCGCCTTGCTCCCGCAGTAGTAAGCGCCAGATACGCTGCGCTTCGCTAGCCGTAAACGGCGCTCCCACTTATATAATGTATTTGGGGGGTCAAAACGTCGGAAAATTTGCTAACGTTTTTTGTTCTCGCTTGCGCCAGTAGCAAAGATAGTCTCTATCAATACGTTCGAGGGGTATTCCGCTAACCCGCTTGTTGGCTATCTGTATCAGCCTCTTGGGGCAACCGAGTAGCCACGTCCGAGCGTCAACCCAAGATTCCAAGTCTAAGGCGCTATCATCGGCAATGGTATCCATCAGTTCCATGCTGTCGCCGTCGCCTATGTCCGTATTGAGGCTTATCACCTTGCCGTTGCGCTTCTCGGCGTGCCAGTATTCCATCACCACGTAGCTGGCTACCCGTATCATAGCGCCGATGGTAAACGGCTTGTGGCCGTTGTTGCTGGCTACCTCGGCAAGCCTCAAGATGATGTTATGCCTCAAATCATCCCTATCCTCGAACCTCGCCTTGTATTGAAATCTTTCGGCAATCTCGCTATACTTCTCCCAGTCTAGGTTCATGCTTGTTCCTTTCGGGGCAAGGCTAGACTTCCCCAGCTAGCCCAACTGGCTGGGGATTTTTATTAGCCTCGCCCAAATAAGGGCAAGCGCTCTGGTGAAAGCTCCATTATTCAATTGTTAAGGTGCAATGCAATTTATCCACTATCAGCATTGCACAAAATGTCCTTAAGTTCACGAACGAAATGAACCTATATTTACGTGATATGGGCAAAAACCGCCCGTTTGGAGAGTGAACAATTTGCAGTCGAGATTGTTCGATACGTAAATTTCGACGGGAAAGGGCTTCAGTGCTTCCGTGTGAGGTTAGTTACCAGCAAGCGCTACCTGCTGCCGTAGAGGGCGGCGTGGGGGTTTCTCCAGGCGTTTTCAGGGGCTTCCCTGCCCTTCTGCGTCAGCCTGAAGTACTTTCGGGAGTTGCCGGCAGGGTAGTGGTCTTGGAAGGCGGACGGCTCCTCCCTGCCGGTGAACTCCACCCAGCCCAGCCTCTGGAGGGTGGAGAAGTAGACCACGAAGGAGTGATAGTTGCAACCACAAGTCTTGTAGGGGAGGTGCTCAAGGTAACGCTCAGTCAGTCTCTCTATGCTTTCTGGACTTATGGGGCGATTCTCTTTCCTCGCCCGCCTCTCCTCTTCCTTGGTAGCATCATTCAGTGCTATTTCCCGCATCAGGGCGTTTTTGTATTGATAGAAGATATCAGACTGTGGGGCACCCATTTTTGGATCTATTTGTGGGGAGTGGTATGGCCCATTTCCCAGCAGGTACTCCCGTATGAACCACCCGCAGCCGAAGGAGCGCATGAAGCCGCCCCTCTTTGGTCTTAGCAGCTCAACCACTATCCTCTCCCTCCTCCTTTTCCTCCTCTTCCCAGAGCTTTCCATACCACTGGCGGTGCTCCTCGCTGGCGATCTTCCTGTATTTCGCCGTTGTATTGAAGTTAGCGTGACCCAGGTGATCCTGGAGCATTATGAGTCCGTCCCCGGAGTCATCCTTCTGGATCGCGTTGATGGCAAAGAAATCCCTTAGACGATGGGGCGAAATGCCACGCTTCTTCCCCGTAGCGGGATTAATCAGGTCGGGAAGGCCGGCGCGTTTGCCGCAATCTTTCACTATCTTGTAGGCGTTGCCCCTCTCAAAGCCGAAGACCATGAGCTTGTCGTCTTTCAGTACAGGGCCCCCCTTCTTAATGAAATGCTCTAACATGTCGATGGTCTCTCCATCCACGGGCAGCGTCCTCATCTTACGGGACTGCTGCGCTTTATTGACCACCTGCTCCACCTTTGTGCCGCAGCCCGGGCAGAAGATGTGTGCCTTCCCCAGCCGTGCATTGCACAGGGGACAGGAAGCTTTGATACGGGATTTGAGGTGCTGGATGGTAAGTGTACCGTTTTCTAGATCGACATCATCTACAGTCAATGCAGTCAGTTCTGATACTCTGCACCCGGTGCGTGAGAACATCCTTATCAACAGCTGGTCTCTTAGGTTGAGAGCAGCTTCCTCCATGAGTTTGATATCGGCCATCGTGAGGTACGTTTTATGCATTGTGTTACTAACCTAAGGGATTTAAAATGGAATAGGGGAGGTAGGGATTATTTAGGGGCGGGTTCGTCGCCTCCTTTTTTGTGATTTTCCTACCTCCCCGTCTTCACCCAAAGGGGGTTTTACCGGTCGCCCGCCCATTTTGCCCCATTCGCTAGCTTTACCAGGATACTTATCGCGCATTGCCTTTTGTCCCTTCTTGCCGATGTCGCTGAAGAAAGAGCGACCAAATTTGGCGCGAATTTTTAGTCCTCCGCGTCTGCCTGCCTCTTGAACTGTAACCACTCTATGTTCTGTTATCATGAGTATGGATTTATAGAACCTTGATTGTATGTTGTCTCCCCTGTAAAATTTTGAGGCATATATTTGTGCGAGTATAGTGAGCAAAAATGAACAAGAATATTGGGCTGCAATCCAATTTTCGATTGAGGTAAAAAGTTGATTCAGCCAAAGAGTCTCGAAGTTGCTCTTCATAATTGGGAGCCTTGGATTAAGTCGATTGATGACGCCCGGGCACAAAAACAGTCTTTGGGAAATGATGTGGATAAATGGTGGCTACACGCAAAAAAAGCTTTGCGAGCTATGCGATTGCCTGGGAAGCCGATTATGTGTATTTACTTCATTAGCTGTGTGCATTCTGAGTATAAGCGCGGTAAGGCATATATCTTCAATGACATCATTGTTCCAGATCTTCTGCGGGATAGATTTTTCGATGTATTAAAGAGCTGGGGGGAACATGATGAAGTTATAGCTAACTTGGCGAATGCTCGAATAAAACCTTTTCCAGCACGAGTCTATAATAGATCAGATATCCAGAGGCTTCTTGATATTGAAGAGGGGTATAGCCGATCATTGCGAGTAACATTGGTACTTGTCCCCCCTGATAAACGGGAATCATACACATCACCTCCTCCAGAGTCTCCAAATGAATGCATTCGAAGGGAATATTCTCCAAGATTCATTCTACTAGCACTAGACCACCCTATTTACAAGATAGGAGGGAAGGTGAAGAGAAGGATGGACGCAGATCTAGCTCTGGCCTGTGCTAAAATGAAAGACGATGGATATACCTACAAACAGATAGGGGAGAAATATGGCTGGCCACTGCAAGAAGATAGTTATGGCAAACTCACACGCTGCTCAAGGGCGCAGCGATATGTCCGGCGTGGTAGAGAACTTCGAGAATAGTTCTTGTCTACACAAGAGCAGGATTCTATTGATTTTATCTCGAAATCAGTAAGTCCCCAGGGCTTGCTTTGATGTGTGCCTCAAGCGCGTCTTCCATCCCGAGCGTGGCTGTATAATGCCTAACCATTTCAAGCGAACTGTGCCCCAACAGATACTGCAAATTGAAGGGATTCCTATCTTCTCGGAGAAATGCTAGGGCGAATGTATGACGCATACGGTGACATCCCCCGGGTTCATCAATCCCCGCCCTTTGTTTAACACGTGCAAAAGCCGACTGAACACCGCTTGACCGAAGAGGAACTCCCTCCTCAGTTAACCATAGTTCATGATAATTACTTGTAGGCCGATGTAATAGATACCGCCAGAGTGCTTTTTGTGCAACTTTGCCCATCCTGACTACCCGCTCTTTGGAACCTTTACCTAATACCCTGATCCAACCACGTTCAGTATCGATACTCTCAAGCCTTATTCCAGCTAATTCGCTTAGGCGTAGACCAGTGTCGAGAAAAAGTAGCAGGATGGCACGATTTCGACTGCCAAGAAAGCGTGCATTGTGTTGATAATCCCAATCGCAAACAGCCAGCATTCTATCTATTTGTGCTGGTGTATATGGATTGATAACTCTACACTTAGGCTTGATTATTTTTATTTTGACCAACGGGCTTTGTGGCAGGAAGTCTTCGTGCACCACCCAGTTAAAGAAAGCGGTTAATGCGCGATAGTAATGATGGATGGTCCTTGGAGATGCTTTGCGGGACGATGATTCAGACCCGTTGCCCTGTACACCCCACCGTTTTACCTCTGTGGCCACATAGCCGAGGAACTCCCGTATGTGCCACTCGGTGAGTAAGCGGCAATCATCAGGCCAATCATTTTCCTCAGCGTACCATAGGAAGCGGTTGAGCATACCTTGATAGAACTCGACCGTACTGCGGCTACTGCCTTCAGTTTGATGGGTGAGGAGATACCCTTTGACAAGTGATTTGAGGGATGTCCCTACGATGGTTATTGACTCTGCGCTCATTGATCATTGCGAACCCGCCCCGGGAAGACTAAGAGGTCGCTTCCCTATCTGTCTCATATTTTAGCTCCAGAGGAACCATGAGGTCAAGTCGGAAATTTCCGTAGCTATGGTCGGGGTGGGCGGGATCGAACCGCCGACCTCTTGGTCCCAAACCAAGCGCGCTAACCTCTGCGCCACACCCCGCACGGGGAAATATAGCAAACGGGTGGGGAAAGGTCAAGGAAGGTCGCTATGTGGAGGAGCAGCGCTCCCGGTCGAGGAGCTGCTTCCAGTGCCGGTCGACCATCTCCTGGAACTGGTCCACGATGTGTTTGTTCTCCGGCTTGAGCAGGTGCTGGAACCTGCCCTGGGATTTGAGCCACTCGGTGACCGGTTTTTTAGGGTTGGGGTGGTAGTTGATGTGCCACTTCCCGTCGACCACCTCATAGAGGGACCAGACGCAGGTGTCGACGGCCAGCCTGGAGATAGCGATGGTATCGCCCGACGGATAGCGCCAGCCGCGCTGGCAGGGGACGAGCACGTTGATGAATGAGGGGCCGTCGGCGGCGATGGCCCTCTGCGCCTTGTACATGAGGTCGCGCCAGGCATGAGGGGCCGCCTGGGCGACGAAGGGTATATTGTGGGCGGCGAAGATAGCGGTGGCGTCCTTGCGTATCTCTTTTTTCCCTGGCTGTACATCACCCACAGGGGATGTAGTGGTCCACGCGCCGAGGGGGGTGGCGCTGGAGCGCTGGATGCCGGTGTTCATGTAAGCCTCATTGTTGAGGCAGACATAGAGGAACTTGTGACCCCGCTCCATGGCGCCGCTGATGAACTGCAGGCCGATGTCATAGGTGGCACCGTCGCCGGCGAAGACGACGAACTTGATCCCCTTGTCCTCCATCTTTCCCTGCTTGACCAGCGAGCGGTACATGGTTTCCACCCCTGATATGGTAGAGGAAGCATTCTCGAAGGCACTGTGGATCCAGGGTACCCGCCAGGAGGTATAGGGGTATGGCGAGGTGGCTACCTCAAGGCACCCGGTGGAGGAAGCGACGATTACCGGCTCACCCACGGCGTGAAGGATCTGGCGCACCACTATGGTCTCGGCGCAGCCGGCGCACAGACGGTGGCCCGGGGCCAGCGAGTCCGCCTTGGTGGATATCTGCTCTAAAGTTAATGACATTATTGTGCCGACTCTCTGACTCCGAAGAAGCGCAGCGGCGGGCCGGTGACTCCTTCTTTGTCGATTCGCATAAGCTCTTCATACATCTCGATTATCTGGGCGGGCACTGTGTCCCGGCCGCCCATTCCATAGACAAAATCGATAACCTTGGGCGCATAGCCATGGGTAAACAGGGCGGAGACGATCTCCATGCACAGCGGGTTGACCTGGGCCCCGAAAGAGATAGAGCGGTCGAGCACCGCTATCGCCTTCCTGTTACCCAGCGCCTTGGCGACCGCATCTGCGGGGAACGGGCGGAAGCAGCGGATCTTGAGCACGCCCGCCTTGACCCCGCGCTCGCGGAGCTCATCTACGGCGGTCTTGGCGGTGCCTACAGTGGAGCCGAGCATCACCGCGACATAATCGGCGTCGTCCATCTTATACTCTTCTATCAATTCATGCGGCCGCCCGCTGAGCTCTCCGTACTCTTTAGAAACCTGAGCGACAACATCCAGCGCATTCACCATCGCCTCCGCCTGCTGGCGCTTGTGCTCGAAGAAGTAATCCTGTAGATCGAAGGGGCCGTAGCTGACCGGATGCTCCACATCGAGGAGGGAGTAAGCCGGCTTGTATGTGCCGATGAAATCGCGCACCGCTTCGTCGGGCAGCAGCTCCAGCCGCTCGACGCTATGCCCCAGGATGAAGCCGTCGAGAGCATGTATCGTGGGCAGCAGGACGTCGGGATGCTCGGCGATACGCACACACTGGATGGCGTTGTCATAAGCCTCCTGCACGTCCTCGTCGTAGAGCTGGATCCATCCGGCGTCCCGCATCCCCATGGAGTCGGAGTGGTCGCAGTGGATATTCAGCGGTGCCGACAGCGAGCGGTTGACCACGTGCATCACGATGGGCAGGCGTGACCCGGAAGCGACCCACAGCACCTCCCACATGAGGGCTATCCCCGCTCCCGAGCTCGCCGTCTGGACGCGCCCGCCGGCGGCGGCGGCACCGATGCAGGCGCTCATCGAGGCATGCTCACTCTCAACCGGGATGAATTCGGTGTCCACCTTCCCGCTGGCCACGAAGTCGCTGAAGCGCATCACAATCTCGGTCTGGGGGGTGATGGGGTAGGCGGCAACCACATCCGGGTTCATCTGGCGCATGGCTTCGGCCACCGCCCGGTCTCCCTCGAGCGCAACCGGGGTGCCTTTCACCTTCTGCAGCGTCATGACTTTACCTTCTCTTCAGCTTTAGCCTTGGTTTCCTCTATCATCTCGATAGCCCCATGCGGGCATTCCGCGGCACAGATGCCGCATCCCTTGCAGTGGTTCAGGTCGATGCCCGCCACTTTGCCGTCGTGCAATTTTATGGACCCGTCGGGGCAGTAGGCCCAGCAGACCTTGCAATCTACGCACTTCTCCCAGTCCCATATCGGCCGGTAGGAGCGCCAGCCGCCGGTCTCATATTCAACGGAGTTTCCCACGTCGGTGATAACGCCCCCGATAGGGATATCCTTCCATCCTTTGAGGTGCGGAAGGCTCGAGATGGAGATTACACCGACAGTGTCATGCGTCATCGCTATCCCTCTTTAACCTCATCATAAGCTCGCTCGAAAGCCTCGATATTGGCATCGGCCATCTTCTTCCCTGCCTTGGACCCCATGCGCTTCCTGATCTCCTCGCGGACATGTTCCTTGCTGACGGCACCAATGGCCTTGATCAGTGCGCCGATTATGGGGGTGTTGGGGATGTTTCGGCCTATGGTGTCCATCGCGATGCGGGTGGCATCGACGGTAAAGACCCTACCGCTGTTGAGCCCCAGCTTCTTCCTCAGCGCACCTGGAGAGATGGTAGTGTTAACAACCAGCACCCCGTTGTCCTTGATCCCCTCGGTAAAATCGATAATGCCTATAAGCGTAGGGTCGAGCACCACCACGGCGTCGGGTGCGGTGATCTGGCAGTGCTGCCTGATGGGAGAGGTGCTGATCCGGGTATAGGCCCTGATGGGCGCCCCCATGCGCTCGGGACCGTAGTCGGGGAAGGCCTGGAAGTACTTTCCTTCCTCGAGGGCGGCTTCGGCCAGGATCTCGCTGGCGGTAACCGCCCCTTGCCCCCCGCGGCCGTGCCAGCGTATCTCAGTCAGTTCTTTCATCGCGATCAATCGATCCATACGGCAAACGCCCCTGGGGCGACTCGAACGCCCGCCCCCAGCTCCGGAGGCTGGTGCTCTATCCTCTGAGCTACAGGGGCCTGTTTACATCATAACGTATTTGAGGCGTTACTGACAAGGTTCAGGCCTTGGCCGCCGACCTCCTGAAGAACGGCTTCAGCAGCGCCGGGGTGACGAGGGTGGTGAACAGGCTCACCGCCACCGCCGCGCCGAACAGCTGCCTTGCCATTTGTGCGTCGCCCAGCGCCCCCGGTATCATCCCTGCCACGCCAGCGACGATCAAGCCCACCTCTCCGCGAGGTATCATCCCCACGCCCACGATCATCGCCTCGGTGTTGGAAAGCTTACCCACGAATCTGGCCGGCAGGTAGCACCCCACGACCTTACCCACCGCCGCCAGCACGATGAGGATAAACGCAACCAGCGCCGCCGAGGCCATGCCCGGCACGTCGACCTGCATCCCCAGGTAGCAGAAGAAGAACGGCGCCAGGAACAGCATGATGGGCCGCGTTTTCTCGATTATCTCCTCCTTCTCCCCGCAGGCGGCGAACATCAGGCCGGCCACGTATGCCCCCACCACGGGATGGAGGTCGGCCAGCGTCACCAGATAGGCTATGAGCAGGCCGAGGAGGATGGCCACGATGGGCATGGTGCCGGAGGCCTTGAACGGGTTCAGGATGAACCTGGATATCTGCCTGTGCAGCTTGACCCCGAGCATCAGCAGGACGAACCATACCCCGAATCCGATCAGCGTTATTCGTGTTATATACAGGGCTGATACCGATACGCCGGGTTCCGCTATCTTGGCGATGACGGAGAGGATGACGATACCGATAATGTCATCGATGACGGCCGCCACCAGTATGGTGGTCCCCGCCTTAGTATTGAGCCGGCCCATGTCCATCAGTATGCGCACCGTTATCCCGATGCTGGTGGCCACCAGTACCGCCCCCATGAACAGCCACGCCGTCGTGGGACCTTCGGGGTAGAAGGCCATGGTGATGAGGTAACCGAAGGCGAAGGGCAATATGACGCCGCCTATGGCCACCAGGGCCCCCGTTTTACCCTGCCTGAGGAAGGCCCTCACGTCGGTCTCCACGCCGGCGACGAACAGCAGCACTATTACCGCTATCTCCGAGATCAACTCCATCACTCTGAATTCGCCCTCGCCGTGGAGGTTCCACTGGGTCAAATGTTCAAAGTCGATACTGGCGAAGTTGAGCAGTATGGGGTCGTGGCTAAAGATGAGCCCGCCCAGGGCGAACGGGGAGATGATGATGCCGGCCACCAGCTCACCGAGGACCGCCGGCTGCTTGAGGTAACGTTCCGCGAAGAACCCGCCGAGCCTGGCGGCGATGAGGATCAGAGCGAAACTGAGTATGAATTTAGCGTATAAATCTATTTCCACTAGCTATTTCCGATTTCGTGCCTGCAGTGCCAGATCGAATGGGAGATAATGCCGAAGTAATTTATCTCTCCGATGAGCTTTCCATCTTTGTCCACCACCGGAACCTCGTAAAAGTCGTTGTAGAGCATAGCGTCTATCGCCTTCTGGACATCGTCATCCGCCTTGACGCTGACCGGGGCGCTCATGATATCCTTGGCGTACTGTGACGTCAGCAGGTGCAGCGCCTCGCGGCCGGAGAAGAAGGGGTGCTTGGCGCCCCCGTATTCACACACCTCCGCCGATTTCAACAGCTCTTTGGGGGTGATGATGCCAACGAGCTTGTCCTTGCTGTCCACCACGCAGACGAGCAGGGTCTCGCAATCCTCGGCCACCTTGTTCGCCGCCTCAAATATCTCATCATCCTCATGTACCTTCACGAATTTATCGATCATCAGTTCCTTGACCAGTTTCGTCATTTTGCCCCTCCGCTTCGATGGCATCAGCCCCGAATTCCGCTTATTAAAATACTACAAATGAGATGCTAATACAATATTCCGCTCAGTCCCAGGGGGCGGCGAAAATGACATACGCCCCTCCCATGTAGAGCGCCGCTAACAGGATGGAATACCAGCTAAACCAGCGAAAGGTTTTCCCTTTCGATCGCGCTAATAGCCCCAGTATGACGACCAGCGTCATCAATGCCACCACACCTGCGGTGAAGATATTGCTCTTGGAAACCAGCGAGAATATCGGCCCTTCGCTGGAGAACAGGTCGTAGAAGAAGACGCCGATGCCGATGTTAAACATATTGCTGCCGAGTATGTCGGCGACGGCCATATCCGGCGACCCCAGCCGCAGGGCGGCGAGCGCGACCACCAGCTCCGGCAGCGATGTGGTGATAGCCAGCAGCAGGGTGCCGACGAAGCTTGCCCCCCAGCCGTAAGTAGTAGAGATATCGTCGCCGATGATAGCCAGCCAGGTTCCCGTCCCGATTATCGCCAGCGCTGTTATAGCGAAACCGATGTAGGCTTTTCTGGCGGTCTTCCCTTCGTACCGGGGGGGCTTGAGCAGCGGTTCCTGCCGTTCACGCTTGAATATAAACCTGGAACCGGCGATATAGATAATAACCAGGATGAATCCGTAGACCCCCAGACGGCCGACGGCGCCGGGCCAGATATCGTTGCTGAGATAGATGATTACGCCGGCGAACGCTATCAGCACCAGGCCCAGCAGCGCCGATAGGATATGCTCGCTACGAGCGATGGCGGCGGTCAGCAGAGGCCCCTGCTTGCAGACGATATCCAGAATGGCCAGCAGGAACAGATTCAGCATGTTGCTGCCGAATATGGTCCCCAGTGCCAGGTCGGCACCTTTATTGCCGCCGACCATGGCCACCGCGCTGATGCCGGTGATTATCTCGGGGAGGGATGTGATGATGGCCAGCAGCAGCAGGCCGACCCAGACGCCGCCGAGACCGGTCTTCTCGGCGATGATATCGCCGTATTGGGACAGCTTCGTTCCGAAGAACAGAATGAGGACGACGCAGATGGCGAAATACAGCCAGACCAAAAACCTTGTTTCCTTTAAGCGGTATCCAGCGAGCGATTATAGCATAGCTGGGCTGGCTTTAACAAATCGGGGCTTTGATTATCGGCTGATGTGTAGGTATAATGTAGAAACCCGGAGAGGTGTCCGAGTGGTTGATGGTGCCGCTCTCGAAA
>CAYUWM010000050.1:0-11713 GCA_964448395.1 uncultured Dehalococcoidales bacterium
CCCGCAGGAGGAGCGCATGCAGCAGTCATCGTACCAGAGCCTTCAGTGGAGCGAGTCCGTCATCCTGTCCGCCGCGTCCCGCATCTTCGCCGCCTACATCACCGCGGGCAAGATGTGGGCGGATAACGAGGATGAGATGATGCTCAAGGCCATACAGACCGCCATCAAGATGTCCGACAAGGTGGACGCCATGGTCAAGAGCGACGACGAGGGCAAGAGATAGCAGTCCCTCCGCCGTCGATAAACCCCCAGCTTGAACTTGACAAACCCCGGCAACCATTGTATCATCATTGTAGATACATTTGAACGGAGAGATGCAGATGAAGGCACGCGTGCAGAAGTGGGGCAACAGCCTGGCGCTGCGCATCCCCCGGGCGTTCGCCGCCGAAGCCGGGCTGCACAACGAATCGCCGGTCGAGATCTCGCTGGTCGAAGGCAAGCTGGTGGTGGTGGCGGTAGCCGCACCACAGCCGACCCTCGAGCAGTTGCTGTCGCAGGTAACCGCAGAGAACCTGCACCGCGAGACAGACACCGGCCCCGCCGTTGGAAGCGAGGCATGGTAGGCCCCGCGGGTTACGTTCCCCAGCGCGGGGACGCGGTATGGATCACCCTCAATCCCCAGGCCGGCCACGAGCAGGCGGGCCGCCGTCCCGCGGTGGTGCTCTCGCCGCAGGCCTACAACAGCAGGGTGGGACTGGCTATCCTCTGTCCCGTAACCAGCCAGATCAAGGGCTACCCGTTCGAAGTGCCCCTTCCGGCGGGCCTGCCGCTGACCGGGGCCATCCTCGCCGACCAGGTGAAAAGCCTGGACTGGCGCGCCCGCAACGCGGAGCTGATCTGCGCCCTGCCCGATGAGACGGTATCGGAAGCGCTGCAGAGGCTGGGAACACTGCTGTCGCAATAGCATAACGCCCATCTTGACGGAGAGGATTACAGATTAACATACGATTGGAACAGCCCGCAGACGAGGCGCAGGTGCGCGCCGTCAACGAGCAGGCGTTCGGGCGGCCGGAGGAGGCCGGCATCGTGGACCGGCTGAGGATCTCCTGCCCGGAGGCGATATCGCTGGTGGCCGACGACGGCGGCGAGGTGGTGGGGCACATCATCTTCACCGTGGCGTTCATCGACTCGCCGAAGGGGAAGCTGTGGGGCCGGGGGCTGGCGGTGATGGCGGTGCTCCCCGATAGGCAGCGGCAGGGCATCGGCTCCAGGCTCATCGAGCGCGGGCTGGACCTGCTGCGGGAGGAAAAATGCCCGTTCGTCATCGTGGTGGGGCACGCGGAGTACTACCCCCGCTTCGGCTTCACCCGCGCATCCGGATATAAACTCTCCAGCCAGTGGGAAAACATGCCCGACGAGGCGTTCATGGTGCTGGTGTTCGACCAGGGAGCGATGCAGGGCGTGTCGGGCGTCGCCACGTACCGCGACGACGAGTTCAGCCAGGCGATGTAGGCCGCGCCGCGATCTCCAGCCCGTCGCGCACTTCACAGTCGAGGCACTGCTGGGGAAGCGACCACTCGGGTCGCTTTTTTATATCGACGCCCGCTTCCCTCAGCATGCGCGCCAGCGCGCACAGGGGCAGGCCCACCACGTTCATGTAGCAGCCGTCCACGCCCGCCGCAGGGGAGAACGCGGGGTGCTGGATGCCGTAGGCCCCCGCCTTGTCCATGCAGTCCCCGCTGGCTATGTACCCCTCGATCTCCTCGTCGGAGTACTCCCGCATGGTGACCGCCGTGCTGGCGTGCCCCGTACGTTCAACGCCGCCCGACACGAGGGCGATGCCGGTCACCACCACATGTTCATCGCCCCGCAGGGAACACAGCATCTCCCGTGCCTCCTGAGCGTCTCTGGGCTTGTTTAAAATGTGTCCGGCGTGTGCAACCACCGTGTCCGCGCCGACCACCGGGATGCCGTCGCCGCGACTGCTGGCGATGGCCCTCGCCTTCTCCAGCGCCAGACGCTCCGCGACCGCCGCCGGCGCCTCGTCACCCATGCCTGAACACGTCATAGCGTGATTATACCACGTACGGGTGTGTCATTCTTCCCTTGACATTGTAAGAACATATGTTCTATGATGTTGGCTCCAAATCATCGAGCAGGAGGTGACGCATGACCGAGGAGCAGGTGCAAGTCGAGACCGACGAAGCAGTCGGGGAGCCGCCGAGCGAGGCCGACGCGCTGCGGGTGCAGCTTACCGACGCCGCGAAACGCTACCGCGAGCTGCTGCTGGCGGGCTCGCCCGAGGTGCCCGCGGAGCTGGTGACCGGGGCCACTATCGAGGAGGTGGACGCATCGTTCGCCGCGGCGCGGGGGGTGGTGCAGCAGGTGAGAAGGCGCATCGAGGAGCAGGCCGGCGCCGAGCACGTGCCGGCGGGGGCGCCTCCGCGCACCGCGCCCGACCTCAGCGGGCTATCGCCGGCGGAGAAGATAGCCTACGCGCTCTCCCGACCGGGGGCATAGCGCTCTAAGAAAAAGCGACAGTAAAGCATAAAATCACATATCGGCATCCCAAATTTACATAACGCTTAGACAAGAACGTAAAAGGAGGACAACGGAATGGCACTAACACTGGCGGAGGCATCCAAGCTATCCAACGACGTGCTGCTGCAGGGGGTCATCGAGACCATGGTGTACGACAGCCCGGTGCTGCAGGTCATGCCGTTCATCGAGATTGTAGGCAACGGCCTGACATATAATCGAGAAAACGATGCCGCCAGCGCCGCGTTCTACGACGTGGGCGACACCTGGGCCGAGTCCACGCCCACCTTCACCCAGCAGACCGCCACCCTCAGGATACTGGGCGGCGACGCCGACGTGGACAACTTCCTCAAGGCGACACGCAGCAACGTGCAGGACCTGGAGGCGGCCATCGTGCAGCTCAAGGCGCGGGCGGTGCAGCGCAAGTTCGAGGACACCTTCATCAACGGCGACTCGGCGGTGGACGCCAACGCCTTCGACGGCATCGACAAGCTGTGCGCGTCGGGGCAGACGGTGTCCATGGGCGACAACGGCGACACCCTCACGCTGGAGAAGCTGGACGAGCTCATCGACTGCGTCAAGGGGGGCAAGCCCCACATCATGCTGCTCAGCCGCCGCTCGCGGCGCAAGCTCAACGCCCTCAGCCGCGCGTCGGGGGGCATACTGGTCTCCGACCGCAACGCGTTCGGGCAGATGGTGGAGTACTACGACGGCATACCGCTGGGGGTGTGCGACTGGATCGCCGACGACCGGGAGGTGGGAACCTCCAGCGATTGCTCGACGATATACGCCATGCAGTTCGGCGAGGGGGCGGTGGCGGGGCTGACCGGGCCCGGCGGGGTGCAGGTGGAGCAGGTGGGCAGCCTGGAGACGCAGGACGCATCGCGCACCAGGGTCAAGTGGTACGTCTCGGTGGCCCTGTTCAACAGCGTCAAGCTGGCCAAGCTCATCGGGGTGAGAGATTAGGCGATGAACCTGAGCCAGATGCGGGCGCGGCTGCGAACCGACCTCCACGACGAGGACAGCGCCAACTACCGCTGGACCGACGGCGAGCTCGACCGCCACATCCAGCGGGCGGTGCGCGAGCTGTCGCTGGCGGTGCCGCTGGAGGAGAAGGCCACGCTGTACACCTCCGAGGGCAGCCGCGACCTGTCGATATCGGGGCTGAGCGGCCTGGTGGCCGTCGAGGCGGTGGAGTACCCCGCGGGGGGCTACCCGCCGACGTACGCCCGCTTCAGCCTGTGGGGCGGCACCCTGAGCCTGCTCACCGATGCCGCGCCCGGCGAGGGGGAGGAGGTGAAGGTGTACTACGGCGCGCTCCACACCCTCGACGGCGACGGCTCGACCCTGCCCGCGGCGCTGGAGGAGCTGGTAGCCACCGGTGCCGCCGGCTACGCCGCGGTGGAGTGGGCCAGCTTCGCCACCAACAGGACCAACCTCGGCGGGGAGCATACCTGGCGCGACTACCTCACCTGGGGACAGGACCGCCTGTCGGCCTTCATGAAAGGGTTATCTCGACATAGTCGGAAGAATGCGGTGCGCTCGCGGCGGCTGTACCGGCCTGTCGAGCCGATGCAGAGCCGGACGGCGGACTGGGGGCCGTGATGCGCAGCCTGTCGAGCACGCTGCTGGCGGCACAGCGCAGCGCATCGGGGAGCCCGTACGTCAGGGTGGAGGTCGTCGAGCGCGTCGGGGGCGTGGCCCGCCTGATGTGGGAACGTATCTACGAAGGCAGCGAGGGCGACCATTTCCACGCCGCCGCCATCGCCGGGATCGGGGGCACGGAGTACATCTACCGCATGATGGTCGACCCCGACACCGGCGAGCTCAAATACCAGTGCGTGGAGGCCGATGAGTCGAGCGATTTCAGCGGCTGGAGCAGCTACAGCCCCACCGTCGATGCCTATGCCGTCGCCTGCTGCGGCTGCGACCAGTACCAGTACGGCTTCCGCATGTTCCGCGTCGACCCCAACGGCCACATCTACCGCCGGCGCTACAACGGAGCCTGGAACGATATGGGAGACGTGGGCGGCGACCAGACCTTCCGCCTCGCTGCCTGCTTCAAGGACGGCGACAACCAGGTCTTGCTCTACTCCGACGGCACCGATATCTACAGCGCGCTGTGGGTCAGCGGTGGCGGCTGGGGCTCGTTCAACAAGTGGACCAACTCCCTCGCCGCCGTCACCGGCATCGCCGTGTGCTACGTCGGCGACTACAACGTGGTGGTGGCCGGCACCGATGCCGACGGCAGGGCGGGGGTATGGACCTGCGTGTTCGGCGACGGCTACTCGGCCGCCGTCGGCACTTGGACGAGCCTGCATGAGTTTGCCATCGCCGAGAGCGGCAGCGGGGTCAGCTTCCACTTCCCCGCGCTGTCCTACCCCGACGTGTTCCGCCTGTTCTACGTGGAATCCTATTCCGGCGACGAAGCGTACAGCCGTCCCTACTGGTCGCACAGCCTGCCCGCCGCCGACTTCATCTCGAACCTGTGGCGCGAGCCCGTCCCCTTCGACCTCACCACCACCCACGGGCTCGCGCTGGGCTACCACGGCTCATGCGCCTGGCTCAGCAGGCCCGATGGTGTGTGGCGGGCGCCTCTGGTCCCGGCCTCGGTGGAGCTGACCGGCGACGTGCTGGAGGTGAAGGCGTCGGCGCGGCCATTCAACGGCGGCGTCGAGATCGCCCTGCGCAACGACGACGGGCGCTACAACAGCATCGGCGCGGAGGGCGACTACGAAGCGATTAAGGAGGGCAGCGAGGTATTGCTCTCCTTCGGCTACCGCACCCCCGCGGGGGATGAGACCGGCGGGCTGGAGCCCACCACCTGGATCACGGGTTGGGATTACGTCACCCGCTGCGGGTCGTCCCGGTTCGTGCTGCGCGGCGGCGACGGCTGGTCGCTGCTCTATGGGTGGCGGGCGAGGCGTCAGTACACCTGGGAGCAGGGAGATAAGAACGTCTTCCAGATCCTCGCCTTCCTCTTCGCCCGCGCCGGCCTCGAGCTCTCCTCCTTCTCCACATCGAGCGCGGTGGTGAACCAGTATCCCACCTTCACCATCCACCCCGGTGAGAGCGCCTCCACCGCGGTGCGGCGCCTGCTGGGCGCAGTCCCCGACGTGCTGCTGTTCGTCGGGGACTGCGGCTACATCAAGAATCCGTCCCCCGGCGAGGCCAGCGCCTACAGCTACGGCAGCGACCATGCCGTCATCGAGGGGAGGTACTCCAGTAGCGCTCCCGCGGCCAACCGGGTGCAGGTGTACGGCGACGGCGTGGTCACCGAGGACTGGGACTGGGAGCGCATCGCGCTGGTGTACGACCGGCTGGCACAGGCCAGCGACGTGAACCTGGACAGCGCGGCGCAGGCCCACCAGCGGGGGGAGGCCGTGCTGAGGGAAGCACAGCGAAGCGCGGCCGGGGGGCATATCGTGGTGCCGATGAACTGCGGGCAAGACCTGTTCGATTTTATCGACATCGATTCACCCCAGGCGGGCATGGACGGGGCCAAGCGGCGCGTCGTTTCCACGATGCGACTGTGGATACCGAAAGAATCGCGATACACCCTGACGATAGGACTGGAGGCAGTGTAGATGAACGGGACGGAGAAGCTGCGGATGAGGTCACAGGTGGCCATCGCCGCCTTCGTGCTGCTGGTGATGGTGGTATTCATCGTCGCCGGGGTGGAATACCCCCAGGTGTTCGCCGTCTTCACCTGGACCATAAACGGGGAGCTGTTCCTGGAGGGCGGCGCCAGGTGGGGCGGCCGGGCGATTAAGCGGATGAAGCAGGGCGATGATTAAGAAGGGCGAGGTAAAGGCATTCAACGCCGGCGATCACACCGCCACCGTGCGGATCGCCGGCAGCCTGTCGGTGTGGCTGGAGGATGTGAAGGTGGCGCGCAACATACCGGCGAGCGAGATGGTGGCCGGGCGTTGGTGCGCCGTCCTCTTCTTCGACGAGAGCAACCACCGCGATGCGGCAGTAATTGCGGTATATATCTAGATTTCGAAGGCAAAACGCTTGCATTTCGTATTTATCTGTGGTATAATATTTTAATGTCGGGAACTACTGTGTTTTCAAGTTGCGCCCAAAGCTGATTTCCAGCGGGGCGTTTTTTGTTTTTTAACGGAGGCACCGGTTATTGATAGAGGATAAAGCGGGAGATCAGAAAAAGGGCAACGGAAACGGTGATTACACCGCCGCAGATATCGAAGTGCTGGGCGGGATGGAGGCGGTGCGCCGCCGCCCCGGAATGTATATCGGCTCCACCGGGTCGAGCGGGCTGCACCACCTGATCCAGGAGATCGCGTACAACAGCATCGACGAGGCGCTGGCCGGCTGGTGCGACCGCGTGGAGATCATCGTCCATGAGGATAACCGGGTCACAGTGACCGACAACGGCCGCGGCATACCGGTGGAGAACCACTCGGTTACCGGCACCTCGGCGCTGGAGGCAGTGATGACCACGCTGCACGCCGGCGGCAAGTTCGGCGGGCGGGGTTACAAGGTGTCCGGCGGCCTCCACGGCGTGGGCGCCTCGGTGGTCAACGCCCTCTCCTCCGAGCTGACGGTGGAGGTGAAGCGCGACGGCAGGTGCTACCGCCAGCAGTACTGCCGCGGCATCGCCCAGTGCGGGGTAACCGATGTGGGAGAGGCTGAGGGGACGGGCACCACTACCACCTTCCTCGCCGACGAGCAGATATTCGGCAATATCAACTACGAATTCAACCTTCTGGCGCAGCGCTTCCGCGAGATGTGCTACCTCACCAAAGGGGTGGAGGTCCGCTTCGAGGACCGCCGGGTGGATAAGGAGGTCACGTTCTACTTCGAGGGGGGCATCGCCAGCTTCGCCCGCTTCCTCAACAAGGGACGCCCGGTGCTCCACGACCCGATATATATCTCCAAGCAGGTGAACGGCACCGAGGTGGAGGTGGCGCTGCAGTACAACGAGGGCTTCGCCGAGACCACCATGGGATTCGCCAACTGCATCAACACCGAGGACGGCGGCACCCATCTCACCGGCTTCCGCGCCGCCATGACCCGCGTGCTCAACGACCAGGCGCGAAATCTCAAGGTACTCAAGGATGAAGACGCCAACCTGGTCGGCGACGACACCCGCGAGGGGCTGGTGGCCATCATCAGCGTCAAGATATCCGAGCCCCAGTTCGAGGGGCAGACCAAGGCCAAGCTGGGCAACCCGGAGATCAAGGGGCATGTGGAGACGGCGGTGGCCGACGGCCTGGCGATGTATCTGGATGAGCACCCGGCGGATTC
This sequence comes from uncultured Dehalococcoidales bacterium, assembly GCA_964448395.1. GTDB lineage: Bacteria > Chloroflexota > Dehalococcoidia > E44-bin15 > E44-bin15 > CAYUWM01. Next base: position 7,750 of record CAYUWM010000050.1, read on the forward strand.
CAAGCGTATCGTCGATAAGTGCCTCACCTCGGCACGGGCGCGGGAGGCGGCGCGCAAGGCGCGCGACCTGGTGCTGCGCAAGAACTCCATGGACATGGGCAACCTTCCCGGAAAGCTCGCCGACTGCTCGGACAAGAACCCCGACGAGTGCGAGCTGTACCTGGTGGAGGGCGAGTCCGCCGGCGGCTCGGCCAAGCAGGGTCGCGACCGCCGCTTCCAGGCCATCCTGCCGCTGAAGGGCAAGATACTCAACGTGGAGAAGGCGTCGCCGGACAAGATGCTGGCCCACGAGGAAATACGCACCATCATCACCGCGCTGGGCATCGGCATAGACGACCAGATAGACTTATCCAAGCTGCGCTACAACCGCATCATCATCATGACCGACGCCGACGTTGACGGCGCCCACATCCGCACCCTGCTGCTGACCTTCTTCTTCCGCCATATGGCGGACCTGATACACGAAGGGCACCTGTACATCGCCCAGCCGCCGCTGTACCGCATAACCGACGGTAAGGAACGCCACTGGGTGTATTCAGATGGGGAGAAGGACATGCTGCTGAGGCGCGCCAAGAAGAAGGCCAGCGTCCAGCGCTACAAGGGGCTGGGGGAGATGAGCGCCCAGCAGCTGTGGGAGACCACCATGGACCCCGAGACGCGCACGCTGCTGCAGGTAGCCATAGACGATGCGGTGAACGCGGACAAGATATTCGAGACGCTGATGGGGGACGAGGTGCCGCCGCGCAAGGCCTTCATCCAGGCGCACGCCAAGAGCGTCAAGAACCTGGATATCTAGAGCCTCACTCTTCTTTTCTCAATTATGGTTTCCAGCGTTGATAAAGACTGAAAAGACTGACGCCTGCGAAACCAACGCCTAAAAACGTAAACACGAAACAAACAACAGCTCTGCATTCCAGTTCCGTGCAATCTATAGGGAAGCGGCCAAAGCCTACAAGGATTCCAGCGATTATCAGCAACAGGCCGAAGCCGAATAACCCGCACAACACCAAAAAACAGCAACCCGCCATGATACTATTCAGCATACTTATCACTTTATCCATACCGCTCACTCCCTGCTCCCTCGCGGATAAAGACTTGGGGTTACTCTATCACGTAGCTCTTGGTGGAGACCAGCTCGCCCTTGCGGTTGTACAGCGCGGCGGTGTCCGGGACGGTGTTGTTCCACACCGGCTCCCGGGAGTAGAAACTGAACCCCCCATATCCCAGGTGGACCTCGTTGGTATAAACTCGAACGAGCTCGCCTCTGCCCAGCACGTGGAACGGGAAGAGGAAGATGGGCTCACCGTCGGTTATGTCCTTCAACACCCAGCCCTCGATGTTCAGGTCGTCATCCCCGTAATTCTTGATCGACACATACTCGTTGGATTCCTCGAAGCCCCGGCCGGCATAGAAGATGCGGTGTATCTGTATATCGGAGCCCGCCGGCAGGGTGGTGGCCGTGGTGGTGGCCGTGGGGGTGGCCGTGGGCTTGGAGGCCGGCGTGGGCTTGGGGCCGGGGGTCGGGGTGGGCCCCGTCCCGTCGCCGCAGGCGAAGCCGGACATCAGCAGGATGCCCGCCAGCAGTACCAGTGCTATCCTTGTAAACTTCATTTTCTCAGCCCTGCCGTTAATCTACCCTTTAATTATAACACGAGCGTAAATTCTCATGCCGGCGGCGATAACTTACGTTGCGCTCAGTCTATAACATAGCTCTTGGTGGAGACCAGCTCCCCCTGAGCGTTGTACAGCGCGGCGGTATCCGGGACGGTATTGTTCCACACCGGCTGCGGCCAGTAGAAGCTGTGGCCGCCCCACTCATCGTGGTACTGGTTGGTGTACACCCGCACCGTCATGCCGCCATCCAGCACGTAGAACGGGAATATATACCACGGCTCGCCGTCGGTTAGGTCTATAAGCTCCCAGCCCTCCAGGTTCAGGGAATCATCCCCGTAGTTCTTGATCGACACGTACTCGTCGGCCTCGGTGAACTTGATCCTGCCCTCCCAGTCGATGAAGTGGATGCGCACCGGGGGCAGCGGCGTCGGCTCCGGCGTCACCGTCAGCGTGGCTGTAGGCGTGGGCGTCGGTTTAGTGTGGATCGTAGGCTTGGGCGTCGGCTGGGGCCCCGTCCCATCCCCGCAGGCGCAGCCGCACGCCAGCACGGCGCTCAGCAGCAGTATCGCAGCGATCCTCGGCAGCTTCATTCTCACACCATATCACCAGCCCGCATCCGGCATCAAGGCCACACATCCTGGAAACCGGCGGCGTAGCTCATATTGCACGTCTCGCCCCAGCACGTGGAATAGACATTGCCCCACTGGTTCGCCACCCATACGTAGTGGGAATCAGGCTGGCATTTGCAGCTCCCGCCGTCGCAGTTATCGTTGTCCTCCCCCTCGAAGGCGGCGCAGCCCTGAGGCACGCCCGGCAGGAAGCCGCCGTCCACCAGGGCGCAGACGTCGACTATCTTATACGGGTAGCTGCCGATGATGGTATACCCCTCGGTGAACGGCACCTCCAGCTCGTGCGCCGCGCGGTAGGCCATCACCGCGCGCTCTATGCGCGCCCTGGTGCTGTCGTACCACTCCTCGGCGGAAGCCGGTGTGGGCGTCATCGTCGGCTCGACCGTCACCGTCGGCGTGGGCGTGGGCCCCGCCTGCCCGCCGCCGCCGTTGCAGGCCAGCGCGGACAGCGCTGCGATGCCGATGACCAATGCTATTACTACTCTTGCGACTCTCATTTAACACCTTTTAGATAATATTGCATTATTATATCACGGATACACGCCCTGAAAACCACCGCTTTTACATACCTTCTTTATAAACTGATCTCCCCTTCCTTGTCCGCGTGCAGGATGGCGCTGAAGTCGTAGCCGCGGCGGCGCAGCTCTTCGCTGCCGCCCTGATGCCGGTCCACCAGCGCCACCACCTTCACTACCTTGCACCCAGCACCCTCCGCCAGGCCTATCGCCTTGAGGCTGGCGCCGCCTTTGGTGATAACGTCTTCGACTATGGCGACGCGGCCTCCCTTCTGCGGTATGTACCCCTCGATGGCCTTCTGCGTGCCGTGGTCCTTGAACTCGCCCCGCTCGATGAAGGCCGGTATCGGCCTGCCCTCCAGGTAGCTCACCGCGGCCACGGCGGCGACTATGGGGTCGGCGCCCAGCGTCAGCCCGCCCACGGCGTCGATGTCGATATCCTTCAATAACTCGAGCACCAGCCTGCCGGCGAGGTACGCCCCCTCCGGGGAGAGGGTCACCATCTTGAGGTCGAAGAAATAGGCGCTCTTCTCCCCCGAAGCCAGGGTGAACTCCCCGCGCTTCAGCCCCCGCTCCTTCACCACCTCCATGAACCGCTTCTGTAAATCCCCGGTCATTTCATGCCCCCTTTCCGGTACAGGCCGTGCTCCTCGATGTATCTCGCCACCGCATCCGGCACCAGGCCCTCTATCGATTGATTCTGAGCGACGCGCTCCCTGATGCCCGACGAGCTGGCGTCCACCGGCTCGTTGTCGAGGATGATAACACGCTGCGAGATGCCGGGCAAGCTGCCCTCCAGCGATTCGATGTCGGGGGCGCGGCTGCCGGGGCGCCGGGCACCGACCAGGTGACATAACTCTATGATGCGCTGTGGCTGGTGCCACAGCGGCAGGTCGGACAGGGCATCCACGCCCATTATGAAATACAGGTCGGCGTCCCCGCCCAGCTCGCGCTTCAGTTGCTCCAGGGTATCGGTGGTATAGGAATGGCCCGGGCGCTCGATCTCGATGCGGGACAGGCGGAACGAGGGGTACGGTGCGATGGCCAGCTCCAGCATCTCCGCGCGACGCTCGGCGGGGGTGATATCCCGGTGCCCCTTGAGCCAGGGCACGCCGGCGGGGATGAACAGCACCTGCGACAGCTTCAATTGATCCCGCGCCGCCCCGGCGATGGCGATGTGCCCGCTGTGAACCGGGTCGAAGGTCC
>CAYUWM010000051.1:0-11367 GCA_964448395.1 uncultured Dehalococcoidales bacterium
TGGCGTGGCCGTAGTCGTCGGCGTTGCCGTTGCCGTCGCTGTGGCAGTCGCCGTCGTGGTCGTGGTCGCTGTGGCCGTCGCCGTCGCTGTAGCCGTCGCCGTCGCTGTAGCCGTCGCCGTCGGCGTGGCACTGGGCGACGGTGTGGGCGTAGTCGTAGGTGTAGCCGTAGCGGTGGCAGTGGTTGTAGCCGTGGCGGTAGTGGTCGCGGTCGTGGTCGCCGTAGCAGTCGCAGTAGTGGTTGCAGTAGCGGTGCTGGTGGTGGTGGCAGTGGTTGTGGCTGTCATGGTTGCTGTTGCGGTAGCCGTAGCGGTGGCAGTGGTTGTAGCCGTGGCGGTAGTGGTCGCGGTCGTGGTCGCCGTAACAGTCGCAGTCGTGGTTGCAGTAGCGGTGCTGGTGGTGGTGGCAGTGGTTGTGGCTGTCGCGGTTGCGGTTGTGGTAGCCGTGGCGGTGGCGGTTGCCGTGGCGGTAGCGGTAACCGTCGGCGTGGAGGTAGGGGTTGCGGTGGCTGTAGCCGTAGGCGTAGCAGTGGCGGTTGCCGTGGGCGTAGGCGTTGTAGTCGCCGTGGCGGTTGCGGTTGCGGTTGCGGTTGCGGTTGCGGTTGCAGTGGCGGTGGCAGTGGCGGTGGCGGTAGCGGTAACCGTCGGCGTGGAGGTAGGGGTTGCGGTGGCAGTCACCGTAGCAGTGGCGGTAGCGGTTGCCGTAGCGGTAGCGGTAACCGTCGGCGTGGAGGTAGGTGTTGCGGTGGCTGTAGCCGTAGGCGTAGCAGTGGCGGTCACTGTAGCGGTGGCTGTCGTAGTCGCCGTAGCGGTGGCGGTAACCGTCGGCGTGGAGGTAGGTGTTGCAGTGGCAGTGGCAGTGGCAGTGGCAGTGGCAGTCGCCGTGGCGGTAGCCGTTGCCGTCGCTGTTGCCGTGGCAGTAGCGGTAGCCGTAGTAGTAGCGGTTACCGTCGGGCTGGAACTGGGCGAAGGCGTGGGTGTAGTGGTAGCCGTGGGTGTAGGTGTAGGAGGTGGTGGTGGAACAGGTCCTCCTCCTCCTCCTCCTCCTCCTCCAGGGCTGACGCCGCACGTGGGACCGAGGCCGAGGATGATGCACTCGGTGGAGGTCACGTCCTGCATGCTGATCCTGCCGTCGCTGTTGGCGTCGGCGCCATAGGTCTTGGCTTTCAGGCCGAGGATTATGAACTCCTCATAAGTCACGTCCAGCATGGTGACCTTATAGTCGACGTTGGCATCGCCGCGTATCATGGACGTGGGCGTAGTGGTTGGCGTGGCGTTTACCGCGGCGGAAGGCGTGGCGTCCGGCTGGTTCTGAGCCTCCGCCAAGGCGGCAGGCGGCGGTTGCATAATATTAAGCCAGTCCGCTGTATCGGCATCATCGGGCGGTAAAATGCGCATCGGGGACCCTGTTCGGATCCCCGGCGGCAGCATGACCAGCCGCGGACTATCGCCATGGCCCCCGTCCGGCGGCACGAACAATATGTGTATCGAGTCATCCTGCCAGGTGGCGGAAATCTCCAGTCCCCACCTGTCGCCCAGCAGCAGTTCTCCTTTCGGGTCACCGTACCCCTTGATGAATTCCAACGAGCTGGTAGCGTCATGTTCGCCGATGGCGCGGCACTCCAGTATAGCGAGGGTCCCCGAGCCGTTGATCCCGCTGATGCCGGGCATGTTGTTCAGTATCCTGACCACGCCCTGTTCCCGCGGCGGCATGAAGCCCCACATATCGACAGGCACCTTCGTTTCGTTGATGGTGCCATCCTCGACGCCGATAATGCGCACGACATCGCGGTCGTAGGCGATGTCGTACTGGGCTACATCGAAGTTGCGCACCTCGCTGATATACACCGTGGCGTAGAAAACCTTATCCCGCTCCACGTCCTCGGGGGCCTCGATCCATACGATAACCGGCGGCACAGTAGGCGTGGGGGTGGTGGTGGGTGTCGGGGTCGGTGGCGGGGGTGGCTCCACTTCCTCCGGGCGGCAGAGCAGTAGGAGCAGTATGATAAGCAGTATGATAAGGAACAGGATGATGCCTATTATGATATAGAGGCGCTTCCTGTTCTCCTTGAGGTCATCCCAGGTGTCGCTAACCTTGGTCCTGAGATTATCCCAGGCTTGCTTTAGCTTTTCCCAAATATCGCCTATATTCATGGATCTGCCACGCCAACGCCCTATTGGCTACACAACAGCCAATAGGCTGCTACAACCATACAAAATAAAACGGGATAAGAGGAATAATCCAACCGCCTTAATAGGATTAGCCCCTACCGCCACGCCTGATTCAGTTTTTCCCGCTGACTGTGAGACAAGCTAACAGGGTTTCATTCCCTGTTCCCGCTACGCCTATCTGACTTGTCCCGCAATCACGCCGCACCGCTTGCTGATATCGAAATACCAAAATTTATATACTATTGTCGAAATATCCGCTATTTGGGCTCTAGCTCCATCTCGATGACGAACTGGAAGTCCACTGCCATGCCCACCAGCTTCAGCTTGAGCGCGGAGCCGGCGGTGACCAGCACGCCGTTGGTGCCCACATAGTCGGCGACCCCACCGCTGCCCTTGCAGAAGGTCACCCCGGTAGCTGTCAGCTTGGAGCCGTCGATGGCCTGCCCAGCGTAAGATGCGGTATTGCTGCAGCTCCCCGTCGTCATGGTGATCGGCATATTCAGGGGCACTGTCGCCCCCACTGACGTCTCCGCAATCCCCTTCAGCGGCACATCGATGACCATGCCCCCGGCGTCGGTGCCGCCGGAGAAATCGACATCCGATTCTGCCGTCGTAGTTACCGAATCGAAATCGGCGTCGCCGGCATCCTCCTCCACGTAGAGCCATCCTTCACAGTCATCGGTCAATATCAGGCCGAGGTCCATGTTTATACCCGCCTGCACGTCGGGGACGAGGACGGGATCGATGTCCCAGTCGTCCATATCGATCCTGACTTCCCGTGCGCCGTCATCCTCGGTCTTGCTGAACTGAATAGTGATATCCCCGCTTTCGATATCCCCGTACTTCGTGTCCCCAGGCGCCCCAAGGAGGGAGACGATCAGCTCTACCTCCCCACCCACCACCTCGTATTCAAACTCCCACCAGTCGTCCGACTCCGCCGAGGGCTCACCTACCATACACCCACCTGTTTCAGCCTCTGCGACAAAGGATGCGCTTAGCCCATCGGCGGTTACGCTGTAGGTCTTCGCTTCCGTAGGAGTATATGTTACCGTCGCCGTCTTCTGCTTGCCGGACCTGACCTTCTCGACAGTGGCGGTTAAGGGAGTACCGTCCACGGTGAAGTTCACCGTGCAGTCGCCCGTGGTACCACCGACGTTCTCCACATCCACCGATATCGTCACGCTGTCACCGACGTCTACTGTGGTCTTCGATAGAGTGATGTTCGAGAGCTCGAACTCCGCCGGCGCCTTGCAGGCAACAAAGGTCATGCTTAACATCAAAATAACTATAAGTGCAAACGGAAACGCTATGGGCCGCATGTTTCCTCCTTTTGTAGGCTGTGCGCATAAGTAAACCAGATTCAGGTGGGTTTGTCAATACCTGGAGCGTATTGGAGCTACATTTGGTTGGGCGAAACAGTATATATAACCTTAAATTATATATATTATCTATTCTCTAGTCTGCTGGGGCGGCGCTGTCTGAAAAAGTCGCCCCGGTCATGAATCTCGGGTGGGTTAGTTAGTGATATAACGCCGGTTAAATTTGCTTCAGGTCTCTCCCTCGTAGGTAGTTGATCATGGGTTGGGTGACAAGGGGCACCACGTCGGCGATCATGTGGGGCATCAGATTGTTCATTACCTCGGGCATGAGTTCCGGCATCTGCTCCAGCATGTAGTCTGGCATCGGTATGCGCTCCGCCACCCTTTCTAGCATCACCGGCATAACCTTGGGCATCATCATCGGCAGCAGCCGGGGGAACAGTATGGGGAACATCGGTTTCATGGCCTCTAAGGCCCCCGGGATCTTCCCCATAACCCGCATCATGCGCCCCATGCCGAAGGGCATGGCATCTACGAGCTCCGGCCACATGGTTCCCATCAGGTCGGCGAAACCCTGCGGTGTCATTAGCGCGATCATGGCCTCAAACACGGCCCATTGCCTCTGCACCTCCGGATTGGGATCGGGGAACTCGTATCCCAGGGCCGAGGCCGAGAGGCGGGCCAGGTCAACCACTTCCACGGGTACCTTCTTCTTGTCGGCGGAGACGCGGAACTGGAACTCACAGCAGGGGCAGAGGGCGATCACCTTCTCTGCTCCCGCTTCAGTCGCCTCGTCGAGCCGGATTTTGCCTATGTCTGCGGCCACCGGCGGCTCCTTGATCAGCGTCAGCACGCTGCCTCAGCAGTGCGCTTCTTTCCGATTGTGGCTCATCTCCACCAGGTTGACGTTGGGTATGGCCCGGAGAAGCTGGCGCGGCGGTTCGTACACACCCGACACACGGCCGATGTGGCACGAGTCGTGCCAGCATACCGTACACGGTTCGAGATCGTTTTGAGGGAAAGAGAACTCCCGGGATTCAATCTTATCGGCCACTACCTCGCTATAATGCCTGGCCTCTATTCCATACTCGATTCCCAGTTTCTTCGACCATTCCGGATAGACCTTGCGCCACATCATGTCGCATGCCGGGCACGAGGTGATAACGGTATCCGCCCCCGCTTCCTTGACCGCTTGTATATTCTTCTTCATCGTCTCCGCGAACAGGTCCCACTTGCCAGCCACCAGCATAGGTGTGCCGCAGCAGTTCTCCTTCTCGCCAAGGATTGTAAACTCCACACCGGCCGCGTCCAGCAGCCGGACGCTGGCCATAGCGATATCATGCTCTACGTAGCTGGCGGTGCAGCCGGCGAAGTACGCCTTTTTAGCCTTCCTGCCCGGCCCATGCTTGTCCTCCAGGTCACGGGGGAACCACGAGGCGCGGTCCTTGCGGTATCCGGCCCAGATGTCACCCTCTTTGCGCAGCGCTTCCGCCATCATCTCAAACGGCGGGAAGGTCATGCGTTTCTCGTCGTTCACCAGCCGTCCCCGCAGCTTCATCCACGACTGCTCGATGGGCAGAGCCGCCGAGCAGCGCAGGTTGCACAGCTCGCAGGTGGTACAAACCAGTATGGTGTCCACCATGAACTGGTCCCACTCCTCACGGCCCTCCATATACTCGCGCAGCCAGTACCACTTGCCCCGGGGGGACTGGCTCTCCCATCCGCGCCCGTAAAACTGGTCGCACTCCTCCACGCAGTAACCGCACTGTGAGCAGCTGTAGGCGTACCACGCCACATCGGCGGGGATGTCACGCACGGGATCCTTGGGCCACTCGCCGATATTAGTTATGACACGGTTGCCGAAGGGTCGCAGAAGGGGCTCCAAGAGGCGCCGCCAGGCTCAGAAATCTGCCTAACAGGCCGATGCTGATGACCTTGCCGGGGTTCAAGATATGTCCTGGGTCCACCTGCTCCCTGTACGACTTCATCCTGCGCAACCGCTCCGTCCCCAGCACTGCGGCCGCCTTCTTGGTGAAGTACAGGCCGGTGGCGTACGGCCGTCCCCCGTGCTCCTCGGCGATCCGCATGATGGTCAGTGCCAGGGGGAAGACGAGGTTGTAGCTGAGCTTGCGCTGATCGCTGGGGATGAAGCCGAGAATTACCACCTCGGGCTGGCCGTTCCGTGACTCGCGGATGGTGATCCCTTCCTTGACTATAGGCTGGTTCACCTTCTTCTCGATCTCGGTCATCACACCCCCCAGAGCTGACAGGGGGATCACCACCTCGGCCGGTACCAAGCTGGGTCCCAACCGCTTGACCACCATCAGTTTGAAGCGGTGTTTCCACTCGTATTGGGCGATACGGTCATCGAGAATCTCGCCCTCGCAGGGCTTGAGTATCTCGGGCAGCTTGGTCATCACCTGTTGATGATCCTTTTGGCGAAAAGCCAGCGTCATAATATAAGCCGCGGGCAGCAGCACCCGCTCCTCACCAGGGTGGCCGTGCTCCTCTCCCCGCGGGGCCTTGTTCTTCAGTTCTGCCATGCGGGGGTTGATGAAGACTAACGACCAGATGGGGAGATTCTGGTCAACAATGCCCTGTATCAGTTTTTGCAGGTCGTGGGCATCAGGGCAACCGACGGCTACCAACCCCAGGTCTTCCTTAGGTTGGACGCGAATGGTCAGTTCGCTTATTAACCCGGTAGTGCCTTCTGCTTCAGCGATCAGACCGATATCGGACTCGCCAATCTCTTTAACTGTACCATCAGCTAATATGATGCGGGCGCTAACCACGTTGTCGGGGAACCATCCCATCTCGTAGGAACCGATGCCGGCTCCGCCCTGGGCCAGCCACCCACCCACGGTGGATCCAGGGTAGCTGGTGGAGTACAGGCGCAGTGTAAGACCGTGTTTTTCCAGCTCTCGATCGATCTTCTCCCAGACCACACCCGCCTGTACTGTAGCGGTTTGAGCCTCGGGATCTATGTTGACGACGCGATTCATGCGGTAGAAGTCCACCACCACGCCCTTTTTAATGGGCAGTACCCCCCCATAGCCGGAGGAGCCCTTGCCGCGTGGGGTGAGCGGTATCCCGTATCGGGATGCCCAGCGGATGAGATCAACCAGCTCCTCCTCCGCCTCCGGCTGCACTACGGCATCGGGAACCGTATCACCGATGAGCGGCTTGATCATGCTGGGCACGGCGGCGATATCGTGGCCGTAAAGTTTGCGCTCCTTATAATGAAAAGTAACCCTTTTGCCGAATTTATCTTCCAGATACTTCTGCTGCCTGCTATCCAAACTCCCCATAAAACCTCACCTGCCTACTGTCAATTTTTGTATTCACTACCAGAAGTCGACGTTGCCGACGAAATCGGCTTCCTTTATGGCAGCGGTTATCTCCTGCCTCGCCGCCTTGTCGGTAACAGGCTCCACCTCAGTTACCGGCAGACCTGCGTCGTTCGTTTTGGATTTCCACTTCAGTACATAGCCGGGCACGATTGCGTAGGCGCAGCCGCCGGGCCCGGCGCAGCAGCTCGACTCGATTACCGAGGTCCCGCTAACGTAGAGCACCTCTCTGCTGTTGTAATCCATCTTCGACTCCTTTAGCGGTATGTAATAGCCAGCGAGGAAGGTTACCTCTTTCTCCAGTTCCTGATGAGTATATTCTTGTGCCATTTAACTTCCTCCTCTGTGTCCTTGTTCTCTGTAGATTTGACTTCTCCTGCTGCGGATGCGATGGAACCGGCCAGAATGCGGTTACCGGCCAACTGCTCCTCCAGCACCTGTCGCACCAGGTCGCATGCCTCCCCGATCTTACGGCTTGCCATGCTGTAATATATGCTGGTTCCCTCACGGCGCGTGGTGACGATGCCCCGCTCCCTCATAATGGCCAGGTGCTGCGACACGTTGGCCTGCGGCAGTCCCATACTGGAAACGATCTGGCCTACCGACATCTCCCCCCCGCGGAGCTGGTGGAGTATCATCAGGCGCTTGGGGTCGGCGAGCGTCTTGCATATCTCGGACTGGAGCTTGAAGAACTGCGCATCGGCTGTTTGCATGATTCTATATCCCACTATGCATTATAACATATCTATATATTTATATAATAATATAGTTATAATGATTTGTCAAGATGGTGACCATGATTTGTTGGTGATCGTCCGATAGAGATAGACTTAAGCACAGACCCCCTGTTATTAATCCTGTTCCCACCCGGCGGGGGCGACCTCCATCTCGGTGATGAACTGGATGTCCACCTTGACCACCATAAAGGTGCGGTCTATTATCGCCCCGACCACCACCAGCTTGCCCGGCGTCCCGACGTACGGCGCGGGTCCGCCGTCCCTGGCGTAATGCTCGCCACTCGCTTCTATCTCCGCGCCGTCGATGCCCTTACCCGGAGCGGTTATGCGGTTGTAGTTACTCCCGGTAGTGCAGTATGAGTCTATCGGCAGAGTTGATGATATGCCCAGCGAGGTGAAGGCCACCTCCGTCTTCATCGGTATCAGCAGCGAGCCGGCGACGTCCGACATGCCATCCCCGATGATATAGGTCGTCGGTGGGGAAGCGCCCGAGGTGCTCTCGCTGGAGATATCCACATCGCCGATCCCGTCCTCCACATACAGCACGCCGTGGGCATCCTCCTCCAGCCGCCACACTATCTCGGTGTCTATGCCGGGCACCACGTCCTCGAGCGTGATCGGGTCTGGCTCGAAGCTGGACGCCTTGATGAACACTTCTCGGGAGCCGTTCACAATTGCCTTGCTGATCCGCAGCTCCATGCCGGTGCCCTGAGGAAGCTCGAATGAGTACTCGGTAGGCGGAGCCCCCGACATCGACATCACCTGGCGCATCTCGCTGCTGGTTATTACATATTGAATCGTCCAGTATTCCCCGGGCGGCGGCGCGGTCACCGTCAGCACATCGCTCAGTTCCCCGATGGAGATAGTGTATTCGCCGGCCTCCTCCGGCGTGTGGGAGAAGCTTATCACTTCCGCCTCGTCGGCTTCCAGGGTGACATCTTTGACCTCGACTATCAAGCCGTCGATGCTGAGGTTGGCCGCGCAGGTGCCCTCCAGCCCGCCGATGTTGGTGACCTCCGCCGTGATGGTGACCGCCTCGTACGGCTCCACGTTGCCCGGGGAGATGGTGAGATTCGAGACCTCAAATTCCGCCGGCAGCGGGCCTCCGCAGCCACAGACCATGGTAAAGGTCAGGGTGAGGGCAATCAATGCCCTTTTGGGTCTGATACTAATCATGCTTGCTCCTATGGGCCTAATTAACCAGATTCGTCCGGCGTTGTCAATGGCTGAGCGCCCCGGATGTGGTCGAGCACCTCCTCCAGCGTGTCCTTCCAGCCCTTGCCCAGCCCCCTCATGTCCAGCCGCACCTGGTTCGTGCCCACCACCACCCCCTCGCGCGATATACCTTCGAGATGCATCTTGTCCAACCTGTGCCCGACAGCCATCTTGATGGTGAGCCGTCCCCCCTCGGTGGCAACCGACTCCACGCCGGCGGCCACCGCCAGTAGCTTGACCCTGATAGCGTAGAGCAGATTCCTCACCGCCGGCGGCATCTCCCCGAACCGGTCCTCCATCTCCGCGGCCATCTCCGCCACCTGCTCGGTGTCTACGAGATCGGCCAGCCGCTGGTATACGGACAGCCTCATGTCGAGGTCGTCGATGTATCCCGCGGGGATGTAGGCCTTCAAGGGCAGATCGATGGTCGGCGACTGTTGCGAGGCGACCGGCCTTTGCCCTTCACTTTTGAGGTTCTCCACCTCCTCGCGTAGCATGCGGCAGTACAGGTCGAAGCCCACCGCGCCGATGTGGCCGCTCTGCTCCGCCCCCAACAGGTTGCCAGCGCCCCGTATCTCCAGGTCGCGCATGGCGATGCGGAAGCCGGCGCCGAGCTCGGTGGCCTCGAAGATGGTCTGCAGCCGGCGCTGCGCCTGGTGGGTGAGGCGCTTGCCCCGGCCGTAGAGGAAGCAGGCGTAGGCCCTGTTGCTGCTGCGGCCCACGCGGCCCCTGAGCTGGTACAGCTGCGCCAGCCCCAGCCGGTCGGCGTCGTTGACGATCAGGGTGTTCACGTTGGGGATGTCCAGCCCGGACTCGATGATGGTGGTGGCCACCAGCACATCGATTTCCCCCGCGGCGAACTCCAGCATGGCCCGCTCCAGCTGCTCCTCCGCCATCTGGCCGTGGGCCACGGCCACCCTTGCCTCGGGCACCAGCTCCGATACCCTGCTGGCGATGCGGTGTATGCTCTGCACCCGGTTGTGCACCAGGAACACCTGCCCTCCCCGCTCCAGCTCCCTCAACACGGCGTTGCGCACCAGCGACTCGTCATACTCGGACACGGTGGTCTTTATCGGCAATCTCTCCTCGGGCGGGGTCTCCATGGTGCTCATGTCCCGCACCCCGGACAGCGACATGTACAGCGTGCGCGGTATGGGGGTGGCGGTGAGGGTCAGCACGTCCACCTGCCGCCGCAACTTTTTGAGATGCTCCTTGTGCGCCACGCCGAACCTCTGCTCCTCGTCGATGATCACCAGCCCCAGGTTCTTGAACCCCACGTCTTTCTGCAGCAGGCGGTGGGTACCGATGACGATGTCCACCGTGCCCCGCTTGAGCCCGGTGATGGCCTGGTCCTGCTCCCGCGGGCTGCGGAAGCGGCTCAGCACCGCCACGTTGACCGGGAAGGCGGCGAGGCGCTCGGTGAAGGTCTGGAAGTGCTGCTGCGCCAGCACGGTGGTGGGCACCAGCACCGCCACCTGCGTGCCGCCAAGCACCGCCTTGAACGCCGCCCGCAGCGCCACCTCGGTCTTGCCGTAGCCCACGTCGCCGCAGACCAGCCTGTCCATCGGCCTGCTTCTCTCCATGTCCCCCTTAATCTCCACCACCGCCCGCGCCTGGTCCGGCGTCTCGATGTAGGGGAACGATGCCTCCAGATCCTGCTGCCAGGTGGCGTCGGCAGAGAAGGCGAAGCCGGGGATCACCTCCCGCTCGGCGTACAGCGCGCGCAGCTCCTTTGCAAGCTCTCCCGCCGCCTGCTTCACCCGCCGCTTGGCGCGGGCCCACTCCTGCGTGCCCAGCCGGCTCAGCGCTGGCGGCACCCCGGACGAGCCCACGTACCGCCCCACTCTATCGGCTTGATCCCCGGGCACGTACAGCCGGTCGCCGTGGGCGTACTCCAGCACCAGGTACTCCCGCCGCGAGTCTCCAACCGACTTCATCTCCGTGCCGGCGAACCTGGCGATGCCGTGCTCCACGTGCACCACGTTGTCGCCCACCACCAGGTCGGACAGGGAGCCAGCCCTCCTCAGCGGGTACCGCTGCAATCTCCTCCGCTTCTTGGTGAACCCGAATATCTCGTAATCGGTGAACTGCATGGTCGAGCCGGTGTCCCAGCCACGGCCCAGCGAGCCCTGCACCAGCGACACCGCTCCCGGCGGCGGCACCCGCTCCAGCCGCCCCAGCGCCGGCGCGATGATGTCCTTCTCCTCCAGCAACTCGGCGAGGCGCCGCGCCTGGTGGGACACGATGACGATACGCTTATCTCTCTTCTTGAGCATCTTCCTGACGCCGGCGATGAACGGCTCCAGCCGGCCCCCGTACTCGATGGCCGGGGCGAACGGCAGCACCGGCGCCCCCTCGCGCCAGTCCCACAATGCGAGCTGTTTGTCGATACGCTGTACCCGCTGCGATAGCTCCTCCCACGTGTGGTACGGCACCGGGGCATCGGCCGCCAGCTCGCCGCGGGCGATACGCTCTCTCCTCATCCCCCGCGACTCCGCGTCCATCTCCTCCAACTCATGCTCCACCTCGGCGGGCTGCTCCAGCACCAGCAGAGACCCCGGAGGCAGGTAGTCCAGCAGG
>CAYUWM010000052.1:0-10273 GCA_964448395.1 uncultured Dehalococcoidales bacterium
CTCATCGAAGTAGGCCACCGACCTCTCCCCGGGGATGGCGAAGCCTCCCCATGCCTTGAGGAACTCCTGCCGGTCTAACCGGTGCCATGGGATGTAGGCACCATAAGATGTTATTCCTATCATGGAAACCTCCATTAAAATAAAGTAGCCTTTAACCGCTCCTCGCTGACCGCTTTATCCCTATCGGCTTGAAGTACTTGATGTCCAGGACGCTGGCCACGCGCTGTTTCTTGGTCTTGAATACCGCCTTAACCCTCATCCCGACCTTTAGTTGTTGGGGATCGACCTCTCCCAGCATGTGGACAAAACCGGTGTCAGCCCCGTCCAGACGAATTATCCCGTATGTAATGGGGGGAGGCACTGGTTGGACCAGGGTCGGCTGGCGGGCAATAGCATGTGTAAGAAGGGTCCCCTGCTGGCTTACCTCAACCCACTCACTGAGCTGGCCAAAGCAATCCCTACATACGGATCTGGCAGGGACATAAACAATGTTACAGTCAGGGCATCTTGTACCCATGATCCTCTTGTTGTCCCTCAGCTCGATAAGAAACCGGCTCCCCACAGCTCCGGCGGAATACGTGTTCGGGATGTCTATCTTTCCATGGTAAACCCAGACGTCCATCCCCTCCAGCTTCTCAGTTAACGCTGCCATATTACCTCCTACTCCTCGATCCTACTGAAGTACAGGATATCCTGGAAGCCTTGGCCACGCTTCTCATAATCCTCTTCCCACACGGCCTGCACCCGCATCCCCTCTTTCAGCTTCTTCGTATCTGTCTCCTCGAGCCTGTGCCTTAGATAAACGCCATTATCGAGTAGGATGATGGCGGGGGGGTGGGGGTCAGCAAATACCTTGCCCAGGTGAGGGTCAAACAGCGGGTAGACCTGATAGGTATACTGGAATACAGTGCCCGTCAGGGGCAGTTCCACCCAGTCCCAACCCATATCCACCTTGCACTTGGGGCAGACCGGTGTCGGTGCATGCACATGGAGCTCCTTGCACTTAGGGCAGCGGTCAGCCATCAACTTCTTGTTCTCCTTCGCCTCGGCGTAGAGCTTACCTAGGTACCTGCCAGTAGACCAGTTATAAGGCCGGGGCAGATCGAACTTTATCTGTATATACTCCGGCTGTTCCGGCTGTTTTTCTGGGGGTCCTTGTGCCATTTCACTACCTCCTATAACGATCGCTTGAGCAGGAACAACGCCGTCCAGTTGGGCCCGCCAAGGGCGGTGGCAACAGCCGCCTTAATGTCCCTGGTAGCCTGGTGCTCACCGGCATCCCCACGAATCTGGAGAGCAGCTTCAGCGATGCGTAGGACGGGAGTAGCACCGATGGGATTGGTAGCCAGCACACCGCCGGAGCAGTTTACCGGGAATTCTCCCTCTATCTCGGTTACCCCCTTCTCAACCAGCTTCCAGCCCTCGTTCTTTTCACAGAAGTAGAGATGCTCATAGAGACTGATTTCTTCCCAGGTGGATGGCTCGTAAATCTCCGCCAAATCGATTTGCTTTCTAACATCAGTTATGCCATTCCTCTTATAAAGCCTTTCGCATGCCACATGCTGAGAGTACGTTTCCGTGCCGGTGGGGTCGCCAAAGCTACCGGCACGGAATGGCTCTTGGTGTACCACCTCGAAATCAGCCACCCAGACCGGTTTCTTGTGAATCTTCTTCGCTTTCTCCTCAGAAGCTAGGATTATGACACATGCACCGCTGGATTGAGGGCAGAAGTCATAAAGCCTGATAGGCCACACCAGATACGGCGACTTCAGTACCTCTTCTACGCTCGTCAGCCCGATCTTCAAGTGCGAGTAGGGGTTTCGGCACGCGCCCCGATCCGCTTTGAGCCGGACCATGGCAGCGTGCTCCTCCTGGGCACCGGACTCGTTCATGTAGCTCAATGCCTGCTTGGCGAACTCACTGACAGCGCCTGTTACCAGACCTTTGGCAAATGTTGGGACGGCAGCGGCGGAAATGCCGGCGGTAGCATCACCACAATCGTGCTTTTGCCAGCTTACGACCATGACTATGTCATACAGGCCTGCAAAGATCATATGGCAGCCCTCGCCAACAGCTTCTGAGCCGGTTGTGCCGCCACCGGTGACTTTGAAACCGGGCTTTCCTACTGCACCGACTTCAGTAATCATCCCGTGATCGGGCAGAAGGATTCCCTCAAAGGCCTCCATATTGCTGAAGATGAAAGCCTCAATATCCTTCGCGTTCAACTGGGCATCGGCCAGGGCTGCCCTCACTGCCTCACCGACCATCTCTGCCAGGTTAACGTCTTTCCGTCTGCTAGCGTGGTGGGTCTGTCCCACCCCTACTATTGCTGTTCTATTAGCCATATATACCTCCGACTACGCGTTAGAGAGGATCATCACTGCTTGATGCTGCCCGCAGATCCCGGTATAGCCATGCGCGAGGGCTACCTTGGCTCCCTTCACCTGTCTTGCGCCGGCTTCCCCGCGGAGTTGCAGCACTGCTTCGGCGATTCGTGCCATACCCGCTACAGTATTCGGGTTGCCGGGAAGCACCCCTCCCGACGGGTTCACCGGAAGCTGGCCGCCCATTTCAATCATCTTGGAATCAACCAGCTTGCCTCCCTCGCCGCGACCGCAGAAACCAAGCCCCTCCATCCACAGGGTCTCTTGGTAGGAATACTCTGTGGATATCTCAGCCACGTCTATCTGAGTCAAAGGATCACTGATACCCGCCATGCTGTAGGCTTTATTGGCAGCCTTCACCAGAGCGTCACAATCAGCCAGTTCCCGGTCCCCCAGGTAGTGCGTGTCATAGCAGTTCGACACTCCAGTTATCCATACCGGCTTCCTGGCAAGCTTCTTGGCCTTCTCCTCTGTAACCACAATCAAGGCACATGCGCCATCCGAGATGGGCTTGGTGTCCAGCAGCCTTATGGGATCGACCATCATTTCCGATTTGAGGACATCCTTCACTGTAATATCCATGGGACTTTGGGCGAAAGGATTATTCCTAGCATTGCTGTGGTTCCTTACCGCCACCTCGGCGCACTGCTCAGACGTAATACCGTATTTGTCCATATAGCGTGTAGCCTGCAGTGCAGCGGCCGAGGTGTAGTCCAAACCCAGCTGCCTCATGAGAATGGCATCGAAGCCAGCATTTTCGATAATGCTCTTATCACTTTGGGACTCTTTCATATGAGATTCAACGAGGACGATTTCATGACCACCGGCGAGAATCTGTGACATGGCTACGTATGCTGCGTTGATTCCATCTTCTGCTACGGTGAACTCATGCCCGAAATGCGCTCCCACAACGTGCTGGAGATTCAAGCTCGCTATCGTCCTGCCATCCCAGGCGTCCTGACAGCAAGTTACGGCTGAGTCGATGTCGGACAGGGTGAGTCCGGTCTCCTCCAGCACTTGTTTTATCGCTTCGTACGCCAGCTCTGCCTCATTTACATCGTTCCTGTTCGGGTGATATTTGGTCTGGGCTGCTGCCACAATCGCCACTCTTTCAGCCATATACAACTCCTTATAACTCTATTCCACTGAACCGCAATGCTGTCTAGCTTCCATGATTATAGGGTTGCCAGTTCAGTTAGTGTTCTCGGGCAGGCAGGGCAAGGGTCCCTGTTCCACCGCAATTGCGTCCCTGCGGAACATTGAATTCATACTCTACGTCCACCAGGTGCTGGCCCCCGTCGGTGTACTTCTTAACCACCTTGCCGGTCATTGTCATGGTATCGCCAGGGAAGCACGGCGTCCCGATGCGAAATGATATCTCCTTTAGCTCTCCCTCAGGCCCAGTCCAGTCAGTCAGGTACTTGCCCACCAATCCACAGATGGTCGCGTTGTTCAGGAAGATGTCCTTAAGGCCCGCACTTTGGGCAAAGTTTCGGTCGTGATGCACGGGGGTAAAGTCCCTGCTGGCTATGGCGCCGGCGATTACCGTGGTACAGGAAATATCCATTGTCACTGTGGTGAACTCTTGCCCCTCCTCAACATCCTCCCAGCAAAGGGATTTCCAAGCCATCTCTCTACCTCTCTATCTAGTTCTAGCGCTAAGGTCCGATGCGGTATTTTAAGACGGTAAGGCTTTGCATGCCCACCGTCTCCCCCTTCTGGTTATTGAAGATGAAGGTAGTGGTCACGAAGTGTCCAACCCCCAAGCTCGTCTTTTTCTCCGGCGAGACATCGGTAACCTTATAAGTGAAGTTTATACTGTCCCCGGGATAAAGCGGCTTCAAGTACTTCTGGGCCACATTGGTGATGAGTATCCCGTAAAATCCAGCCTCGTCCATCTTCTTCAGGAACTGCTCAAAGGGATGCGGCGGTCGCTCAGGTGGGGGCCAAAGTGGGGGCATAGTCCAGGTCAGTATCATTGTCGGAGGGGCGATAACACCGCCGTACTTGCTTTTGCTAGCATACTCTTCGTCGGTATACAGCGGATTGCCGTCTTGCATCGCTTCGCACCAGTGCCTTATCATAGGCTTGCAGACCTCATCCACGGCCACCAGCCGCTCTCCCTCCCGCCCGATATCTGCTTTCAATTCTTCATAGAATTCTTGGCCCATAACTATTGCTCCTTATCTAGCGGGGAACCAGCCGGAACTTGTATGATCCGTTGGCATCTTCACACCGCCGCACCGAAGTGAAGCAGATGCAGACACTATCACATCATACCTCGTTCCCGCCGTGTATGATGAAACTCCTTGCCGATTCATATTACAGGGGCATCCCTTTTGCACGGGCGGCGGTCACGTGCTCCGGCACCGGCCACCATTTCTTGGCTCCGATGTCCTCGGCCACCACGTTGGCCGTTCCGTACCCCGCACCGAAGGTGACCAGTCCACCGGGGTAGCTGCTGGCCCCACCCAGATACAGGTTCTTGATCGGCGTCCTGTGGTTGGGACAGTCATCGTTGGGGCGCCAGTAGCCCATCTGCGTCGAGTCGTAAGCCCCCTGTTTTATCGAGCCCTTCACCATGTTGACGAACTTGTTCTCGATGTCAGCCGGGGTGGTCATGTTCCACCACAGCACTTTATCCTGGGTTATGTTGGGGGCGTATTTCTGGAGGACCTCCAGCTGCTTCCCGGCGCGCTCCTCCTTGAACTTCATGCGGAGCCACTTCTCCTTGTCCCCGTTAAGTGCATACGGGGCCATCTGCGAGATGAGGCCGGAGCACCTCCCCGGCGGCGCCTGGTAAGGGTCGTGAACGCTGGGGAAACAGCAGTTGAAGCCCTCCGGCTCCACCATTTTATTGTCATTTATCATGGCATCCCAGTGCTTCTTCAGATCCTCGCTGTTCTCGAAACCCAGCACGTAGATGAAGGCATTGTTGATGTCAGGGTTTTTGGCCGCCGCGGCGAACTGCGGCGCCTCCTCCATCGCCATGTGCAGGTGGCACAGGCTCCAGTGCTCCCACTCCCACGCCTTGATCTTCTCCACCAGCGTCGCATCCAGGTTGTCTTCCCCGACGAGCTCGAGGAACGTCTGGTGGGTATCGATGGTGCTGATCACCGCCTTATTCGCCATGTACTTGATGCCGCCGTCCAGTTCCACACCCTTTGCCGTCCCATTCTCCACGATAATCCGCTTGATCTGGGCGCTGGTGATGATCTCCCCGCCGAACTCCAGCATGTATTTGGTGAGGGCGTTGGAGAGACGGTGTGAGCCGCCCCTGACGAGGCGGTAGTTGGTTGCCCGGTTGATGAGCAGGGGCACCATGTAGCTTACCCCTGAGGCGTCATACTGCAGGCCCCAGTGGCAGGCGATGTATAGCATCAGCGTCCTGACGACGTCGTTCTCGAAGAGGTCATTAACGATCTCCTCGGGGGTCATCTCGGTGAGCTCGTTGATGTCCTTTCCCACAGCGGTCTTGTCCAGCTGTATAACCTGCTCCAGTGGAGGCATCGCGGCGCAGTAGGTGGCCGGGCCAATGAAATCGTTCACGATGTTGAAGAACCGCTGGCTCATTTCGCGGTAGCTGTCCGCATCCTTTTTGGAGAATTGGGCTATCGACTGGCAGGTCTTCTCCACATCTTGGTAGATGCACAGGCTGTTGCCGTCGCTCAGCGGCATGGCCCACTCAAGCTCGGGGTGGATAAACTCGAGGTCATACCTCTCTGCGAGCTCGAAATCCCTGAGCGGGGGAGCGTAATCCGCCATCAGGTGATAGATGGCGTGGGTGTTGTGGAAGTAGTCCGGCAGCGTTATCTCCTCCGTGGCCAGCCCGCCGCCCAGCTCATACCTCTTCTCCAGCAGCAGCACCTTCAGTCCCGCCTTGCTCAGATAGCAGGCGGTTGTCAGCCCGTTTGGTCCGCCGCCGATGATTATTACGTCGTAATTGGCTTCCATTTCCCCTCCTTGATAGGTTGCGATTTCATTGATCGATGGTAAGGTGTGCCTTCTCTATGACGTCATCTTCAGATCGTCCCTCTTGAACGTGTCGCGAATCTTATTATCGCGCCACCTCATCGACTGAATCAGGGAATCCGGCTCCTCTTTGCCTTGCTCCTCCCACGGCTTGCCCAGATTCAGGTCCTTGGCGATAATCCTGTAGCAGTTGTAGCATTCGGATCCGCCTATGTTCGTTCCTACCCACCAGGATCCACCGGTGCAATAGAGGTTCTTTATCGGTGTCCGGTGGTTCGCCAGCTCGGGGGTAGGCCTGTTCTCAGAAGATTGGTATGTCGGGCGGTCATCCCCTGACATGGCCCCGTTGGGCGCCAGGTTCTTCATCCGCAGGTTATCGTAAGGGGTGTTGGGATCATAGCCGATGATGTTGTCCCAGTTCATGTTAGGGGCATGTTTCGACCAGAGCTCAATCAACTGCTCGGCATACCACTTCTTAAGCTTTAGCCACTCCTTCTCCGTATGGGAGGAGGCAGGCGGTCCCACCTGCTCATTGTTGCAGACGAATTTTCCCTTGGGTGCGTAGGAAGGGTCAACCATGCTGTGAGACCAGACGGTGGGGCAGAAGTCCTCCGGGGGAGGCCACAGTCCCAGCTTCATGAAGTAGGTCTCCCTGGCAATGTGATCGGGGTCGGGAGTTTCTGCCAACCCGAGCCAGAAGGTCTCATTGATATCGGGATTGAACGCCGCCGCCTCGTATCTGGGCCTGTCGTGACAGGCGAAGCTGTACCACATCAGGCAGCCGAAACTTGCTTCAGTTAGCTCCACACGACGCGCCGTTTTCTCATCCAGATGTTCTCTGCCTATCAAGTCGAAGCAGAGCTGCCGCGGGTTCAGGGTGCTCAACACCAGCTTCCTTGCCTTAATTTCACTTCCATCGGTGAGTCGGATACCTTTTGCGGTTCCATTCTCTATGATGACCCGATCCACCTCGGCGTGAGTGAAGAACTTGACTCCGCCGGAAACCAGTATCTTGTGGGCGGCATGGGCTATCTGATGGGTTCCCCCCCTGCAAAAACCCAGGCCCGGCAACTGCATAGCGTAACCTATGGTTTCAACCCCAACCCCCGTGTGGCTAACATCGAACGCCCCTGAAAGGACAAGCCTGGCAATACAGTACTGCAGTTCAGGGCTTTCCCACATTTCCTTCATGGAGCGCAGGTGGCTGGCTGCCAGGTAGAGTGAGTCTGGTTCAAAACCGGCTTCCACCAGTTTTGGATATAAAGCCAGCTGCCTCTCCATTAACTCGGGCGCCGCGCGATCCTCCGCCGGCAGGAATAGCCGATCAATCTGCACCCTCTGTGCATCATCGCTCGTCCATACATTCCAGAATTTGAGCCACTGCTCGGCGTCCCTCTCCGAGAAGCGGGCGATCTCCTTGGCGGTACGTTCCTGGGTAGGGTCATGTTTCCTGCTGTAGATGGCGATGCAGGTCTGGTCCTTTCTGAAGGCGGCGCCGTCGGCAACTAGATACTGGTCGTGCTGATCCCCATAGTCCCAGAACTCAGGGAAATCGCGGTAGAACGGCAGATGGTACCAGTCAAACATCATGGTAGCATGTTGATTGCCGCGAAAGCCCGGGGCTGCGGCCTCCTCAGTGGAAAGACATCCGCCGATCTCATGCCTCCTCTCAAAGATACCAACGCTCATGCCGCCGTACTTCATAAGATACATAGCAGTGAATAGAGCTGTAGTTCCACCTCCAACTATTACCGCATCAAAAGTTTCATCCGGCATTGCTACCTCCTTTTATCTGGTTGATGTCTATCCCTTTCTAAAAAGAAATGGTTATCACAGCAGGATAATGGATATCATTATAAAGAGGATTTTCCTGTACGGTGCTGGACATAGTGATGGATTAATCCCTGTACGGATGGCGAGTTTTTGGGGGCAGTTGATTCAGTCGACCAGGTGGCGACGCACTGCGATGGCAGCTGCCTCGGTGCGGCTGGTGACTCCCAGCTTGAGGAGGATACTGGTGACGTGGAATCTCACAGTGGAAGGGCTTACCACCAGTTGCTCCGCTATCTGGGGGTTGCTCTTCCCCTCTGCGATCAGGGTGAGCACTCTGTGTTCAGTATCCGTCAGGTGGTATTCCTTAGCCATCTCCGCAGCCGTAGTGTCTTCGGACCATGCCAGTTCGTCTCGGTAGGTCCTGCTGATTTTGTGGATTACGATAATTATGCCCTTGATGGAGGGATTATGGAGCAGGTTATTAGCGACCACATCGACTATACGCCACGTACCGTCATTATGCCTCACACGCAACTGCGCATGACTACCAGGATCATCTGGATTCTGGATCATTTTAGTGAGCCTGCGGGCCGCCTTGAACATATCTTCCGGGTGAATAACCCCCAGCGTATCCTTGCCAATGAATTCTCCCGACTCGTAGCCGAGGATTCGTGCGGCGGACGGGTTCTCGTACAAGACTTCTAGCTCGCTGCCCAGAAGCACAATGCCGTCCGGGGAATTCTCGACCAGCGCTCTAAAGATGTCCTCTCGTTTACCAGGCAGCTGCTTAAGAAGTATGCCCTCGGTTTCTGATGCTTCGAGCTCAGCGATTCGACGCTGCAATTTTGCCAACTCGCGTGCGGGTGTCTCCTCCCCATGACTTAGGGAGCGCAGCATCTTTATCATTCCAGTATCTACTTGCGCCAGTAATTCAGACGGCATTTTGTTAGCCAGCCCAAATAGCTCGTCCGTGTCCGCTTGGTTTGCACCAAGTGCTTGGGCTAAAGCCAGGATGGTCTTTTGCCTCGGCGGGGGCATGACGCCAGTTTCCAGCTTACTAACGTATGCGTAGCTGATCGATACCTTCTGTGCCAGTTCCCTCTGGGTCATACCTTGGGTTTTCCTCAGTTCCCTCAGTCGTTGTCCAAACGTCATCGCAGTTCTCCCTAATACTATACGGTAATACTATGATTTGTTGAGCTGAATGTCAACTTCAACCAGGTGATTGTCATTATACATACATGAAAAGGCTGGTTACATCAACCGCGGTCAGTTAAGGGTCGAGATTTTCATGGGTGGGGCGAGCAGTTGAGGACACGCTTTGCCTTCATTTGAATAAAGACCACTTCGCAAGCGTGGTTTTTGAGAGGATCCTCCCCCATTTCCTATCCAATTAATCGATAAAGGTCGATGAACTTCTACAACTTCTCTTAGCTGGTGAGTCCTAGCCCATACTTGCCAGCAATGATGTTCCGGGACATCTCGCTGGTGCCGCCGGCAAGACTCCAAGCCCTTGAGCTTAGATACATATGCCTCATCCTACCGCCCAACTGCGTCCACTTGGATTTATCATCCAATTGACCGTAGAGCCCGAGGATTTGCATACCCAGATTGCTTAAATCCTGAGCAACGCGGGCGCCATGGATCTTATTCTGGCAGCTCGGGAGCACAGTGAGCATCCCCTTGCTTATCATCCAGTTTATTCTTTCACCCATGTTGCGCCCTACTTCGATCTCCATAGACATCTCAGCCAGTCTATTCCGAATAACAGGATCCTTGGCCAAAGGCTGACCATTGACGTAGGTCTCCTTACAATACTGCACCAACTGGTCAAAGTATCTCCTGGCATTGTGGAGGATGACCAGCCCGTAGGTCCTCTCAATAGCGAAGGCATGCATACTTACATCTTTCCCTTTGTTCTTCTCCCCCAACATGTTCTCCTTGGGAACCCTGACATCATCATAGAAGACCTCGCAAAATGCGCCAAGACCGGTCATCTGCGTTATCTGTCGCAAAGTAATGCCCGGGCTCTTGGGGTCGATGATGAAAACGCTGATTCCATGAGACTTCTTGGGGGCATTAGGGTCGGTCCGAGCATAAACCACGCACCAGTCGGCATGGTGGATACCGGTGTTCCAGATTTT
>CAYUWM010000053.1:0-10194 GCA_964448395.1 uncultured Dehalococcoidales bacterium
CTCCTGGCGCTTCTGCGGGGCGCGCTTGACGTACATCAGCTCGCCCTCCTGGCGGCCGAACTCGGACAGTGCCTTGCGGCCCACGTCCAGCGCGATCTCATTGGTGGCACGTCCCTCGGTGGGCACGTCGAGGAGCTTGGCAACGACATGGAGTTTCTTCACGTCCTTGATCTTGTAGTCGGGTGCCTCCCCCTCGGCGGCGGCGATGAGGGTCATCGCCATGCCGCGCCCGTGGTCGGAGTGGGCTGCGGCCCCGCCGGCGATCATGCGCACGAAGTTCCGCGCCGTCACCGTCTCGATGGTCGCCCCGCAGACCCCCGTCGTGGTCTTACCGGTTAGGCGGCAGGGACCCATGAAGCAGATCTTGCAGCAGGCGCCGGAATGCCCGATGGGGCATGGCTTGGTGCTGTCCGCCCGCTCGAAGGCGTTGCTGATACCCTCGGCCTCCATCTTGCACAGCATCTCGATGGTAGACGGATCTACGCTCTTGCTTTTCTGTTCTTTCTTCTCTTCTGTCACTTTACTTCCTCCGTAGGGTCTGTGGTAAATTTCACAATGAGCTAACTTATATTATAGCAGTTCCCGATTTTTGAAGTCAACCATCGCCCGCCACTTTCGTCCAAGTGCCCCCCGATGTTATAATGCGCTCGCACAAGGGAGGCACAGACATCGACAGCGAACGATTATCGCAATTACTGTCCGCGGTGAAATCGGGGGAGGTCAGCATCGACCAGGCCCTGTCCCAGCTCGCCCGGCTCCCCTACGAGGAGGTCGGCTTCGCCAAGATCGACCACCACCGGGCGCTGCGGCGCGGCTTCCCCGAGGTGGTCTTCGGTCCGGGCAAGACGCCGCAGCAGGTCGCTACGATCGTAGAGCGAATAGCCTCCACCGCCGACAAGGTGCTGGTGACCAAGGTGGAGCAGGAGTGTTTCGATGTGGTACAACAAAGCGTCGCCGATGCGCAGTATCACCCTGTTGCCCGGGCGATAACGGTAAACCGATGCGGGAAGGCGGCTAGACGCCGGGGTATTATGGTGCTCACCGGGGGCACCGCCGACATCCCCATCGCCGAGGAGGCGGCGGTCACCGCGGAGCTGATCGGTAACGACGTGGAACGCTGTTTCGACGTGGGTGTCGCCGGGGTGCACCGGCTGCTGGAGCAGCTGCCCCGGCTGCGACAGGCGAAGGTGGTGGTAGCGGTGGCGGGTATGGAGGGCGCGCTCGCCAGCGTGGTCAGCGGGATGGTGGCGGTGCCGGTGATCGCGGTGCCGACCAGCGTGGGCTACGGAGCCAGCTTCGAGGGGCTGGCGGCACTGCTGACCATGCTAAACAGCTGTTCCGCCGGGGTCTCCGTCGTCAACATCGATAATGGGTTCGGTGCCGGATACCTCGCCGCCCTCATCAACCGATGACTGCTCCCTGTCACCACTTTGATCTACCGATGACTCCCCACCATCGCCGCTCAACAGCTCCTCAGCCAGTCGTTGCGCCAGGCCCTCATCGATCGCACCCACATCGGGCAACATCTCATCCAGCAGAAGCTCGTCCTCCATCCCTTCTGCAAACGCCCCCAGGCCGCCTCCACCCAGCATGTGCAACGGCTGGGGGGCCTGCAATTCAGCCATGGCCCCCTCCGAGAGCCGGCAGCGCGCCGGAATCAGTTTCCCGATTATGACATTCTCCTTGAGCCCCAGCAGCTTGTCCGTCTTCCCTGATATCGCGGCCTCGGTGAGCACCCTGGTGGTCTCCTGGAAGGAAGCGGCCGACAGGAAACTGTCGGTGTTAAGCGATCCCTTGGTGATACCCAGCAGCACTGTCTGTGCGGTCGCCGGCTCTCCCCCCTCCGCCAGCACCTTGGCGTTGATCTCCTCATAAACAAAACGATCCACCAGTTCCCCGGGGAGCAACTCGGTGTCTCCCGGAGCGTCAATGCGGACCTTACGCAGCATCTGCCGGACTATGGTCTCGATATGCTTGTCGTTGATGCTTACCCCCTGCGTGCGGTAAACCTGCTGCACCTCATCCACCAGATACTGCTGCACCTTCTCCTTGCCCAGTATGCGAAGCAGATCCTGAGGGTTGACCAGCCCCTCGGTCAGCTGCTGGCCTGCCTGCACCGACTGGCCAGTATCGACAGCGATGCGGACGGTGCTGGGGGTGATATACTCCCGCTCCTCTTTCTCCTCGTATGAAACGGCTATCTGATCCTTTGCCACGGCTGCCTCGCCCGCCACCCTGGATACGATAGCGGTTGCCTCCGTTTCCGAGTCTCGTTTCCTGCCCCCGGGCCCGGCTATCACATCCCCAACATCCACCCACTGCCCGTTCTTAACCTTGGGTTTATAGCCCGCCGGCAGCGGGTACTCATCGCGGTAAAGCTCCGAGCTCGAGACCCTTATACTGCGCTCACCCTCATCCCCCACAACCTCCACCTGCCCGTCGATCTCGGAGATGATCGCCTGGACTTTGGGTGACCGCGCCTCAAACAGTTCTTCCACGCGGGGCAGCCCGCTGATGATATCCAGTCCGGCGACCCCGCCAGTATGGAAGGTGCGCAGGGTCAACTGCGTACCCGGCTCCCCGATGCTTTGTGCAGCGATGATGCCCACCGCCTCGCCAAGCTGCACCCGCCGCCCGTGCGCCAGGCTCCTGCCATAGCACAGCTGGCACACGCCGTGCCTCGCTTGACAGCTAAGAGGGGACCTGATGTAAACCTTATCGATGCCCGCTTGAGTGATCTCCTCCAGCTTACCCTCGTCGATCTCCTCACCCCGCTCAACGATGACCGCTCCGCTATCAGGATGCGTAATCGCCGCAGCGGCGACCCGGCCCAAGATACGCTCTTTAAAGGGCACCAGAATATGCTTCTCCGTTACTTCATGGATCCAGATGCCGCCAGTGGTACCGCAGTCTTCCTCCAGCACTATCAGGTCCTGGGCGACGTCGACCAGTCGCCTGGTGAGGTAGCCGCTGTCCGCCGTCCTCAGCGCGGTATCCGCCAGCCCTTTTCTGGCACCATGGGTAGAGATGAAATACTCCAGGGCGGTCAAACCTTCCCTGAAGCTGGAGGTTATCGGCAGGTCGATTATCCGCCCCGAGGGGTCGGTCATCAGCCCGCGCATACCGGCCATCTGTCTGATCTGGTCTATGTTACCCTTAGCACCGGAGGTCGCCATCTGATATATTGAGCCGTAACGATCCAGCGACCCAGCGATAGCAGAGGTGACCTTTTTCGTAGCCTCTGTCCACAGTGCTACAGTACTGGCATACCGCTCTTCATCAGTGATCAGCCCCCTCTGGAACTGCTTGTCCACCTCCGCCACCTTCCCTTCTACCTCCTCGATGAGCTCCTCCTTGCCCTCGGGCGCCACTATATCGCTCATGGCGATGGTGCTGCCGGACCTGGTGACGTAGCGAAATCCCAGCCTTTTTATATTATCGGCCATCTCCGCTGCCGTCACGTTGCCAAAACGCTTAAAACAGTTGGCGATCAATGCCTTCAGTGAGCCCTTGTCCATCACCTGGTTCATGAAACCGAGCTCCTTGGGCAGTATCTCATTGAAGATAATACGGCCCACGGTGGTTTTCACTCGCTCCCCGCCATCGAGCCTTACCTCTATCTCCGCCTCCAAGTCGATGAGCCTCAGGGCGCGGGCCAGCTTGGCCTCTTCCGCGCTGCTGAATACCATCCCTGCCCCCTTGGCTCCGGGCTTTGCGATAGTGAGATAGAAGCAGCCCAGAACTATATCCAGGGTAGGGGCTACCACCGGCTCCCCCGAACTGGGCAGCAGCATATTGTTTGAGGCCAGCATCACCTCCCGGGCCTCCAGCACCGCGGCTCTGGAGAGGGGGACGTGAACCGCCATCTGATCACCGTCGAAATCGGCATTAAAGGCAGAGCATACCAGCGGGTGAAGCTGGATGGCGCTGCCGTCAATCAATACCGGCTCGAAGGCCTGTATGCCGAGGCGATGAAGCGTTGGGGCCCGATTCAGCATCACCGGCCGGTCCTTGACGACTACCTTCAACGCTTCCCATACCTCATCCCGCTCCCGCTCTACCAGACGCTTGGCACTCTTGATGTTATGGGCATGCCCCTGGATGATCAGGTAATGCATAACGAACGGCTTGAATAATTCCAGGGCCATCCTCTTCGGCAAGCCGCACTGGTGGAGCTTCAGATCCGGGCCGACCACGATAACCGAGCGTCCGCTGTAATCCACCCGCTTGCCCAGCAGGTTCTGGCGGAAGCGTCCCTGCTTGCCCCTCAGCATATCCGACAGCGACTTCAG
Organism: uncultured Dehalococcoidales bacterium; assembly: GCA_964448395.1. Lineage (GTDB taxonomy): Bacteria > Chloroflexota > Dehalococcoidia > E44-bin15 > E44-bin15 > CAYUWM01. The sequence goes on from CAYUWM010000053.1 coordinate 4,293, forward strand.
TTTGTGGTTGCCGGAGCTGGTGATAGCTCGCCCCCGCCGGCCGTTGTCGATCAGGGAGTCCACCGCCTCCTGAAGCATCCTCTTCTCGTTGCGCACTATAATCTCCGGCGCGCCCAGCTCGAGCAGGCGCCGCAACCTGTTGTTGCGGTTTATCACCCGCCGATAGAGATCGTTGAGGTCTGATGTGGCAAACCTGCCACCGTCCAGCTGAACCATGGGCCGCAGGTCCGGAGGCAGCACGGGAAGCACCGTCAATACCATCCACTCCGGTTTGTTCCCGCTCCTGCGCAGCGCTTCCACCACCTTGATCCTCTTAGTGGCCTTCTTCCTCCGCTGCCCGGTGCTGGAGCGTATCTCCTTGTACAGGCTCTCTCTAAGCTCTTCCAGATCGATATTGTTCAGGATATCCAGTATCGCCTCAGCCCCCATCCCCGCCTGGAACACACCGGGATAGCGATCCCTGAGCTCGTTATACTTGCTCTCGTTAAGCATCCGCAGCCGCTGTATTTCTTCCAGCTCCTCGATCTTGTTGTTGAGCGCATCCCACAGCGATTGCCCTTCTTCCACCATATCCTCGCTGGACACGCCCTGCGGCTCCAGTCCGGCGATCTCCTCCTGCGTTTTGGCTATAGCCTCATCTTTCGCCCGCTGATCCACGGAGGTGATTATGTACTGGGCGAAGTACAGCACCCGCTCCAGGTTGCGCGGGGAGATGTCTAGCAGGAGCCCCAGACTGCTCGGCGTCCCTTTCACGAACCATATATGGCTCACCGGGGCGGCCAGCTCGATATGGCCCATCCGCTCCCGCCTCACCTTGGCACGCGCCACCTCGACGCCGCACTTATCGCAGACGATACCGCGATAGCGCACCTTCTTGTATTTCCCGCAGTAGCACTCGAAGTCCTTCGTCGGCCCGAATATCCGCTCACAGAAGAGCCCGTCGCGCTCCGGTTTCAGGGTACGGTAATTGACCGTCTCCGGCTTGGTCACCTCGCCCCATGACCAGCTCCTAATCTGCTCCGGCGAGGCTAGAGATATCCTTACTGCACTGAAATCATTAACTTCGAGCACCTGTATCTCCTCCAATTCTGGGAAGTCGCAACCTGGGGATGTCTCCACCTAAATCCTCGACCAGGGCTACGCTCTCCTCCTCATCGTTCAATACCTCCACCGCCAGCCCCAGGCTCTGGAGCTCCTTGACCAGCACCTTGAAGGATTCGGGCACCCCCGGCTCCCAGATGGCATCTCCCTTGATAATAGACTCGTAGGTTTTAGCCCTGCCAGTCACATCATCCGACTTAACCGTCAACAGTTCTTGAAGCACATGGGCGGCGCCATAGGCCTCCAGCGCCCACACCTCCATCTCTCCGAACCGCTGACCGCCGAACTGGGCTTTGCCCCCCAGGGGCTGCTGGGTAATCAGGGAGTACGACCCCGTAGAGCGGGCATGAGCCTTGTCCTCAACCAAGTGGATAAGCTTCATCATGTACGTATAGCCCACCGTCACCGGCTGGTCGAAAGCCTCCCCGGTGCGGCCGTCGTATAGGGTGGTCTTACCCCATGTAGGCAGGGGAAGCCCCCTCTCCCGTGCGACCCGCTTCGCCTCTGCCGCCAGACTATCGCCGATGAGCTCCCCCGCATCGACGCCGATATCCTCCATCCACAGCTTCAGCGCAGCCGTCCTGGCTTCATCCCCGTGCTTATCGCTGAAAACCCTGTCCCCGTTGTAACCCCGCTCTTCCAGCCATGCCTTGGCCTGCTTCAGATCGAAGGGGGTTTCTTCCTCGGGATCGGGATCGATCGCGCCGGCGCGCTGGGCGATCCAGGCCCTGGCAAGTTCCGCCTCTATAACATCGTTCTCGGCGCCATCGAAGACCGAAGAGATGACTTTGAACCCCAGGGTATGGGCCGCCCATCCCAGATGGGCCTCCAGCACCTGCCCCAGGTTCATCCTCGAGGGGACGCCGATAGGGTTGAGAACGACCTCTACCGGACGGCCGTCGGGGAGGTAGGGCATATCCTCCGGGGGCAGTATACGGGCTATCACTCCCTTGTTGCCGTGTCTCCCCGAAACCTTATCCCCTACGGATACCTTCCTCCACTGCGCCACCCATACCCGCACCAGCTGATTGACCCCGGGAGGAAGCTCGGCATGAGATTCCCTGGTGAACACCTTGACATCGATAACCTTGCCCCACTCGCCGTGTGGTACCCGCAGCGAGGAGTCCTTCACATCCCTGGCCTTGTCCCCGAAGATGGCGCGAAGCAGCTTTTCCTCCGCGCTGAGTTCGGTTTCGCCCTTGGGGGTAATCTTCCCCACCAGGATATCCCCGGGCTTGACCTCGGCGCCCACCCTCACGATTCCCTCTTCATCCAAGTTCCTCAGGTTCTCTTCACCGACATTGGGTATATCCCTGGTGATCTCTTCCGAGCCCAGCTTAGTATCTCGTGCTTCGGTCTCGTGCTTCTCAATGTGGATCGATGTATATCGATCCTCCCTGACCAGGTTCTCGCTGATGATCACCGCATCCTCGAAGTTGTACCCCTCCCAGCTCATGAAGGCGCAGAGAACGTTGCGACCCAGCGCCAGTTCCCCCCGGTCCGTGGAGGAGCTGTCTGCCACTATCTGCCCCCGGTTCACTTTCTCTCCCTTGGACACCAGCGGGTGCTGGTTGATACAGGTGCCCTGGTTAGAGCGGGCGAACTTAATCAGGGGATATCTGTGATCCTTGCCCGCTCCATCCCGCACCACAATCTCCCGGGAGGTGACCGAGGCCACCGTTCCATCACTGCCAGCGATAGCCACCTGCCCGCTGTCGTAGGCCGCCTGTGCCTCCATGCCGGTACCGATCAGGGGATACTCGGGGCGGATCAGGGGCACGGCCTGTCGCTGCATGTTGGAACCCATCAGGGCGCGGTTTGCATCATCGTGCTCCAGGAAAGGAATCAGGGCGGTGGAGACGCTTACGATCTGCTTCGGCGAGATGTCCATGAGGTCCACCCGGTCCGGCGGCATCTCGAAGAACTTGTCCTCGAACCTGGCCTTGACCCGGCTGTGGACAAACTGATTCTTTTCATCCAGCAGCTCATTCGCCTGAGCGATGTAATACTGCTCCTCCTCATCGGCCGAGTAATAGCTCACGTCATGCGTGGCGAACGGGACCACTTTCACCTTCCGCGGCCCCAGCTCGGCCAGACGCTGTAACGTCTTCTCGGTCAACTTGGTGCCGCTCTTGACCGTAACGCGCTCGCCGTCATCCAGAACATCCTCCGCTATCGTGCGGCCGACCAGCTCCGCGGAGTCGCTCTCCAGCTCCTTGACCACCCTGCGATACGGGGTCTCGATAAGGCCGTACTCGTCGATTATGCTGTAGGTGGCCAGCGACCCGATGAGGCCGATGTTAGGCCCTTCAGGGGTCTCGATGGGGCAGATGCGCCCGTAGTGTGAATGGTGGACATCCCTCACCTCGAACCCGGCCCTCTCCCGCGAGAGCCCGCCGGGTCCCAGAGCTGAGACGCGACGCTTATGTGTCAGCTCCGCCAGGGGGTTGGTCTGATCCATGAACTGGGAGAGCTGAGACGCCCCGAAGAATTCCCGTATGGCCGCCACCACCGGCCGCACGTTTATCAGGGTGCTGGGGGCGATCGCATCGGGGTCGATTATGCTCATCCGCTCTCTGATCACCCGCTCCATGCGCAGCAAACCGATGCGGACTTGGTTCTGTATCAACTCCCCCATGGTCCTTACCCTGCGATTGCCCAGATGGTCGATGTCGTCGGGGGTCAAGACGCCGTTGTTCACCCGGATGATATGACGCACGATCTCCAGCAGGTCCTCCTTGGTGGCCACCTGATGGGTCTGGGGCACGTCGAGGCGGAGCCTCTTATTCAGCTTGTACCGGCCGACCCGGCCCAGGCTATAGCGGCGGGGGTTGAACAGCAGGTTATCCATCAGGGTGCGCGCATTATCCAACGAGGGGGGATCGCCGGGCCTCAAGCGCCGGTAGAACTCGATGAGGGCGCCATCGGTGTTCCGCACCGCGGGGTCCCGCTCCATGGTAGCGCTTATGAACCTCTGCTCGGGGTCAACCTCTTGAAACAGCTCCAGCAGCTCCTTATCGCTGCTGTAACCGACGGCGCGCAGCATGGTAGTGACGGGGATCTTGCGCTTGCCGTCCACCTTAACTGATATCACGTCCTTGCTGCTGGTCTCGAACTCCAGCCAGGCACCGCGCTCCGGGATGAGCTTGGCGAAACACAGCTGGCGACCGCTGGCCATCTCCTGCTCCAGGGTGAAATACACGCCCGGCGAGCGGATCAGCTGGCTCACCACCACCCGCTCCGCCCCATTGATGATGAACGTCCCCTTCTGCGTCATCAGGGGGAAGTCACCCATGAAGATGTCCTGCTCCTTGATCTCGCCGGTATCCTTGACCAGGAGCTGAACCTTCACGTAGAGCGGAGCCGAGTAGGTGATATCCTTCTCGCGGCACTCCGTCTCCGACTTCCCTTCGGGGGCGGCATCAGCGATGTAGTCCCAGAACGCAGCGTCGTCCTCGAATATGGGCATCTCGGCCTTGCTCTTCTCGCCGAACCCGTAGCTGAGGAAGCTCAACGCGAAACGGTTGCCGGTGAAATCCTGAATTGGCGACACCTCATCGAAAAGGGTCCTCAACCCACCCTTGTCATCGGGATTATCCTTGTTCGGCTGCTGGTCGCAGAACCTGCGGAAGGAGTTCAGCTGGACCTGCACCAGATTCGGCAACTCCAGCACATGGGCTATCTTGGAGTACGACTTCCTGGGCGCAGCCTTCTTCGATGCAACGGAAGCGGTTTTCATATTATACAATCCCCCTGAAAAAAGACGCAGAAGTTCCCACAGATAAGATACGAAGCGATACTAAATATTGAGGAAATGGTCAATTAGCTGCAGTCTCCATGCGCAAATAGATAGCATACCACAAATAGAAATTCCTGTCAATACCTGCGAAGGAATTTGGCTAAGAGAGCGCTAAACCGCCGTCGCAACCAGGGCCCCGCAATCGAAGAACCCATCCGTTCGTCTTGACGACACACCCCCTTTGCCCTACAATCAGAACAGATGTGCGACAGTGTCGCACGGAGGTCGGTCGATGGCTGAGTGTCGCATCCTGCATATTGACCTGGATGCCTTCTTCGTCTCGGTGGAGCGGGTGCAGCACCCCGAGCTTGAGGGCAGGCCGGTGATCGTCGGCGGCGACCCCGGCGGCCGCGGCGTCGTCGCCTGCGCCTCCTACGAGGCTCGTGCCTTGGGCATCCACGCCGCGATGCCGCTCAAGCGGGCGACAAGGCTGTGCCCCCACGCGGTATTCCTCCGTGGCGGGTTCGCCCGCTACCGCGAGGCGTCGTCCCGCTTCATGGCGGTGCTGGCCGACTTCAGCCCGCTGCTGGAGCCGCTGGGCATCGACGAGGCGTACCTGGACCTGACCGGCTTCGAGCCGATATACGGGCCGGCGGCGGATACGGCGATGAGCATCAAGAATCGAATCGCGGACGAGATCGGCATCACCGCCTCCATCGGCATCGGCTCATCTAAATTGATAGCCAAGGTCGCCTCCGACATGGACAAGCCCGACGGACTGGTGGAGGTGACACCGGGCGACGAGCGCGATTTCCTCGCCCCGCTGCCCGTGGGCCGGCTGCCGTGCGTGGGCCAGAAGACCGGGGAGGCGCTGCGGCGCATGGGGGTGGGCACCGTCGGCGACCTGGCCGGACTGTCCGAACCGATGCTCAACGCCCGCTTCGGCTCCACCGGCGGCGTGCTGTACCGCTTCGCCCGCGGCATCGACGGGCGGGGGGTCACCCCGCCGCAGGCGGCCAAGTCGATCAGCCGCGAGACGACGTTCAATCAGGACACCCTCGA
>CAYUWM010000054.1:0-10122 GCA_964448395.1 uncultured Dehalococcoidales bacterium
CGGCGGGCCGGTGGGGCTGGACACCATCGCCGCCTCCATCAGCGAGGAGGCGGACACCATCATGGACGTATATGAGCCGTACCTGCTGCAGCTGGGGTTCCTGGAGCGCACGCCGCGGGGCCGCGTCGCCACACGCCACGCCTACGAGCACCTGGGGCTGGACTACGACAAGGGCAAGCCCCCGCAGCTGGGCCTGTTCGATAAATGACAATGGGGTCATCGTCCGGCTCGACCGGATGATCCAGTGGTGTGTCTGGGTTCTGGATTGCCCGAGCAAGTCGGGCAATGACGATGGGGGTCATCGTCCGGCTTGACCGGATGATCCAGTGATATGTCTGGGTTCTGGATTGCCCGAGCAAGTCGGGCAATGACGGGTTGGAGTCGGGCAATGACAATTGGGTCATCGTCCGGCTTGACCGGATGATCCATTGGTGTGTCTGGGCTCTGGATTGCCCGAACAAGTCGGGCAATGACGGGTGCATATGAAAAAGATGCTGCTCCACTGCTGCTGCGGGCCGTGCGCGGTCTACACCTTGAAGAAGCTGCGCGAGGAGGGCTTCGACGTGACCGGCCACTGGTACAACCCCAACATCCACCCCTTCACCGAGCACCGCAGCCGGCTGGAGGCGATGGCGGACTGCGCCGGACAGATGGACTTCCCCCTCATCGTGGACGAGTACAATATGGTGGACTACTTCCGCGCGGTGGCCGGGCACGAGGGCCAGCGCTGCGGCGACTGCTTCCGCCTGCGCCTGGACCGCACGGCGGGGGTGGCCCGCGAGCAGGGGTTCGACGCGTTCACCACCACGCTGCTCATCAGCCCGTACCAGGAGCACGAAACATTGAAACAGGTCGGCGAGGAGGTTGCGCGGGAGCACGGCGTGGCGTTCCACTACGAGGACTTCCGCCCCGGCTTCCGCGAGGGGCACAGGCTGTCGCGGGAGATGAACCTGTACCACCAGAAGTACTGCGGCTGCGTGTACAGCGAGTGGGAGCGCTACGGCAAGGTGGACATCGGGAAGATGCTGGGGGAGGGGTCAGGATAATATAGCTCAAAATGGTGGTAAAATATAGAGGGGCCGGGCAGAATGTGATAAAATAGCCTGTCGCTGGTTTAAAGAGGATAATATGAGCTACACGGTGCGCAGGATGAGGCTGGAGGATATTCCCGAGGCCCTGGATATAGACCGGGAGTGTTTCGCCGCTCAGTGGGCTGCTGTGCCGTACAAGAGGGACCTGGAGTCCAACGACATGGCGCACTACTTGGTGGCCTGTGACGAGGGCGCGCCTCCGCCCGAGCGCTGTATCGATGGCGTTACGGGCTTCTGGGTGATGGCCGGCGAGGCGCACATCATAACCATCGCGGTGCGCCCAGAGCATCGGCGGCAGGGCATAGCTGAGACGCTGCTCATCGCCGCTATCGAGCTCGCCGTATCGCTGGGTGCGCACCTGATGACGCTGGAGGTGAGGCAGTCCAACGCGGCGGCACAGGCGCTCTACGGCAAGTACGGGTTCGCCGTGACCGGGACGAGGAAGGCGTACTATAATGATAACGGGGAAGACGCGGTGATAATGTCGACCGGCACGCTGGACGATATCCCGTTTCAGGAGCATTTCCGGCGGTTGAAACAGGCGCATGCCGAGCGCATGGAGAGAATCGGCAACCGGGTGACCGAAATGTCTTGACAGGGTATTGTGTTATTGGCTAAAATCGGCTAAAATAATATAACCTTATACCGATAAGTGAATTTATTATGGAGGAACTGGGCAGATGAAGATGAATGACCTTCTGATGGATGCTATGGCCCGAAGGGCTTCGGACCTGCACATAAACGTGGGCAGCCCGCCGGTGCTGCGCATCGACGGGGAGCTGGTTCCCCAGACCGATCATACTGCCTTCAGGCCTGATGAAGTTGAAGAACTGCTAACTTCAGTCATCAATGAGGAGCAGATGAAGCGGTTCGAGGAGACGCTGGAGCTGGACTTCGCCCACGGCGTGGCTGGGATGGGGCGCTTCCGCGCTAACGCCTCTTACCAGAGGGGCACGGTAAGCCTCTGCTTCCGGCTGCTTCAGCCAATCATACCAGATATCGAGGAGCTGGGGCTGCCGGATATATTGAAGGACTTCTCGCTGAAGGAGCGCGGGCTGATCCTTATAACCGGGCCTGCGGGGAGCGGCAAGTCCACCACCCTGGCGGTGATGATCAAGTATCTCAACAGCCTGATAACCAAACGGGTCATCACTGTCGAGGACCCTATCGAGTTCCTCCACACCAACGATAAATGTATCATCACCCAGCGGGAGATCGGCACCGATACGCTGGACTTCGCCGCTGCCCTGAAGCACTGCCTGCGCCAGGACCCCAACGTCATCATGGTGGGCGAGATGCGCGACCTGGAGACAATCTCCATAGCATTGACGGCAGCGGAGACCGGCCACCTGATCCTCGCCACGCTGCACACGCCCAGCGCGCCGCAGGCTATCGACCGCATGGTGGATGTTTTCCCGCCGTACCAGCAGCAGCAGGCGCGTATCCAGCTCTCCACCGTTCTGGAGGGGGTGGTGTATCAGACCCTAATCCCCAGGCGCGACGGCACAGGGCGCGTCGCTTCATGTGAGGTCATGGTAGCCACCGACGCTATCAAGAACCTGATACGGGAGGCGAGAACCTCTCAGATGTGGAGCGCGATGCAGACCGGCGCCCACTACGGCATGCAGACCATGGACCAGTCGCTGATGCTGCTGTACCACAACGGGTTCATCTCTCTGGAGGACGCGCTTAACCGCTGCCGGGAGCCCGAAACGGCGAAGAAGTCGCTCACCCGCGGCGCCAGTGCGCCACAGCGGTAAAAAATGTCGTCCAGCAGCCGGGTTTAAGTCCGCGCCAGCCTCATGGCTATCGCCCCCGGCTCGCACACGATGGTGCACAGCCCGCAGCCGAAGCATTTACTCTCGTCAACTGTGGCCACGGCTATCCCGCCCTGAGGTGGCTTCACCATCTCGATGGCGCCGAAGAAGCACCGCTCGACGCAGTCATGGCAGCCGGTGCAGGCGTCCCCGTCGACTTCCGCCCGAAAGCGGCTCTTCTCCAGCAACTGGCCGATGGTGCCATATTTCAACCCGGCATCGAAGATGACACAGCAGTCGCGGCAGCAGTTGCAGATCTCGTTAAGGCGTCCGAAACCGGCAAGTGGCCAGGTGTGTATCAGGCCTGCCTCCTCCGCCTTGCCGGCAAGGGCTATCGCCTCATCGTCGGTCAGCCTGCGGCCGGTGCCGCGGTCGATATGGTATTCCGCACCCCGGTTGAACTGGAGGCAGATGTTTACCGGGGAATCGCATCTTCTCATCGACTGGCGGCAGCTGCAGTTCACCACCGCGACCAGGTCGGCACCCTTGATCAGCGCCCTGATGTCCTCTTCCGGCAGCAGATCATCGGACGAGACGTGCGGGCTGCGCTGTATCGACTTGAAGGCGGGGAGCACCCTGATGGCGTTGAAATGCGTATCGCCGAGGTCCGACATGCTCTCCAGCCATTCGGACTCATGGAAGTCTTTCCACAGGTCGAGCAGCTCGGTATCGAGCCACCTGTCGGCACTCGAAAGGTTAGCATCGTGCAGCTGTGTAACGTCGCGCGCCAAGCGCAGCCCCTTGCTGGTGGGGATGACTATCCCCTGCTCCACGAATTGGCGCAGTTTGAGATCGACCGTATCGCGGTCCATGCCCGTTTTGCGCGCCAGTTCATCGGCCTCGGCCGGCACCTCGAGCAGCAGGCGGCCCTCGTCCGGAGTTACCAGCTTACGCAGTATCTTCAGCAACCGCTCGGAACCAGGGCACTTCAGTTTTTTGGCCAGTTCGACATATACAGCGTTCGTTTCCATATCAACCTCTAAATATGAAGCCTGTTAACCTGCGGAGTGATAGTACGGCGACAGCCTCAGTATATACCGGCGGATAAAGGGACGAAAAGCCCGTACCATCAGGTAGCGGTACCCCAGCGCCGAGGGCATTTCACGCACGTAGTCATCGAACGAGTGGCGCTGGTAGCGGAGCAACCGCTGGCTCTTATCCGTATCCATCCAGTCGGTGTAGAACGGTTCTGAGGTGAAGGCTTCATCGGGCAACATGCCTAAACCGGCACCGTCCATGAGCCCTTTGAGATACTCCCGGAAGTACATCTGCCCGTGCCTGCCTCCCCCGATGAGCAGCACCTCTCCGCTGGCCTCCTCGCAGCTTACGGCGTTGGCCAGCGCCAGAGCAACATCCCGCGGGTGGACGAACTCGATGCGGTTGCTCAGCGGAACCTCGTACATGAGGGGGTCTATCTGTCCCAGCAGGGGCACCGCGCCGAAGCGCAGGATGACCCAATCCAGGCCGGACTCCCGTATCGCTTTCTCGCACTCGACTTTGTTACTGGTGTAGTGGTCTATCGGCTGCACCGGGTCGGTGCAGCAGCGCGGCGGCTCCAGATGCTGCGTCTTGCCGAAGACGCTGGCGGTGGATGAGAATATGAGCCGGGGCTTTCGGGGGAGTGCCTTGAGGGCGTTGAGCAGGTTGCGGGTACCGCCCACGTTTACCTCATGTGCCAACTGGGGGGACTGCTCACTGCGTGGAGGGATGATGAACCCCAGATGGATAACCACATCCCGGCCCTCGACGGCAGCGGCCACGTCGTCAGGGTTGCGCAGGTCACCCCAAACCGTCTCTATCTTACCATCGAACCGCTTGGCAATACTCTTGTTAGCCCTGGTCTTTATGTCTAAGCACTTCACCTGATGGCCATGCTCTACCAGACTCTCCAGTGTCTGCGCGCCGACATTGCCGAAGGCACCGGTCAGCAGCACCTTCATCCCTTGCCCTCCTTGGCAGCCATATTGGCTTGGTAGAACGGCGATTGCTTCAGCATCCGCCGGCGGTACACGGGGCGGAAGGCCCATATCCAGTATCGCTTCAACCCCAGCAGCGATGCCCTCTCCCGGCGCCAGTCGTCGAAGGAGTGGTGCTGGTAGTCGAGCAGCCTCTGGCTCTCAGTGGTATCTACCCAGTCCAGCGAGGAGGGGATGGTGCCGAAGGCTTCATCGGGGAACCTGCCTACCCCCACGGTTTCCATCGAGCGCCCGATGTAGTCCCGGTAGAGCATCTGGCTGCCGGCGCCGCCACCGATGAGCAGTATCTTGCCCCACGCCTCGTCGCAGGTCACGGCGTTGGCCACTGCCAGGCCCACGTCGCGGTAATGGGCGAACTCCATACGCGAGTCGGGTGTCAGGAAGAACATCGTGGGGTCGAACTTGAAGGCCACGGGGGTCACCGCGGCGAAGCGCAGGATGCACCAGTCCAGGCCGGAATCCTTCACCATCTGCTCGCATTCCACCTTGTGTTTCGTGTAGTTAATCGTTGGGTTGACCGGGTCGGACGCTTTGCGCGGCGGGGGCTGGTCCTGGGTGGGCCCGAAGACGGTGGTTGATGAGGCGAACACTATTTTAAGTGGGGTCGGAGCGCTCTTCATGGCGTTGAGCAGGTTGGTTGTGCCGCCTACGTTTATCTCTCGCGAACGCTCGGGGTCAACCTCGCTGGCGATGGGGATGATGAACGCCAGGTGGATGACCGCATCCATGTCCCGCACGGCGGCGGCCACATCGTCGGGGTTACATATGTCACCCCATACTGTCTCTATCTTCCGTTCGAAACGTTGCGCTTTCTTCTCAGCGTCGGGGGTCTTCAGGTCGAAACACCTTACCTGATGGCCCTGCCGGAGCAGGTTCTCGATAGTGACGGTGCCGATGTTCCCGAAGGCTCCGGTAAGCAGTACTTTCATCGGGTTCTCCTATCTGCCGTATTTCAGTTTTGCGTACAGCAACAGGGCGGTGAGGGCGGCTCCTATCGCGTTCCATATTATTACCGGGAGGAGACTCATGGCGATGCCGTATCCCAGCCACAGCAGGATGCCTGAAAGGAGCATGGTGTTGAACAGCAGGCTTATCTCACGGGCGCTTTTGAGCCTGAACACTTGTATAATCTGGGGCAGGAGGCTGAGTGTTACCAGCGCTCCGGCGATCCAGCCTAGCAGTTCCAATAGCCAACCCTTGGTTCGAGCATGAGCATATACAGTATAGCATTATATGAGCGTTCTTGCCCGATTGCGGTGGCCTCGCTTAGAGCGGGTACACCTTGCACAGCAGGGCGCGGTTGCACCAGCCGCCGGAGAACTCATCGCACCATTCGGGGTCGTCGAGGGTGAGCACGTTGGCGTTGGATTCCCACACGCCACTAAGGCACGGCTCGTAGGGGGGCATCTCGGGGAACCACCAGTTGGCCTCGCAGTTGACCACGTTGGGCAGTATGCCGTCGTTGTACCTGGCCTTCTGCTTGATCCGGCCCCGCCTGGTCTCGATGTAGGCCCAGTCGCCGTCGTTTACCCCCAGCTTCCGTGCGGTGTCGGGGTGAATGTCCATCAGCGGGTCGGGGTGCTTCCTTCTCCCCAGCTCCGGCTGCATGAACTCGGACTTGAACATCGGCATATATACCCCACCCGTGTTCAGGATCAGCGGATACTCCTTAGCTACCTCGGGGGTCCTTACCGGGCTCTCCGGGGGCTCCTCGTAGAAGGGCAGGGGGTCGTAATCCAGCTTCTCTAGGATGCTGGAGTAGAGCTCCACTTTTCCCGATGGGGTGGGGAAGCCGGTCTTGAGCCACGGCTGCAGGTCGAACTCGTCGGGGAACAGCACCATTTTCTCGGTGAAGTCGTGGAAGCTTATGCCCGTGGGCTTCAGCCGGTATTCGCAGACCTCCTCCGATGTCTTCCACGGCCAGTTATCCTCGCCCTGGCCCACGGCCAGAGCCAGCCCGCGGAAGAGCTGGTACACGTCGCGGCGCTCGCCCAGCGGCGGTATCGGCCGCTCTCCTCCTACGATCAGGCTGCCGAAGTCCATCATGTTGCTGCACATCGGCCGCTCCATCCAGCTGGCGGCGGGCAGCACGTAGTCCGCAATCTGGGCAGAGGGGGTCATCCACATCTCCTGAACGACGCTTAGTTCCAGGTTCGGACTTTTCAGGGCCTCATAGACCAGCTTGGTATTGCCGGCCCACGACAAAGGGTTGGAGCCCCAGGCGATAAGCGCTTTCACCGGGTACGGTTCACCGGTTAGTATCGAGCGCCACAGCATGGGGGTATGGGCGTTGGTCTGCACGCCTACCGGCGCCGGCACCCCGAAGACCTTTTCGATGTTCTTCGCCGTCAGGCTCCAGCCGACGAGGCTCAGCAGGCGGCAGACGTCGGCACCGAGCTGCTTTCTACGCTGTTCCATAGAGAGTCGGTCGATCATAATAAGCTGTGAGTCGGTGACGAACTGCCCGCCGTTGATGTTCACGCCGGGCCTGGTGATCAGGTCACCGCCGAACAATCCCAGATCGCCGGTTATGGCTCGCATGATGATACGGCACTGCTCGGTGCGGGTGCCGTTCAGCCCCAGCTGGTCGACGGCGACGGCGTATGGTATGAACGCGGGCTTGGTGGTGGCGTACATCCTCGCTGCGGTGACGATCTTATCCGCCGGTACGCCGGTAATCTCAGAGACCTTCTGCGGCGGGTACTCCTGCACCCGTTCCTTCAGCTTATCGAAGCCGACGGTCCAATTCGTCACGAATTCCTTGTCGTAGAGCTCCTCGTTGATGATAACGTTCAGCCATGCCAGGGCCATAGCGGTGTCGGTTCCCGGCCTCAGCTGGAGCCATATGTCAGCCGCCTCGGTGGACTTGGTTCGCCGGGGGTCTACGGCGATGATTTTCATGTCCCGCTTGTGCTTCTGATTCAGAGCGGCGGCCCATGCCCTTTGGAATGCCTTCGAGGGGTCCGTACCCCAGTACACTACGCAATTGGAATTATTGATGCTGCCGGCGAAGCCGCTCATGTCGCCCATAACGGCGGCGTTGATCGCCATGCAGTTGGCGCTGCAGATGGTACCGGAAGCGAAGATATTGTGAGGATTGCCGAACAGGCTGAGGAAGCGGCCTCGGGGCCAGTAGTCGTTGCCGCGGGCGGTGCCTTCAAAGATGCCCAGCGTCTCCGGCCCGTATTCGGCCTTTAGCTGGTTCAGCTTGTCGCCGATCTCGGCGTTCGCCTGCTCCCAGCCTATCCTCTCCCACTTGCCTTCCCCCCGCTCGCCGGTCCGCTTCAGGGGGTACATCAGCTGGTCCGGGTGGTACAGCCATTGGAGGGCCAGTCTACCCCGCTCGCACATGAACCCCCGGGACAGGGGGTGCTTGCGGTTCGGCTCTATGTTGACTATCCGCCCGTCCTCGACATGCACCAGCACGCCGCAATTGCCGGCGCAGAAGGTGCAGACTATCTTCTTGACCTCTGTCTCATCCATAGGTTGATGCCCTTCACCGGTATCAGGGTAGAGGTTAGGGAATGATCGGAATCGTCGGCACCGCTTCGGGGGTCATCGTTGCCTCAGCCGGGGCAGTTGTTTCAGGTGTTGGTGTCGCTTCCGACTGGGGAGTCTCTTGGGGCGTGGCCCCTAACGCCAATTCATTAGCCCCGGCGCTCCAGGGGCCCCACACCGGTTCCGGCTCGCAGTAGTTGCGCACCCTGAAGTCATCGAACTCCACCCAGTTGCCGCTGTGCTTCATGTACACATACATGCCGGCGCACGGGTTTAAAAATCCTGCGTTGTGGGTGATCTTGAGATTCCCGTCCACCAGGAGTTTCCAGACGTTGTTATCTCTAATGAAAGTGTAATCATGCCATTGTGCTGCGTTGAATGTGGTATCTGGAGCACTGTCGGTTGCGCCATAGGGGTCACGTATCTGCCAATAGTTGCCATTCTCCAGCCAGCGTACCATAGGGTTGTTGTATGAGCAACCGATCCCCTGCTGGTAGTTCAGTGAAGTGTTCAACCCCTCCTCTCTCCTGATCCTCGACTCGACGATATAAGAGGTGCTTTCCAGGTGTTTGATGTAGTAGAGGTTATCGAAACCGTCACCCGTAGATACACACCGTATCGCGCCTCCAACGGCTGACCAGTCGAAAGAGCCTCCACCCGCGTATTGCTTCCAGCCCTCCATGGAGGAGCCGTCATTGAAGATGACGAAGGTGTCATAGCCGTTGCTGGCCGATTTCGCAGCCGGGTTGCCATAGTACAGGTAGATGTCCGTGCCCTCCCTTGGGATCGAATCGAAATTCACCCAGACGGTGGCATTGACCCCCCGGGTGTAGTTCTGTATCCAGTAATCGAGGAGCTTCACGCCGTAGCTGGAGGTGAACCTTATATCATCGAAATCGTCCTGAGCGCTGCCGTTCAGGTAAACATTCGCACCATCGTTGGTACCCGCTCCATAGTGCACCGTCAGCTTCATCTGGTAGTTGGACAGGTAGCCGCACTCCGTGGATGGGGTCACATACCCCTGCAGGCGGTAGGCCCAGTCCGAGCCGCCGGGTATGGGGGTAGCGGTCGGTTTCACCACTTGAGGGGTTGGATTTACCGTCGGTTCCGGCTCTGAACCGCCGCCGCACCCGGTTATCAGCAGGGCAGCCACTAGAATAATAGGGATTAAGAGTTTCTTCATATCGCTTAGCTCCTATGCTTTCTTACTTGCTTTATAATAGGGCGACTTGCTGAGTATCCACCGGCGGGCGATGGGGCGTACCAGCGGCATGATGTATCTGGCGGGCCCCAGTATTCGGGGTAGATCTTGGACGAAGTCCTCGAAGGTGTGCTGCTGATACTGGAGCAGCCTCTGGCTCTCCTCGGTGTCCAGCCAGTCCATATAGGCCGGCTCGGAACCGAAGGCCTCCTCCGGCAGCCGGCCCACGCCCATGACCTCCATCATCCGTCCTACGAAGTCCCCGTAGTACAGCTGCCCGCCCTTGCCGCTGCCGATGAGCAGTATCTTGCTCCAGATCTGGTCCGAGCTTACGGCATTGGCGATGGCCAGTCCCACGTCTCCGGGGTGGGCGAACTCGGTGCGGCTCTTGAAGGGGAAGGCGAACATCTTGGGGGTGACGCCTCCCAGCGACACCGGGGGCACCACCCCGAAGCGCATGACGCACCAGTCCAGCCCCGATTCGGCGCACAGCTTCTCGCACTCTATCTTATGCGCGGTGTAGTTGTCGCTTGCCGCCA
>CAYUWM010000055.1:0-6813 GCA_964448395.1 uncultured Dehalococcoidales bacterium
CAGTGAGTGGTGAGGGCCCATCAGCATAGCCAAGTTACTAGTATTCGCAGATAGGTAAATCCAAATCTAATTGGTCAGATAACATTGGATTTTACGTTATGACTTTCGTTTAAGCCACGGTTGAACCGAAATACCTCTGTGTTCACCCGGTACGATTTCCCTCCATATACGGCAGGCGCTTCTTCATCAGCATCCTAGCGCATCTATTCTTGAATGAACGCGGCACCGCACGAACCGTCGGATCATCACTGCCCAGCCAAGACTTCTTTCGATAGCGGACTTGTACAGCGTAATTGCACAGGGGCCCTATCTTGTGGTATACTGAATACCGTAGTTTCAGTTTAGGTTATTACAAGCTTCCTGGAATCCCCTCAGATTTATGCCAAGTGTTGGATGACCCAGAACTCTAACTAGAATCTTGAACAGAGGAGGTTATCCATTGAGTTTTCAAGACAAGTCGATCCGATGTTCCGATTGTGGAACTACTTTCACATTTAGCTCTGGGGAACAAGAGTACTTCCAAACTAAAGGCTTTACCAATGAGCCTAAGCGTTGCCCCACATGCCGCCGTGACAACAAGGCAAAACGTTCTGGCGGTGGTAACAGCAGCTACAGTTCTAAGTGGTAAATGCTTCGTGCCTTCAACGCCTGGTGTGGTAAACACACGAAGGCACTATGAGTGGAGTGTCATGCGGCCGGAAGTTCCAATAGGTGAAGTTGAATCGCAGGATCCCCTCCTGGTAACAGAAGGGGCACAAGGAGGCTCAAATTGACGCAATATTATCAATCCCCTTTTCAGGCATACCTAAAATCAGATGTTTGGAAGTGTAAAGAGTCATTATCGGGAGCACACCACTGGGTAGAGAATAAAACGTTGTATGAAGATCACAATGTCTTTAAATGTGTGGATTGCGGCGAAGAACGGCAGTTCAATAACTTTTTCCAGAGGAACTCGCTAAGAAAACCAGTCAAGTCTTTGGAACCGCTTACTTAATACATATGCAAAGTTGCTGGAGCCAGGTAGAGCATACAACGATGTTCTGTCGCTCTTAATCGCTCTAGCACAAACCGACGGTCAAGTGGCACCCAGATGATTCGCCCGTCAGCCCCAGAGACCGACGTCTCGTCCATGCAGAACCGGTATGCCACATGGTGAGATGGATGAATGGATGGAGAAGGCGAGGCGTGCTGCAATTTCTATGGAATAAATGAAGGGGTAAGGGTTGAGTGTATCTGGACTGAATCTACCCTTGAATTTTCAGTTTAGTGCCCCCAAGGAGATTCGAAACTAGGCAGTTCAACTACAAGCTATATATCTCGTTGCCGAAGGTATGCACCCAGTTCTTATGCAGGATATCCACCGCCTCATCCGTCCGGTCCACGCCCAAGATGACGATAGGCTGCCAATCTTCACCCCGGCCCAGGAACGAGTAGAAATAGAGGACATTTATCTTGGCCACCTTGAGCGGCTTTAGGACAGCGCGGAGGCCGCCGGGGTGATCTGGGATCTCCACTGCGATGACTTCGTCGATGTGAGTCTTGTAGCCGTTGCTCTTGAGGACGTTGGCTGTTTTCACCGGGTCGTCGGTGACGAACCTGACCGTGCTTATCTTGGAGGTGTCGGCCACGGAGATGGCCCTGATGTTAATGCCCTCATCACCCAGGCATTCGCTAATGCCCAGGAAGGTCCCGGGCACGTTGTCCAGTGTCACCGATATTTGTTTTACCATTTGACCAACCCCCTTGATCCCCCAGACTTGGGGGAAGTAATTAGAATTAGGGGACACCCCTAAAACCCCGACAGGAAGTATCCTGTACCTCTATTTAACGGAATTAAACCCTGCGTTTATTGCTTTTTCATTGATGGCGATGAGCTTGTGCTTGTTCTTCAGGGTGCTCCTGAGGCCATCCATTATACCGTCCAGCGACACGATGCCGCTTACCCTGATGAAAGCGCCGAGCATGACCATGTTCGCCGACCTAGCACTTCCCAGCTCCTTGGCAATGGCGTCCACCGCTACGCGCACGACCTCAATGTCATCACGCGACGTGCCGGACTGTATCAGCGATGAGTTTAGGAAGAGTGCGCCACCCGATTTGATCTGGTTCTGAAACCTGGCCAGCGAGGGCTGGTTCATGGCGATGACGAAATCGGGAGAAGAGGCGATGGGCGATGCGATCTCCTCGTCGGAGACGGCCACGGTGCAGTTGGCCGTCCCGCCGCGCACCTCGGCGCCGTAGGATGGCAGGTAGGTCACGTAGCTGCCCTCGGCCATAGCCGCCTGCGCCAAGCTCAAGCCCATAGAGATAACCCCCTGGCCCCCGAAGCCGGATATCAGCGTCTTAATCAGCATTTTGTTTACCCGTCCTGTCGAGGATTACTCCCAATGGGAACTCTTTGACCATGACCTCATCGATCCACTTCCACGCTTCGGCAGGGGTCATCTTCCAGTTGGTGGGGCAGGGCGACAGTATCTCCACCATAGAGAATCCCTGGCAGTCGAGCTGTGCTTGAAACGCCTTGCGTATTGCTTTCTTGGTTTTCTTTATGTTCGTCGGCGAGTTCACCGCGACGCGCTCGATATATGCTGAGCCGCGGACCAGCGTCAGGATCTCGCTCATCCTTATCGGATATCCTTCAATCTTGTTGTCACGGCCCAGAGGCGTCGTCGTTGTCTTCTGACCCAAAAGCGTGGTCGGGGCCATCTGCCCCCCGGTCATGCCGTAGACCGCGTTATTGATGAAGATCGCTGTGATGTTCTCGCCGCGGTTGGCCGCATGAATAGTCTCGGCGGTGCCGATAGCGGCCAGGTCGCCGTCGCCCTGATAGGTGAAGACGAACGTGCCCGGGCTGGCCCGTTTTAGTCCTGTAGCGACGGCCGCACCTCTGCCGTGAGCCGATTCCGCCATATCGATATCGAAATAGTTATAGGTGAACACCGCGCACCCGGGTGGGGGTATGCCCACGGCCACATCCATCAGGTTCATCTCGTCGATGAGCTCGGCGATGATGCGGTGCACAACGGAATGCCCGCAGCCGGGACAGTAATGAAATATTGCCTTCTTCAGCGATGCTGGGCGCGAATATATCTTCTTCATTTGCCACCCTTCAATCCCTTCTGATAGTAAACGCGCGCGATGGCCTGCTGCAGCTCGCTGGGCGTGGGTATCACGCCTCCGGTGCGCCCGTAGAAGGAGACCTCGGCCGAGCCCTCCAGCGCCAGCTTCACATCCTCCAGCATCTGACCCATGTTCATCTCGATGTCCAGGAAATGCCCCTTATTCTCTGCCAGATGTTTTATAGCCTCGGACGGGAAGGGCCAGAGCGTGATGGGACGTAACATTCCGACCTTGAGCCCCTCTTTTCTGGCGTTCTTGATCGCGCCTTTTGCGATGCGGGCTGCTATGCCGAAAGCGACAACTACAAGCCTGGCGTCCTCCAGCATGAACGTATCGAAAGCGACCTCGTCGCGTTTGATTATCTCGTACCTTCGGAACAGGCTCCAGTTCAGCTCTTCAAGCGTCGCCGGGTTCGACGTAAACGTCTTTACGATGCGGCTGGGGCGGCCTTTGGCCCCGCGCAGCTCATCATCCCTCACCGGCAGTACTGTGGGAGCCTCGTATTCAAATTCCACCGGCTCTTTCATTTGTCCCAGCACGCCATCGCCCAGTATCATCGCCGGCATCTTGTACTTGTCGGCAAGATCGAACGCCTTATGCGTCAGGTCCGCCAGCTCCTGCACCGACGACGGCCCGAGCACTATCGTTCGATAATCCCCATGCCCACCACCCCTGGTAGCCTGAAGATAGTCCGACTGGGACGCCGCTATGCTACCCAATCCCGGACCGCCACGCGACATATTGACGATGACTGATGGAAGCTCGCAGGCGGCCAAGTAGGAGATGCCCTCCTGCTTCAGGCTGATACCCGGGCTTGAGGAGGAGGTCATGACCCGCACCCCGGCCAGGCTGGCGCCAAAGACCATATTGATAGCGGAGATCTCACTCTCGGCCTGGATGAAGGTGCAGCCCTTCTTCCGTCCTAGATGCGCCGCCATGTACTCGGTGAGCTCGTTCTGCGGTGTGATGGGATAGCCGAAGTAGCACTGGCAGCCAGCCCTTATCGCCGCCTCGCCGATGGCGCTGTTGCCATCCATGAGCACTTTAGTCACGATATACCTCTATAGCCACCTCGGGGCAGACCAGCGCGCAGATGGCGCACCCGCTGCACTCGCCGTCTTTTACGCACGTAGCGACCCTGTAGCCGTTGGCGTTGAGCTTATCGGACATGCCGACAGCACCCTTGGGGCAGAACAGGGTGCAGAGCCCGCACCCCTTGCAGAACTCCTGATCTATCTCGATGTATCCCTTCATGTAGATGTCTATTGTATAGCTAAACTCGCCTTCACTGCAAGCACCTAGAGGTGCAGAGAAGCTCCTGACGAGGTTTTAGGGATATCCCCTAAATCTTGTTAAGTCCCCCAACTTGTTAGTGACTAACAGTGTGATTTTCATCGTCGATTCCTATGTGCGGGAAGCATATAGCTGTGGTTTGTCATTTGTCAACAAAGAGGACGCGGACTGCAGGATCAGCCAGCCAACTGGCTAGCTGATGCGGCCAAAGGGGAATTGAATAAATGACGGCCTTTAAAAAAGATATTTCGTCACTATGGGATTATAGCTCAATGCAACCCTGCGGCTGTAAGTATATCCGGCACAACCTCTTCCTTGCCGATCGCCATAATGTGAACCCCATCGCAGATGGAGTCTTTCTTAAGCCGAGCTATCATCCGGCCGGCGATCTCTATCCCTTTGTTCAGGGCCTCGCCCTTGGGTGCGCCCTCGAGCTCCTGGATCAAATCCTGGGGGACAAAGATACCAGGGACATTCTCATTCATATACTTAGCCATCCTTGCCGACACCAGCAAGACTATGCCCGCCAGTATCTTCACCGGGAATCTGCGGGCGAACTCCATGAATCTACTGAAGTCATCAAGGTCATATATCGCCTGCGTCTGGAAAAACTCAGCCCCCGATTCCACCTTCTTTTCAAATTTTATAAGCTGGGGTTCGATAGGATTGGCCTCCGGGGTCACGATGGCACCCGCGCAGAACTTGACCGCGCCGTCGAGATCGTTTCCCCCGAGATCGGTGCCCGATTCCATCTGCCTTATCGCCCGCAACAGCTGAACGGAATCGAGTTCAAAAATACCCCTAGCCTGTTTGTGGTCCCCGACGGGGACAGCATCACCGGTGAGGCAGAGCACATTCCTCACCCCTCTGGTGTAAGCCAGAAGGAGGTCAGCTTGAAGGGCCATTTGGTTGCGGTCGCGGCAGGTCATCTGAAGAATGGGTTCTCCACCACGCTCCTTGATCTCCAGGCAACCGCCGATAGAGGGAAAACGCATGACCGAGCTCTGGTGGTCGGTAACATTGATCGCGTCTACAATATCCCTGAGCAGCTCGATATGGTGGCACATCTTATCAATATTGGTGCCCTTCGGCGGACCGATCTCGCTGGTAACTAAAAATTTACCCGAGTCAAGAGCCTCTTTGAAACTTGTCGTCATCTCTCTCCTCCTCACGGGACCTTGAATATTCGCGGCCGGGGCACGACCTGAGAATTCCTGATCGGTTGATATATTTTCATCAGATCGAGCCTGCCCTGTTCCTTAAGGCGCTGATAAATTAGTGTCCAGGCACAATCCTTATCCTTATCGATCTCGCACTTACCATTGTTAGTGCCGCCGCAGGGCCCATTCAACAACCCTTTATGGCACGCCGTTATCGGGCAGATGCCTGCAGTATAGCCCAGAACGCACCTGCCGCATTGATCGCAAATCTCGCGGAAGAAACCGGAGTCGTCCTCCATACCGATGAACAGCGTATCGAGCGCTGGTATAACCGGCTTGCCGATATAAGAGCTGACCCGCTGCACGCCCAGGGCGCAGGACATCACCAGCAGGCAATCTGCGATCTGGATGGCGCCTTCGGTCTCGCGTAATGCATCCTCGGTCATCCCATCGCAGGCTGTGGGAATCACGGTCCAACCGGGGACCATCTTACCCATCCCCTGCAGGTGCTGTTTCATCTCCATCACTTGATCTATCCCCCCAGTCTTGGTCATGGTGGCACACGTTCCACATCCGACGAGGAACACCCGTTCCATGCCCTGAATCTGCTGCTCGATCTCCTCCAGGGGTTTCTGTTTGGTAATGGATTTCATATTGCCACCTCCCGGCTTACATGCTATACAGCAGAGGCCTCAAGTTTCCAGATCGCATCTCAGGCACCTTCTGGCCTCCCGTCTTGCCATATCCTCGGAGAAACCACGCTCGATCTCCTCAAAGCTGTCCTTTCTTTTCTTCACCGCAAGCTTGGGCATCTCCAGCCTGGGCTGCGCCCCCCAGGACTGTTCATCCTGTGATCCACCCCCCTCGCCTCTTCTCTGCTGCTTCAGGTCGTACATCTCTACCCGTCCGGTATCGTTTGACAAGTACTTATCTATCGCTACGGCCGCCCTCCTCCCCGCAGCGATCGCCTCTATCACCATCCCCGGGCCGGATACGAAATCACCCCCGGCGAAGATGCCCGGTACATTGGTGGACAGCCGGTTGTCGTCGACGACCAGTGTCTCCCAGCTGGTACGTTCGAGAGCGCTGTCCGACGGCAGGAAGGATAGATCCGGGGCCTGTCCTACGGCAGCGATGATGGTATCGGTATCGATGGAGAACTCCGAATCAGGGACCGGAACCGGCCTGCGACGCCCGCTGGCATCCGGCTCGCCCAAGCGCATACAGGCGCATTTCATGC
>CAYUWM010000055.1:6913-9947 GCA_964448395.1 uncultured Dehalococcoidales bacterium
CTGCGACGCCCGCTGGCATCCGGCTCGCCCAAGCGCATACAGGCGCATTTCATGCCGGTTGCTTTTCCGTCCTTACCCACTATTCGCGTGGGGCTGGTGAGGAAGTTAAACTGTACCCCTTCGGCTAGCGCCTCGTCATATTCCACCTCGGTCACCGGCATCTCATCGCGGGATCGCCGGTAGAATATGCTCACATCCTCGGCACCGAGGCGCAGGGCGGTACGTGCAGCGTCGAGGGCTACATTACCCCCCCCGATAACCGCTACTCGCTTACCGACCCCCACCTCCTGCCCCATTTTAATATCCCGCAAGAACCTTAAACCGTACTTGAAATCGATCAGCCCCTCCGCCTCGCCGGGTATACCGATGTGCTGGCTCTTCTGAGCGCCGGCCGCGATGAACACGGCCTCAAATCCATCCTTTCTTAAATCCTCCACGGTGAAACTGGTGTTGATCGGCGAGTTATATTTGATATCAACGCCGCGCATGGCGATATAGCCTATCTCCCGCTGGATCACCTCCGCGGGGAGCCGGAATTGCGGTATAGCCACTGAGAGCATACCGCCTCCCACGGGCAGGGCTTCGAATACGGTGACCGGGTAGCCCAGTTTCGCCAAGAAGTAGGCACAGCTGAGCCCGGTAGGTCCCGCTCCGACAACCGCTACACGCTGGTCCCGGTTCTGAAGGAACGGCTGCAGTGGAGGCAGTTCGGCCTCGTGGTCAAAATACCAGTCGGCAGCGAAACGTTTAAGCTCCCTGATGGCCACCGGCTCATCGAGCTCACCGCGGCGGCAGCGCGCTTCGCACGGATGGTGGCAGATGCGGCCGCAGATGGAGGGGAAGGGGTTCCTCTCCCTGATTGTCTCGACAGCCTCCAGGTACTCGCCATCGGCGATGTGGGCAACATACTTCGGTATGTTGATCCCCACCGGGCAAGTATGCTGGCAGGGGGATATCATCAACGCATCACAGACCGCAGCCGGGCACTTCTTCTCCTTTATGTGAGCCTCATACTCGTCACGAAAGTACTTGATGGTGGTGAGTACCGGGTTAGGGCAGGTTTGGCCCAGACCACACAGCGAGCACTCCTTGACCGTGCTGGCAATCGTGAGCAGCGTATCAAGGTCGTCATCTTGGCCCTTGCCCTGGGTGATGCGGGTTAAAATCTCCAGCATCTGCTTGGTCCCCAGGCGACAGGGGGCGCACTTGCCGCAAGATTCAGCCTGGGTGAAACTGAGGAAATACCTGGCTATCTCCACCATACAGTTGCTCTCGTCCAGAACCACCATACCCCCGGAACCCATGATGGATCCCAGTTGAGCCAGGGAGGCGTAGTCTACAGGGACATCGATGAACTGGACCGGCACGCAACCGCCGGAAGGGCCACCGGTCTGCACCGCCTTAAGCTGCTTGCCGCGGAGAACGCCTCCTCCGATGTCGTAGATTATGGTGGACAGGGGCGTCCCTATCGGTACTTCGACCAAGCCGGTGTGGTTAATCTTGCCCGATAATGAGAATATCTTAGTCCCTCCGCTGTCCTCGGTTCCAAGCTGCGAATAAGCCCGGGCTCCATGGAGTATTATTTGTGGCACGTTAGCGTAGGTCTCCACGTTGTTGATAGAGGTGGGTTTGCCATCCAGTCCGGACTGCGCCGGGAACGGGGGCCGGGGCCGGGGCATACCCCTTTTGGCTTCGATGGAGGCTATGAGTGCGGTCTCTTCGCCGCAGACGAACGCCCCCGCCCCCTTCTTGATGAAGATACGAAAGTCGAATCCGGTGCCCAGTATGTTCTCGCCCAGCAACCCCAGTTCCTCCGCCTGTGAAGTTGCTATGGTTAAATGCTCTATGGCGATAGGATACTCCGCGCGAACGTAGATATAGCCACTGGCCGCCCCGATGGCATAGGCGGCAATGAGCATCCCCTCGATCACACTATGGGGGTCACCCTCGAGCACGGCGCGGTCCATAAAGGCCCCCGGGTCCCCCTCGTCAGCGTTGCATATTATATATTTGGGGTCACCGGAGGCCTGACGGGTGAAACTCCACTTCCGTCCAGTGGGGAAGCCTGCACCCCCGCGACCGCGCAGTTTCGCCTCCGTAACCGTCTCGATCACCTGCTCCGGGCTCATCCCCGCCAGCGCCTTAGCCAGGGCTGCATAGCCATCCCTGGCGATGTAGTGCCCGATGTTTTTAGGGTCAACCTGGCCGCAGTTACGAAGCACCTTCCGCGTCTGGTTCACATAGAAAGGGATCAATTCGGCACGGGGCAGCACATCGCCGTTGTGGCGGTACAGCAGCCGCTCCACCAGCTGCCCCTTCAGCAACGTCCGCGAGACGATTTCCGGGACATCCTCGGTGGATACTTCTTGGTAGAATATCCCGTCAGGGTCTACGGCCATCACCGGGGCCTTGGTGCAGAAACCCTGACACCCGGTATCCCGCACCTCTACGCTATCCTCCAAACCATGCTTTTTGACCTCCGACAGCATTTCATCCCGCACATCGAGGGCACCATGAGCGCGGCACCCCGTGGTGCATATCCGGACACAAGTCCCCCGTTTTTCCCCGTTATCGATGAGCGACTGGCGATATGAGTTGAATTCTGCCGCAGTTTTTAGCCTTTTCATTTTCCAGCTCATTTTCCCTGATTGCCGTACTGCTGCAGGATGCTCCGCACTTTCGGTGGGGCCAGCTTCCCGAAGTAGTCCTTGTTCAACATCATCACCGGTGCTAAGAAACACGTGCCCAGGCAGGGCACGGTATCCAGCGTAAACTGCATATCGGACGTGGATTCCCCTTCCTCAATGCCCAGATCCTGCTTCACTATTTTCAGTATGGAGCCGCCGCCGCGCACGTGACAGGCCGTCCCCCGGCATACCCTGACAATGTTCCTCCCCCTGGGAGCCGTATGGAACTGCTCATAGAAGGTTATAACCCCCTGCACTTCAGCGGGGAAAAGGTGTGTAGCTTCAGCTATGAGAGCGATAGCCTCGGGCGGAATATATCCGAGCTCCTGCTGAATGTGCTGTAGCAG
>CAYUWM010000056.1:0-4856 GCA_964448395.1 uncultured Dehalococcoidales bacterium
GATACAGTCGCTCGGCGGTCGCGCGGTGGGCCTGTGCGGCATCGATGGGCGCCTGTTCGAATCGAAGATAAAGGACTCGGTGCACGGCCTCATCGGGGATATCGTCCAGGTGAACACCGAGCCGGTGGAGCTGCTGCTGAAGCGGGGGTACATGCCGGTGGTGGCCCCCTCGGGGTTCGGGGTCGACGAGGAGCCGATATTGAATATCAACGGAGACCCCGCCGCCGGCGCTCTGGCGGCCGCGCTGGGGGCGGAGAAGCTCATCATGCTCACCGATGTCGCCGGTATACTGGATGGCGACAAGAAGGTGGTGCATTACCTGACGCCCGGCGAGGCGCACTCGCTCATCGATTCGGGGGTGGCCTCCGGCGGGATGATACCCAAGATCGAGGCATGCCTGCGGGCGCTGGAGAGCGTGCCGGTGACCCACATCATCGACGGGCGGGGGCAGCACGCGCTGGCGGACGCGGTTCACGGCAAAGAGATCGGGACGAAGATCGCTTAGAAACGGAGACGGATGACTGACTGGCAGGAGCTGGAGCGGAAATACATGATGGGCGTCACCAAACGCCTGCCGGTTACCATGGTGCGGGGCGAGGGGGCGCGGGTGTGGGACGACAGCGGGAGGGAGTACCTCGATTTTGTCGGCGGGTGGGCGGTAAACATACTGGGCCACGCCCATCCGGTGATGGTGGAGGCCATAACGCAGCAGGCGCGCACCCTGATCCACACTTCGAACCAGGTTTACACCGTGCCTCAGGTGCAACTGGCGGGGCTGCTGGTGAACAGCAGCTGCCTCGACAAGGCGTTTTTCTGCAACAGCGGTGCCGAGGCGGGGGAAGGGGCGGTGAAGCTCGCCCGCAGGTACGGCAAGCTCAATCTGAACGGTGCTTACGAGGTCATCACCAGCATCAGCTCGTTCCACGGGCGCACCCTGGCGATGACCGCCGCCACCGGTCAGCAGAAGTTCCAGGCGCCCTACGTGCCGCTCCCCGAGGGCTTCGTCAACGTGAGGTACGATGACGCCGATGCGATCAGGAAGGCCACCGGTGACAGGACCTGCGCGGTGATGCTGGAGCCGGTGCAGGGGGAGGGTGGGGTGAACGTCCCCGGCGAAGGCTATCTGAAGGACGTTCGCTCCTGGTGCAATGAGCGGGGCATCGTCCTCATACTGGACGAGGTGCAGACGGGCGTGGGGCGGATGGGGACGCTGTTCGCCTACCAGCAGTTCGGCGTGGAGCCGGACATCATGACGCTGGCCAAGGGACTGGGGGGCGGCATGGCCATCGGCGCCATAATGGCGAAGGAGAAATTCTCGGTGTTCGCTCCGGGGGAGCACGGGACAACCTTCGGCGGCAACCCGCTGGCCTGTGCCGCGGCGCATGCGGTGCTTAAATACGTGCTGGAGAACGGAGTCGTCGAGAACTGCAGCCGCGTCGGTAAGTACCTGAAGGATAAACTCGAGGGGCTGAAGTCGAAACACGATTTCATCGTCGAGGTCAGGGGACGGGGACTGCTGCTGGCGGTCGAGTTCTCCGGCGAGGTCGCCGACCAGGTGGTCAACCGGTGCCTCGGCGAGGGGCTGCTGCTCAACATGGTCAAGCCCAACGCGGTGCGCTTCATGCCGCCGCTGATCATCACCGAGGGCGATGTGGACGAGGCGATGGGCATAGTGGAGAAGGTGCTGCCGCAGGTCGAACTGCAGCGACAGTGAGGGACTGCGGAGTGTGAAGCTAGGGTCGGATCGCATAGCGACAGTGAAGGTCTACGAGTTTACAGACAGGGTCAGAAACGGTAAACATAGGTTAGTAAATACAGATTCGTGAGGTTGAAAGAATGAGTGAGAAGGTAGTACTGGCTTACAGCGGGGGGCTGGACACCTCCGTGGCCATCAAGTGGATACAGGAGACCTATGGCATGGAGGTCATCGCACTGATGGTGGACGTGGGCAGCGAGCGCGACCTGCCCAAGATACATAAGAAGGCGCTCAAGGTGGGGGCGATCAAGTCGCTGGTGGCGGACGCAAAGGAGGAGTTCGTCAGGGATTACGTCTTTCCGGCGCTGAAGGCCAACGCGCTGTACGAGGGGCAGTATTCGCTGGCGACGGCGCTGGCGCGTCCCCTCATCGTCAAGCTGATGGTGGATTTGGCGCGGAAGGAGGGGGCGACGGCGGTGGCCCACGGCTGCACCGGCAAGGGCAACGACCAGGTGCGCTTCGACGTGAGCACCTTCGCCCTGGCCCCTGACCTGAGGATAATCGCGCCGGCGCGGGAGTGGGGGATGACACGGGAGGAGGAGGTGGCCTACGCCAAGAAGAACGGCATCCCGGTATCGGCGGGCAGCGAGTACTCTATCGATATCAACCTGTGGGGCCGCAGCATCGAGTGCGGGGTGCTGGAGGACCCGTGGAACGAGCCGCCGGAGGATATCTACATCCTCACCCGCTCGGTCAAGGACGCCCCGGACCAGCCGGCCTACGTGGAGATCGGCTTCGAGAAGGGGGAGCCGGTGAGCCTCTACGGGCAGGAGCTGGACGGCGTTTCCCTGATACACGAGCTGACCCAGCTCGCCGGCGGTCACGGCGTGGGGCGGGTAGACCATGTGGAGAACCGGCTGGTGGGGATCAAGTCGCGGGAGATCTACGAGGCGCCGGCGGCGACGGTGCTGCTGGCGGCGCACCGGGCGCTGGAGGCGCTGGTGCTGTCCAAGGAGCAGATGCGCTTCAAGGAGAAGGTGTCGCTGGAGTACGCCGACATGGTGTACAACGGCCTGTGGTTCACCCCGTACCACGAGGACCTGAAGGCCTACGTGGGAAGCACGCAGCGGCACGTCACCGGCACGGTACGGGTGAAGCTGTACAAGGGGCAGGCCACCGTCGTCGGGCGGAAGTCGCCCTATTCGCTGTACAGCCAGAGCCTGGCCACCTACGAGGAGGGCGACGAGTTCGACCAGAGCGCCTCGGTGGGCTTCATCCAGATATGGGGGCTGCCGGCGAAGACCCAGGCGCGGGTGCAGGGTGTGGAATCGCTGGAGGGTCAGAAAGGCAAGAAGAAGCAGGGGAGGTGAGTCCCATGCGCGACCGATTCAAGAAGGATGTCGATAAGCTGGTGCGGGAGTACACCGCCTCCGTGGCCTTCGATATGCTGCTGTACAACCAGGACATCGACGGCTCCATCGCCCACGCCAGGATGCTGGCCAGGCAGGGCATCATATCGACTGAAGAATCGAAGGATATCGTCAACGCTCTCGAGGACATCCGAGAGGAGATAGACAGCGGCCGGTTCACCCTCAGCGAGGAGCTGGAGGACGTGCACATGAATATCGAGGCGCGCCTCATCGAGAAGGTGGGGGAGGCGGGGCGCAGGCTGCACACCGCTCGCTCGCGGAACGACCAGGTCGCTGTTGACATGCGGCTGTTCGTGAAGGAGGCCATCGCGCATACCGTGGAGAAAGTGGTGGAACTGCAGGAGGCGATCGTCGACGTGGCGGAGGCGAATAAAGATGTGATAATGCCGGGATACACCCACCTGCAGCGGGCGCAGCCGGTGCTGCTGGCCCATCACCTGCTGGCCTATTTCGAGATGCTGCAGCGGGACGTGGACCGTTTCGGCGACTGCTGGATACGCGCCGATGTGCTGCCCCTGGGGAGCGGTGCGCTGGCCGGCGTGCCGTACGATATCGACCGCGAGTTCCTGGCTCAGGAGCTGGAGTTCGGCGAGATCAGCGAGAACAGCATGGACGCGGTCTCCGACCGCGACTTCGTCATCGAGTACCAGGCGGCGGCCAGCATCGCCATGATGCACCTGTCGCGGCTCGCCGAGGAGTTGGTGCTGTGGTCGTCGCAGGAGTTCGGGTTCGTCGAGATAGACGATGCCTACGCCACCGGCTCCAGCATAATGCCGCAGAAGAAGAACCCCGACGTCGCCGAGCTGGCGCGGGGCAAGACGGGGCGGGTCTACGGCAACCTGATGGGGATACTAACCGTGATGAAGTCGCTGCCCCTGGCGTATAACCGCGATATGCAGGAAGACAAGGAAGGGTTGTTCGATACGGTGGGTACCCTGCTGTCGACACTGGAGGTCTTCAGCGGCATGGTCGCCGGCATCAGGGTCAACGGCGAACGCACCCGGGTCGCCGCCGAGGAAGGCTACATACTGGCTACCGACCTGGCGGACTACCTGGTGGGCAAGGGGGTGCCCTTCCGCGAGGCTCACGGTATAGTCGGCCGGCTGGTGCAGTACGCTATCGATCATGGCAAGGCGCTGAAGGATTTGAGCCTAGACGAATACAAAAAGTTCTCTCCGCTGTTTGAGGAGGAGGCGCGTTCGATAACGGCGGAGACGTCGGTAGCGGCGCGGGATGTCGCCGGGGGCACCGCGCCGGCGCAGGTGGAGCGGCAGCTGGCGCGGGCGAGGGATCTGATAAAGGGCGAAGATGGTTGAACCCAGGATCAAGATAGCGCCCTCCATCCTCTCCGCCGACTTCGCCCGTCTCGGGGAGCAGGTGGCGGAGGCGGACAGGGCGGGGGCGGACTACATCCACGTCGATGTGATGGACGGCCAGTTCGTGCCGCCGATAACCATCGGGTCGGTGGTGGTCGCAGCCATACGGCCGTGCACCGATATCCCCCTGGACGTCCACCTGATGATCGAGAGCCCGGAGCGCCAGCTGGAGCAGTTCGCCAGGGCAGGGGCGGCTATCATAACGGTCCACGCCGAGGTGTGCCCCGACCTGCGCCAGGAGGTGAGGGCGATAAAGGCGCTGGGGGTGAAGGCCGGCGTGTCGGTAAACCCGGCGACGCCGATTGACATAATCGATTATATCCTCCCTGAGCTGGACCTGGTGCTGGTGATGTC
>CAYUWM010000056.1:4956-9789 GCA_964448395.1 uncultured Dehalococcoidales bacterium
AGCTGATTCCTCAAGCAGCGGGTGCAGATATTGACCCGCACCTTCTTACCGTCGACCAATACCGTCTTCTTCTGGGAATTGACGTTCCACTGCCGGTTGGTGCGGCGCTTGGAGTGGCTGACGTTATGCCCGAACTGGGGCGTTTTTCCGCAGATATCACATTTACCTGGCATTTTTTTCCTTTGACCAAATCGCAAATTTGCAGTAGAATTGACCAATTGAGGATACCACAAATCGGGACTCATGGCAAGAAGGGTAGGGATGCAAGTAAAAAACTGCTGTAGCGGGCGCGATCTGGTAGAGATGTTCGGCAGCGCCTCGGCGTGGCTGGAGCGGAACGCGGCCCACATTAATTCCCTCAATGTCTACCCCGTGCCTGACGGCGACACCGGGATCAATATGCTGCTGACCATGCGTTCCGCGGTGGCGGAGGGGTCGAGGGCCAACGATGACAGCGCCTCGGAGGTGGTCCGCGCCATAGCCCACGGCGCCCTCATGGGGGCCAGGGGAAACAGCGGGGTGATCCTCTCCCAGATATTGCGCGGCCTGGCAACTCCCCTCGACGGCAAAGAGCTTCTGGATGGCGGCGACCTGGCCGCGGGGCTGGCAGCCGGCTCCGAGCTGGCCTATAAGGCAGTGAGCCATCCCGTTGAGGGAACGATACTGACGGTTATCCGGGAGGCATCCACCGCCGCCCGGGGGGTATGCGGAACCAATGACCTGTGCACCATCCTGGAGGTCACTGCGGCCGCGGCCAAGGAAACGGTGGCCAGAACGCCTTCCATGCTCGCAGTGCTGCGCGAGGCGGGGGTGGTGGATGCCGGGGGGTTGGGTCTGTACGTGATCTTCGAGGGGTTCCTGCGTTACCTGCGGGGGGATGTCGATGAATATGAAGCCGGTGAGACTATATCCGCCGCCCATCTGGAGGTGAGCCCGGACGGGGAGGAGCACTGCTACGGCTACTGCACCGAGTTCATGATCGAGGGGCAGGGACTGAACCCCGGTGATATCAGGGAGTACCTGGAAACCATCGGCCAGTCGGTGCTGGTGGTGGCGGACGATGATTTCCTGCGCGCCCATGTCCATACCCCGGACCCGGATGCCGCGCTGGGGTATGCTTCATCACTGGGCAAGCTGCATCAGGTCAAGGTGCAGAATATGGACGAGCAGCATGAGGATTTCATCACCATGAAAAGGCCGCCCAAGATCGGCATAGCCACGGTGGCGGTGGCCTCGGGTCAGGGTATGGAGGAAGTGTTCCGCAGCCTGGGGGTCAGCGCCGTGGTCGCCGGCGGGCCGACGATGAACCCCTCCACCGAGGAGCTGCTGAGGGCGGTCAGGGCGGTGGCGTCGGAGCGGGTCATCATCCTGCCCAACGATCCCAACATCGTACTCACCGCCAAGCAGGTTTGCGGCCTGAGCGATAAAGAGGTGGCCATCGTGCCTACCAGGACTATACCGCAGGGGGTGGCTGCGATCCTGGCTCTCGGCAGCGAGGGCAGCCTTGAGGAGAACGTTGCTGCCATGGAGCAGGCGGCTGCGGCGGTGCGCACGGTGGAGATAACCACTGCGGTGCGCTCCTCCAAGGTCGGCGGACTGGTCATGGAGAAGGGGCAGGCGATAGCCCTGCTCGATGGGGGGCTGTTGGCGGCAGGCGATAATATTCCACAGCTGGTCGTCGATGTACTCTCAGGGATAGATTTATCGAGGAGCGAGATCATAACGGTCTATTACGGCGCCGATACCGACAGCGCCGAAGCCGGCGAACTTGCAGAGTCGCTGCGTCATCAATATCCCCATCTCGAGGTGGAGCCCATATTCGGCGGGCAACCCCATTACAACTACATCATCTCCGTGGAGTAATGCGCTTGGATTCGGCCACACTGCGCAAGATTCTAGCACTGGAGCGGGAGAAGGGCTACCGGGACGTGGCCGTAGTGGGCGGGCTCGATCGCTATCTGGAGCGCCAAGCGGGTGAGCTCCCCGATCGTTTTGCGGCGACCAACTATGCAACCCTGGATGCTGCCCAACGTGAGGAGTGGGTGAACGATATCCTGCGCTGGCTCGACGGTGAGGGTGCCTCAGGGGTTGCCGATATTCGGTTAAAAGACAAGATAGCAGCTAAGCCTGTCTCCGACACCGCTTCGGGGACGAAAAACGCCGTGCCGGGGACGAAAAACGCCGCGTCGAGTGCGAAAAGCGCCGCGTCGAAGGCTAAAAGAGCAGCGATTGAGAAGAAACCGGCCTCGACCGCTGTGGCGGATGACGAGATTATCGGCAAGCTGGACGTTCCCATAACCGCCGCCCGGGGGATCAGGGACAAGCAGGTCCCCAAGTTCCGCAGGCTGGGGGTGGAGACGGTGCGCGATTTGCTGTATTTCTTCCCGCGGCGGCATCTGGATTACAGCAAGCGCAAGACCATCGCTCAATTAAAGGTGGGGGAGGAGCAGACGGTCATCGCCACGGTGTGGCAGGCAAAGGAGGCCTTCATCGGCGGCAGGCGCTCGACCGAGGCGGGGGTGGGCGATGAGAGCGGCAACATGAGGGTGGTGTGGTTCAACCAGCCCTATCTGGCCCGGCAGTTCCGCCCCGACACCAAGCTGGTATTGAGCGGGAAGGTGAGCATGTACAAAGGGGTGAAGGTGTTCCAGTCGCCGGAGTACGAGCCCTTCGCCGGCGAGGATTTAACCCATACCGGGCGTCTCATCCCGCTGTATGCGCTTACCGCCGGGCTCAGCCCGCGGGTGGTGCGCAGGCTGGTGAAGGAGACGGTTGACCTGTGGACCCCGCGCCTCCCCGATTTCCTGCCCGGTGAGGTGAGGCAGCGTGCCCGTCTCCTCGGGCTGTCCGAGGCGATAAACCAGGCCCACTACCCGCAGAGCGAGCAGCTGAAGGATCGCGCCCGTCAGAGGCTGGCCTTCGACGAGCTGTTCCTGATGCAGCTGGGGGTACTATCGAGGCGCAGGGACTGGCGGGAGGGAATCGAGGCGAAGAAGATAAGCCCGGCTGAGGATATCCTGCAACGCTTTATCGCTTCGCTGCCCTATAGCCTGACGCAGGGTCAGCGGCGGGCGCTCGACGAGATACTGGCCGACATTGCCGGCACCAGACCGATGACCCGGCTGCTGCAGGGGGAGGTGGGCAGCGGCAAGACGATAGTGGCCACCGCGGCGCTGCTGGCAACAGCCGCAGGCGGGTTGCAGGGGGCCTTTATGGCGCCCACCGAGATACTGGCGGAGCAGCACTATTTCAATATATCAGCCCTGCTGGCGGAGGCGGGGAGCGAGGATGAGTCGGAGGGCGACATACGCACCTTCACCTCGCTGCTCCCCCGCCCGCTGACCATCGCCCTGCTGGTGGGCAGCATGAAGGCGAGCCGGAAGAAGTCGGTGCACCGTGCCATCGCGGCGGGGGAGGTGGATATCGTGGTGGGGACACATGCCATCATCCAGGGTGGGGTGGAGTTCGACAGGCTGGGGCTGGCCATCGTCGACGAGCAGCACCGTTTCGGGGTGATGCAGCGCTCGGCGCTGCGGCAGAAGGGGGCCAACCCCCACCTGCTGGTGATGACCGCCACCCCGATACCGCGCAGCCTGGCGCTGACCCTCTACGGGGACCTGGACCTGTCGGTTATCGACGAGCTCCCCCCGGGGAGGCAGGTTATCAAGACCAGGTGGCTCGGCCCCGAGGACCGGGACAAGGCCTACCGCTTCCTCGGCAAGGAGATCGGCGAGGGGCGGCAGGCGTTCATCATCTGCCCCCTGATAGCGGAGTCGGAGTCCATCGAGGCCAAGGCGGCGGTGGTCGAGCACGAGCGGTTGTCGAGCGAGGTGTTCCCCGGCCTCAGGCTGGGGCTGGTGCACGGCAGATTAAAGCCGTCGGATAAGGAGCAGGCGATGAGGAGCTTCCGCCGGGGCGAGTACGATATCTTAGTAGCCACGCCGGTGGTGGAGGTGGGCATCGATGTCCCCAACGCCACGGTGATGCTCATCGAGGGCGCCGACCGCTTCGGCCTGGCGCAGCTGCACCAGTTCCGCGGCCGGGTGGGGCGGGGGGAGCACCAGAGCTACTGCATCCTGCTCGCCGAGTCCCCGTCCCCCGAGGCGGTGGAACGGCTGTCCATCCTGGAGCACAACCAGGACGGTTTCGCGCTGGCCGAGGAGGACCTCAAGCTCAGGGGCCCCGGCGAGTTCTTCGGCATTCGCCAGAGCGGGCTCCCCGACCTCAAGATGGCCCGGCTCTCCGATGTAAAGCTGCTGGAGCTCGCCCGCAACGAGGCCATCCGCCTGTTCAAGGAAGACCCGGAGCTCTCGCAACCCGAGCATCGCTTGCTTAAAAAAGAGCTGGATCGGTTGTGGGGCGAAGGCACGACTATGGAGGGATCATGATAAAACACGACCTGGCAACCCTGCTGCAGGGGGCGCTGGCGGAGGCTCAGCGCAAGGAGCTGCTGCCCCCGGTCGCGGCGCCGGATATAACCATCGAGCGGCCGCAGAACCCGGGGCACGGCGATTATGCCTGCCCCCTGCCGCTGAAGCTGGCGCGGGCGGCGCGGATGGACCCGCTGACCATCGCCCGCCACATCGCCGGCCTGATACAGCTACCGCCGCAGTGCGAGAAGATCGAGGTGGCGCCGCCGGGTTTCATCAACTTCACCCTGCGCGGCGACTGGCTGGCGTCGCAGGTGGACACTATTTTAAACGCCGGTGATGGATACGGGGATATCGACGCTGGCAAGGGCACCCGCGTGCAGATCGAGTTCGTGAGCGTGAACCCCACCGGCCCGCTGCACGTGGGGCACGGGCGGGGCGCGGTGCTGGGCAGCGGCCTGGC
>CAYUWM010000057.1:0-4679 GCA_964448395.1 uncultured Dehalococcoidales bacterium
CCGCAACAAACCATCACATTTTCGTTGTTTTCTAATACTTCTGTAATATCCTCCATTCTTTCCAGATGTTGCAAATTAGTATTTAACACCTTCCCTCCTTATTGGGACTTTGCCCATTGTTTTTATATATTCTCGCCCCTAAAGAGAATCGAAGCAACCGGGGAAGATCGCTTCCTTAGCTCACTATATACGTCCCGGTGCCGGTGGCGATGAGCACCCCTTCCTCGTTCTGTAGCTCCATGCGGGTTACCACCACCTTCTTGCCGTCGCGGAGGATGGAGCCGGTCACGGTGAACTCCTTGCCCCTGCCCGGCCGCAGGTAATCCACCCGCAGGTCCACCGTCCGGATGGCGCTCATCCGCTTTATCTGCTCCTCCAGCGGCCTGTCCTGAACGTCCTTTATTCGATGCCAGCTCACTATCGCCCCGCCGATGATGTCTATCATGCAGGCGACGACCCCGCCATAGAGGATGCCCAGCCCGGGGTGCCCGCACAGGTCGTCGCGCATGGGGAACACGATGCGCACGCTGCCGTCATCCGTCGGCTCGATGGTCATGCCCAGCAGCTCGTGGAACGGATGGTACCTCAGCATCAGGTCCATCCCCCCCTTCAATCCCTGGTTCTGCGATCCGTTATCCTGCATATACCTGCTCCTGTCTTAAACCGCGAGAGAATACCGCCTGTTCGACGGATGTCTCATCTCTGCGGCTCGTACCAGATGGATGAGGTGATGGCCCGCTCCTGTATGGTCATCTGGACAATCCCACCCGAGCAAACCTCGGGGCGCTCGCCTTCGGGCAACCGGTTGCATTCGTACTGCCGCCAGCTGCAGCTCGGGTTCTCGATAACCCGCACATAGTAGAAGGCGGGCAAATCGGGATCGAAGTCGGGGTCGGTCCACACCGCGCACAGCGTCTCCCGGCCATCGCCGGTCATCTCGCAGGTGTCGGTATCGACGCCCGCCCCGTTGTCCGGGTCCCCGGCAACCACGATGACCTGCTCCATCTCGTTGCCTTCAGCATCGACCCACCCCTTGATTATCTGGATCTGCTGCAGGTCGGCGCCGGGGTGACCCTCCACTCCGGGGTCCTTCACCGCCCTTACGGCGAACGTCGGCGCGCCGGCCGCGGCGGGCATCGGCGGGAGGTCCCTCCCCATCGGCACCCCCTCCTCATAACCGGTCGCCACGAAGTCATCATCCCCACACAGGCCAGCGGCATACTCCCAGCCGCCGAAGAAGCGCACCTCAAGGCGGGTGCCGCTAGTGCCGTAGGTCTCGCGCCGCCGCAGGGCTTCGAACAGGGCGTCCCGGCTGTTCTCCACCGCCCATACCGCGGTCAGACCACCGGGGTTGAATCGCTCAAATGGCAGGACTGTGCGCACCTCGCCCAGGCGCTTCTCCGGTGTGTCGTCGTTGGTCCCCATGGCCCCGGGGTAATCATACTCCTCCACCTTGCCCGGCAGACCGTTGTGGTTATCCGTCCCGCCGACGATCCCGAACTTGTACGGGTTGACGCCGGTCCTCATCCACTCCGAGAGCCCCAGCTTCAGGGCACCCCGAGTGTAGTCGTATCGCGACAGGCAACCGAGGCCGGCCACACCGCCCATGCCCGGAGTATCGCCGCAATCGGTGAAATCCGCCTCTCGTATATTCTCGAAAGCGCAATAGGGGTCGTACGGCACCCCCTCAAAACCGTTCAGGCACTCCATGCTTCCCTTGTGCTGGTGAAACTCGGCCAGCGGTTCCATCCGCGCCCGAAAGGCGGCAGCCTCCCGCTGCTCCTCCAGGCTGGCGTCCTCCCCCGGGTAGTTCGGCGTGAACTTGCGGCCGTTGGCCCAGTTTGAGTTATGCGTAATGGTGATGCAGTCGCAGCCGTTATCCGCCCCCAGACAGGTTTCATTCAGCTCCACCCACAGCCCCTCCTCAGTCAACTGCTCCAAGTAAGAAGGTGGCAGCTCGGGGACCTGCGCATTGCGGAAAATGACATTACGATTGCGGTCGGAGTAATTGGTGTTCCTGGTGTACTCGTAGGCCACGAACGCGGTGAAGGAGCAGGCCGAGCTGCGGTCGTAGGCGTTCTCCGCATTCATCACGATTTCGTGCCACACCGCTTTGGCCGCCTCCGTGCAATTGACCCCAGCCACATCGCACAGCCCCTCGATATGCCCCGGCGACTGGTTAACCACTATGGAAGCGTAATTTAGCAGATTGGTGTTGCCGCCCTCCCGGTAACCCTGGCACACGTCCGAATCGTACACCGGCGACTCCTCCTCGGTGCAGAGGTAATAATCGGCCAGGAACTCCTGGTGATCCGTCAGCGCGACGAAGTCGAGCGGCCGTGAGAGTTTGACATATCTAATGTCACTGCCGTTGGAATCCAGCGGGGTCAGGGCCAGCTCCTCCCCTTTGGCGAACTCATAAGCCTGAGCCTGGGTGGTGCTGGTCTTCCATATATATGCGTCGTAGGACAGCGTGGTATGGGCGTGCAGCTCCCCGAAATACAGGTTCCGGTACTGGCTGCGGAGTTCACACATCTCGCGGACCTCGGTATAGTTGACCAGTGTGTCCGATGCCGGCCCGGGTGTCGGTTCCGGCTCTTGGCTCGACTTCTCCTGGCCGCAGGCGGTCGCAACCAATGCGACGATAAGAAGGACCAAAGGGAACAAAACAGGTGCTCGCTTTATCATCATTAGCTCCTCTCCAGCCCGCAAAACGCCCTATCCATCCGTGTTACGGTGAAATCGCACATCGGGGAACAGTTCCTGCTGATCGCGGTGTAGGAAGCTACCGGGGATCCGGGATTGCACTAGGAAGATGCAGCCCAGAAGGCAAATATCATGATGCCGGCGGTAACCACTATCGCAACAGCGATAAGGATGTAGACGAAGACCTTCAGAGATTTCCAAGCCATATCGCACGCTCCTTGGTCTGTTTCCCTCCAGCCCTGTGCCGCAAGATTACACCCAGAAGACGGGTTTGTCAATATGTTAGGCCTGCGGTTAAACGATAGTCTCCAGCCGCTTGGCGAGGCGTTTGGCGAGGACGACGACGGTCAGCGCCGGCGGGCGCCCCGGGGCCTCGGGGAAGACGCTGGTGTCGCAGCAATAGAGGTTCTTCACCGATGTCTCCAGGTTGGTGTCCACCAGATGGCCCACCTTAACGCTGCCGCTGGGGTGGCCCATGATGAAGCCGGAATGGTGAATGTCATCCGGGTCGCAGCCCGCCTTCACGATTATTTTCTTGTTCGTCTCGCGGGCGTAATCGAATCTCTGCCGGTCCCGCTGGGTGAAGGTCTTGCTCAACCTGCCGCCGGGGAATACCCTCCCCACCCCCTCATCCGACACCTTGGAGAACATACCCAGCGCCCTGCGGAAGCGGTTGAGCCTGGGGATCGCCTTCAAAGGCTCGTCCTGCACGAACTGCATGTGCCACGAAAGGAGCGGCGAAAGCATGCTGCAGAACACTATCCCGTTCTCCTCATCGTGCCAGCCGATGGGCATATTGTGCTCGCCGGAGTTGCTCGGGCCGTCCTTGACGAATCCGAAGGTGAAGAACGTC
This sequence comes from uncultured Dehalococcoidales bacterium, assembly GCA_964448395.1. Lineage (GTDB taxonomy): Bacteria > Chloroflexota > Dehalococcoidia > E44-bin15 > E44-bin15 > CAYUWM01. The sequence goes on from CAYUWM010000057.1 coordinate 3,560, forward strand.
GGGTCGCCGGTGAACCAGCTCCCTGCCTCGCTGAATCCGGAGCGCTGCAGTATCTGAGCGGTGTGCATTCCGCCGGCGCTGCACACCACCACCTTGGCCTTTACCTCATAGCGTCCGCCCTTGCCCGACGCCCGCACCCCGCCAGCGACGCCGTCCTCGATTATCACGTTATCGACCCTGGTGTGCGTAATAATGGTAGCACCGTTATCAACAGCTTCCTTAGCAAACTCCCGTGCCGTCCACTTGGCATCCTTGCGGCAGCCGTTGGTGCAGTACTCACATGCCGGCCGGCATTTACTGAAATCGATGTGCCGGTGCAGTTTCTCGAACGGTATCCCTAGGTCGCCGGCCGCCTCCCAGATACGCTTCGTCCCCGGCCCGATGAACTCCTCGGGGGGCAGGTTTACCCAGCATTCTTCCTTGGCCTCCTCTATCGACTCCTGCGAAAGATCGACGCCATGTCTCTTCCAGTATTCGACGTCCGGCTCGAACGCCGACCCGGCGTACAGCAGGGTGCCGCCGCCGAGGCACTTGGCCAGTATCACCGTATCCCCCTCCACAGTCCTCTTGATGGGGAACGGGATATGGAACCCCTTCTCCAGCCTCAGCAGGACGCCGATGCCGTTGCCCAGCATGCGGTTGTCGTCCCCCCCCTTCTCGAGGAGGACCACCTTCTTCCCCTTCTTCGACAGCTCCTTGGCGATGGTACACCCGCCGGGCCCGCCGCCGGCTATTACTACGTCTGCCTCCAGCCTGTTTACCTTCTCACTCATTTCTCTCCCCCCCGAACCTATTTATCTGAATCGACCGATGCGTCAACTTCCCGCCTCGCGAAGGTGATCGACTCTGTGGTGCAGGTGGGGAAACACACCCCGCAGCCGATGCACTTGTCCTCGTCTATCGAGGCATAGGCGTCGACCTCGATAGCGCCCATCGGGCAGCGGTCGGCGCAGGTGCCGCACGCCGAGCAACTGTCCTCATCGACCCGGGCGACGAAGGGAGAAGGCTGCAGCAGCTTGGCGCCCGTCTGCCTGATGCCGACGTGGAACACGCAGCAGTCGGAGCAGCAGTTGCAGATGAAATCATCGGGGTCGTAGGTGTGAATCAGGCCGTCCTCATT
>CAYUWM010000057.1:4779-8995 GCA_964448395.1 uncultured Dehalococcoidales bacterium
CCGCGGCAGGCACTCCCTGGAGAAGTCGATCTGGAACCGGTGCAGCGCCTGCATCAGCTGTACCGAGTGCGGGAAGCGGATATTGCCCCACCCGCCGGTCTCCAGCAGTCCGGGGCCGGCAATCCCAATGGTGCGGTAGTCGGGGTCATCCTGTCCCGGATCGATCCACATGGTGCCCTTATCCGCCATGGTGTTAAGCATCCGCTTCAGCTTTTTCCCCTCGATGCCGCTCCGCTCCTGGATCTCAGCCAGCTTCCTGCCCCGGGCGCCCACCTTAAGCGCTAACGCGGCCTCCTCGGGGGTGAACTGCAGGCGCAGGAGTTCCATGAGTGAGTCGGCCATCTCCGAGATGCCGGGGGCCTTGGCGTACCTCTCGAAAAGCTCCTGGTATGCATCCTTCTGTACCATCGATTCCCTCCATCGCTTCCTGTCGCGCCGATATTATACGCTATTCCTGCAGTACCATGTCGAAGAACCTCTCGAACTGGGCCCGGAGCGACTCTGACGAGGTGACCCGGGGGTCGAACAGGTCCATCTCCAGTATCAGCGTATGTATCCCCAGCTCATCGTAAAGCTTGTCCTTCACCAGCTTCATCACCGCCCAGTTGGACTTGCAGGCGACGTGCCCGGCGAACACGGCGGCGTCCGCTTTGTATCTCCGTATCAGGTCCATGGTGGCGTCCAGCCAGTTCTCCCACGGCCCGCCGCATTCCCTGGTCATCGGCAGCAGGGTCACCTTCCGCGCCAGGCCGTCGAGGATGCTGTCGTAGCTGGATATATCCTCCACCGGCTGCATCACGAAGTTGTTGTTCATGTTGGCCACCGAAACCGCCCCGTACTGCTTCTCCAGCCACATGAACATGCCGAAGTCGAACACCGGCGCGCCGTAAATCCAGATCAGCCTGATCTTCTCCTCCCCCGGTGGCAGGTGCCCCTCGCCCCTCTCAACGCGGCCTTTGGTGTGCTCATACCTCCGCCTGCAGTAATCGGGCAGCTGGGGGGTGCCGGCAAGGCTCAGCACCAGTCCGTACTCGGAGATGGCCTCCAGGCTGGAGTAGGGGCTGGGCACCGCCTGTCGCAGCTCGCTGGTCTTCAGTATGTACTCGTGGGTCTGGTTGGAGTATTCCATGGTCTGCTTAAGCCGGTCGATATCCATCCTGCGCCCGGTTATCTCCTCCAGCAGCGATACCAGCTTCCTCAGCTCGCCGGATATATACTCCACGCTGCGCCCGGTGGTGAAGTACGGCATATCGATGCAGAAATAGGGGAATTTATGGTGCGCGGCGATCACCGGGTAGGTCGCCACGTTGGAATCGCAGGGGTTCGCCGGGTGCGCGAACACATCCGGCACGGGTATGTCCCCCGACAGTACGGCCCCGAGGAACACCTTATTGTTGGAGCATATATAGTCCGGAACGTGCTGCTCGGCTATATCGATATAGCGGCTGGCGTTGCCGGAGGCGGCCAGCATGCCGGTGAACACGTCCGTCACCACCGGCACGATGTCCATCGCCCAGAACAGCTCCGCGGGGACGCCGAAGTTGATCCACGCCAGCGGCTGGCCGGCCTCCTTGGCGTTCCACACCTGCTGGTTGTAGTCCGCCAGCAGGTCGTATATCCAGGCCCACTCCGGGTGCTTCTCGCCGAACCGCTCCCGCACCATGTCCCGTATCGAGGTCATGTTGTCCGCAGCGAACTTGAGTACGTTCTTCTCTGCCATCGCTGTCACCCCTCGATCCGCTCCAGGAACGCCTGTATCCGCGTCGTCAGCTGCCCCAAGCCCCCCATCCCGTATTCACGCTCCAGGCTGAGCATGGGTATGCCGGCTTCCCTCAGATCCTTCTCCAAATAGAGGAGCTGGCCACCCCACAGATCACAGTACCTCATACGCTGGAACACCACCCCGTCAACCCTGAAATCGGCGACCATCCGCTTCACGAAATCGCACCGCTCAACCACCCGGTCCACCATCCGAGGGCACGATGGGCGCTCCAGGTACGCCCGGGCGATGGCAAGCAGCGGGTCGCCATCGACCGACACCGGCTCCCAGAAGCTCCGGCTGCCGAAACACAGGCTGTCGGTCACCACCAGCCCGCCGAGCTCCTCCATCACATCGATATACGCCGGGTCGTCGAAGCCGCCGCTGCCGGCTATCATCAGCCTCGCCCGATAGCCCGATATGCCCTCTCTCGATTCGAGCTCTTCGAGCAACTGCCGCAGCAGATCGTTATATTGCTCTCTGGGCAGGGAGTAGCCGGCGAGTATCACGCTCAGCGCCTCAGCCCCGCTGATCGGCGGCTTATCTCCCTTCCGCAGATCGTAAAGCCGCTTCAGCAGCTCCCTGCTCTCATTGTAGACCGCGATGGCATCCCTCAGACCGGCCTCGGTTATCTCCACGCCGAAGGTGCTCTCGATAATTTCCTTGAATGCGCCAAGCTCCTCGCTGAACCAGACGATCAGGTCTTCGTCGCTCTTGTGCGGGACGCTGATCATGTGCAGCAGTGGGTAATCGCCAGGCCTTATCTCCCGCAGTATGTCGTAGATGCGGCGGACGTGGTCGCAGCTGTTGGTGAAGGCCAGCCCGTCGAGGTGGCTATAGCTGCCGTCGAGGGCATACTGCAGGCAGGCGCGCATGTAGGTGCAGTTGAGGTGGCTCAGGTACACGTCGGCGTCGGTGGTGCCCGCGCATCCCGGCGCCCTGACCCGGCACGGCAGGATGCCGCCGGCGTACAGAATCTCCTCGGGCACGTAGGAGCAGAAGAAGCCCACCGCCTTCTTGCCGCTGGCCTTCCACTCCCGGACGGCCGGGTTGGTGAGCTCGCCGGCCAGCTTGGTCAATTCTTCCAGTGCGCCCATAAGTAAAGAACCTTCTTTCGATGAATCAAATCGGCGACGTAAGGGCAGATATCTTCTTCAATATCTGGGTCACCGCGACGACGCTGGGCGAGCCGTCGGGGAGATCGATTATGGGCCTGCCCGCCGCATCGTATTCGGTCACGTTCTTGTCCTCCGGTATGCGCCCCAGTATCTCGACGCCCCACTCGTTGGCGCTCTCCACTATCAGACGGTCATCGCCCCTGAACCTGTTGACCACTATGCCCGTCTCCGCGGGCTTCAACTCCGCATCGCCGCGCACGACGCCCATTATCGAGCCGGCGACCCGCGCCCCCCTGACCGAGGCATCGGTGACGATTATCAGGCTGTCCACCCCGTTCACCACCCTGCGGTTCACCTGCTCCGGGCCCGCCTCGCAGTCGATCAGGGTGACGTCGAACTGCTTCGACAGGCGCTCTATCCCGTACTTGAGCAGGTCGTTGATGGCGCAGTAGCACCCCGGCCCCTCTGGGCGGCCCATGACCAGCAGGCTGAAGCCGTCTCCCGATTCGAGCGCCTCCTCCATCACCTCCCGTATGTTGCGGTCCTCTATCTCGGACCTGGCCGCCGGATCCTCGATTATCCACCGCCGTATCTGGGCCACGGTTCGATTCGCATCCATCCCCAGGGCGTAGGGCAGGTTCACCGCGGAGTCGGCATCGATGGCCAGTATCCTGCGGCCGCCCTCCCGTGCCAGCAGCCCGGTCATCACGGCGGTGAGCATCGTCTTGCCGCTGCCGCCCTTGCCGGTTACCGCTATCTTCCTGCCCGCCGGCGATGAACCCGGCTGTTTCTCACCGTTACCCGCGGGCACCTGTTTCTCCTGCCCCATAGTTCACATTCTATCCGGTTGATGGCCAATGGCCGATATGGTATTGTTATTGTGATATAATGGTTAGCGTGTTAATAATTAGTATGCTAACAATTATATCGCTTTTCCCCTGGTTGTCAAGTATCGATATTAATACCGATAGCAGGATATGGAGGCGATAGTGGCAGAAGCGAGCCAGCGTGACCGGGACCCGGCCTACCGCAAGTACGTGCCGTTCCTCGACAGCAACTACAACCTGTACCTGCTCATCCACCTGACGCACGCCGCCCTGTTCAATGCCCGCTACCGGCAGATCAGGGGGTTCGGCCTCACCAGCATGGAGCTGGCGCTGCTGACCGTGGTGGACGGGCTGGGCGAATCGGCGACCCCCACCGAGATAGCGCGCTGGATGATGCGCCGCCGCCCCACCGTAACCGGCCTGCTGGACCGCATGGAGCGCAACGGGCTGGTGAAGCGCTCGGCGTACCGCGGCAGCCGCAAGTCCAAGCTGGTGACCATGACCGACAAGGG
>CAYUWM010000058.1:0-2792 GCA_964448395.1 uncultured Dehalococcoidales bacterium
ATAAGCTTCATATCCTGTTCGAGTCTATCGAGGATGGTATTGTAGTCAGCGACGTGAACGGCAACATCATTGAGGCCAACGAAGCCGCTGTCCGCATAGCTGGATTCAGCAGCAAAGATGAGGTCCTCAACAAGAACGGCATTGAGTTCATCGCTGAAGAGGACCGGGAGCGGGTGGTGAACGAGCTGGCGAAAGCACTACTTGAAGGTTCACCCCTCAGCATGTCTGAGTGGGCGGTAAAAACCGCCGACGGGGGCAAGGTAGAGTGCGAAATTCATACTTCCGTATTGCATGACGAGGCAGGCAACCCGTCTGGCTACATCGCCGTTGAACGAAACGTCACCGAGCGCAAGCGGGCGGAGGAGGCTATAAGGCAGCGCAACAGGGAGCTCAGGGCCATAAACGACATCGCCAGGGTTCTGAGCCGGCCGATGCGCATGGACAAGATGCTGAACGCCGCGCTGGACAGCGCGCTCGATGTTACGGGCATGTCCTCCGGAGGGATATGGCTGGCCGATGAAGCTGGCGGTGTGCTCACTGCAGCTACCTACAAGGGGTTAAGCTCTACGTTCAAAAAACGCTCTGGCAGTATAAAGGTGGGAGAGGGGGTCACCGGTCAAGCGGCGGAGACAGGCGAGGTAGTGATCGTCCCCGATTACCTCAGAAATGACAAACCAAATCATTCTCCACGGTCATCGGCCAGGCTACAGGGGCTGCAATCCATCATCGGCGTGCCGCTTAAAACCAAGGGCAAGACGCTGGGAGTGATGACCCTTTTCGCGCACGGTTACCGACCTTTCTCGCCCGGCGATATCCAGCTGATGGAGACCATCGGCGGCGAAATAGGGGTCGCCATCGAGAACACCCAGTTGCTGGAGAAGCTTGGCGAGCTATCCGTAACCGATGAGCTGACTGGCCTATTCAATCGCCGCCGCCTGTACGAGGTGCTCGATGCAGAGGCGGCCCGCACCCAGCGCTACGGCCATCCCTTCTCACTGGTGATAATCGACCTGGACGGGTTCAAACAGTACAACGACACCTTCGGGCATGTCAGCGGCGACGTAGCGCTGGAGGATTTCGCCAGTGCGATGAGGCTGACGCTGAGGAAGACCGATGTCGCCTTCCGCCACGGCGGCGACGAGTTCGCTGTCATCCTCCCGTCAACCGACGCATGCAAAGCAGGAAGGGTCATACAGCGCCTCAGGACAAAGTGGGAGCAGGTGTCGGAGGTGCGGTACAAATCGCTGAAGACGCCCCTAGGGTTCAGCGCCGGCATCGCCCAGCTCCCCGGCGACGCCGAGACGGCGGACGGCCTGCTGGCCATAGCCGACATCACCATGTACCACGCCAAGGAACTGGGGAAATACAGGACCGAGATGGCATCGGGCTTATAAGGGCTCAGAGGGGCAATCAGTATCCAAACGCACCCTGCGCGGCAGTGGGGTGCGTTGTCTTTATGCAATATCACGGACTGTACAGGGCAAACTTGACAACGTACGCATATAGTAGTATAAAGCGATATACGAGCTTACATACAAAACTATCCCACCAGGACCTGCAGGAGGCGATATGGACGACAGCGAAAAGACCAACGAGCAGCTCATCAGTGAAGTGCAGGCTTTGCGCAAGCGCGTCGCCGAGCTGGAGGCGGACTCTTCCGGCCACGTGGAGATGATCCCGGCGGAGGTGCTCACCACAGCGACGAGGAACCAGATAATCGCCCTGGCGGCAACGGTGGATGCCAAGGACCCGTATACGCTTACCCACTCAAAGGGGGTTGCCGAGATAGCGGAGACGATAGGCGAAGCCGCAGGCCTCTCTAAGGAAGCATTATCCGATATACGCGCCGCCGCCCTGCTGCACGATATCGGCAAGTTGGGCGTGCCAGATGCTATCCTGACCAAGCCCGATAATCTATCGGGGGCGGAGTGGGCCATAATGCAGAAGCACGCCGCCGAAGGGGCGCGGATAGTCGGGTTCGTAGCGGAGCTGGCGCCGCTGGTGCCCCTGATACGGCACCACCACGAGCGGTACGACGGCACGGGATACCCCGACGGGCTGAAAGGCGAGGCCATACCCCTCGGCGCCAGGATACTGTGCATAGCCGACGCCTACGACACCATGACCACGCCCCGGGGGTACCGGGAAGTGCTGTCCCAGGAGGACGCTCTGGAGGAGCTGCGGTGGTGCTCCGATAAGCAGTTCGACCCCGGGCTGGTGGAGGCGTTCTGCCGGGCCGTTGGGGTGGCCAGCGACGAGGATGATGACTGAAGTTATGCCTATATCTTGATAACGATTGCTTTAGGAGTAGAGCTTGGGGGACACAAATAAAACCAAGAAGCAGCTGCTGGATGAACTGGCAAAACTGCATCAGCGCATCGTTGATTTAGAGGCGTTGGAGGACCAGTGCAGGCGCGCGGAGGGGATAGCTCAGGAGGCTATCGAGTACGCCGAGAGTGTCGTGGAGACGGTGCGCGAACCGCTGCTGGTGCTCGATGACGACCTGCGGATTATATCCGCCAACCGCTCCTTCCTTAAAACGTTTAAGGTCTCACCGGAGGAGACAGTAGGTCAAATGGTCTACGAAATCGGTGATCGGCAGTGGGACATCCCTCGCCTGAGGGAACTGCTGGAGGAGATACTGCCTAAAAAGTCCTCCTTCGATGACTTCCTGGTGGAGCACGACTTTGAAATAATCGGGCGAAAAACGATGCTGCTGAACGCGCGGCGGTTATACAAGGAGGGCAACCATACTCATATGATCCTGCTCGCCATTGAGGACATCACCGAGC
>CAYUWM010000058.1:2892-8558 GCA_964448395.1 uncultured Dehalococcoidales bacterium
AAGGAGGGCAACCATACTCATATGATCCTGCTCGCCATTGAGGACATCACCGAGCGCAGGAAGATGGAGAAGAAGCTAGAGAGATACCGTGAGCACCTGGAGGAGCTGGTGCAGGAGCGCACCAGGGAGCTAGAGAGCTACCGCGAGCACCTGGAGGAGCTGGTGCAGGAGCGCACCCGGGAGCTGAAAGAGGCGCAGGGGGAGCTGATGCGCAAGGAGAGGCTGGCGGCGCTGGGACAACTGGCCGGCAGCGTGAGCCACGAGCTGCGCAACCCGCTGGGGGCGGTCAAGAACGCCGCCTATCTCATCAATATGATCATCGAGCAGCCGGAGCCGGAGCTGAAGGAATCGCTGGATATCATAAACAGGGAGGTGGACAGGTCCGACAGGATAATCACCAGCATCCTCAGCTTTGCCCGTCCCATGCCTCCCGAATTGCATGCAGTGAATATCAACGAGGTCATACGGGAGGCGCTGTCCCATACCGACGTGCCGCAGGGTGTGGAGGTAGTGAGCCGGCTGGATGATAAGCTGCCGGCCATCAATGCCGACCATGTCCAACTCGGCCAGGTGTTCGGCAATCTTATCCTCAACGCGGTGCAGTCCATGCCCCAAGGCGGACGGCTGACAATCAGTTCGAAGGCTGTCGGCACCGACAAGGTGGCCGTATCAATAGAGGACTCGGGGGAGGGTATTCCGGGAGAGAATCTGGAGAAGCTATTCGAGCCGCTGTTCTCCACCAGGGCCAAGGGCATCGGGCTGGGGCTGCCGATAGCTAAGGACATGGTGGAGAGACACAAGGGCACTATCGAGGTTCAGAGCGAGGAGGGCAAGGGCACCACGTTCACGGTGAAGCTGCCGCTCACCGGGGAGAAGGGGTGATGAGGAGCCATAAGGGGGGTCATCGTCCGGCTTGACCGGATGAGCCAGCGGGTGAGTGGTGGCTCTGGGTTGCGTCCCCGTGAAAACGGGGATCGAGTCGGGCAATGACAATTGGAAGAGGTCGGGCAATGACGGTTAGAGAGAGGTCGGGAAGTGACGGATAGAGAGGCGTCGGGCAACGGCGGGAAGGAGCGGTGAAATGGAACAGGAAACCAGCGTACTGATAGTGGACGACGATGAAAGCCTGTGCAAGAGCATGGCTATGATCCTGAGGCATAAGGGCTACGACGTATCCATCGCTATGGACGGGACAAAGGCCATCGAGATGGTCACCCAGAGGCCGTTCGATATGGTATTCCTGGACATCAAGATGCCGTTCATGGACGGCGTGGAGGCCCACCGCAGGATCAAGAGTATCAGGCCGGACGCGGTGGTGATGATGATGACCGCCTTCTCGGTGGATGACATGATAAAGCAGGCGCTGCGGGAAGGGGCCTACGGGATAATGTACAAGCCGCTGGACATGGCGCAGGTCATCGATATCGTGGAGAAGGCGCGCTCGTCCGGCGAGGGGATGATGGTCCTGATAATTGACGACGATCCGTCAACCTGCACCACGCTGAAGAACATCCTCGTCAAGATGAAATACCGGGTGGAAGTCGCCAACACCGGCGAGGAGGCCATCGCCGCCGCCAAGATGGACGACCACGATGTCCTGATCATCGACATGAAGCTGCCCACTATAAATGGGCTGGAGACCTACCTGGCCATCAAGGAGCTCAGGCCGGAGACGGTGGCCATCATAATGACCGCCTACCGCCAGGAGATGTCCGAGCTGGTGGACCAGGCGCTGCAGAACTCGGCTTATACCTGCCTGTATAAGCCCATCGATATGGACCAGTTGCTCGATATAATCAACCGGATAAGAGGGGGTCAGCGCAAGGCGAATTAGCGTATCCGGGGGCAAGCGATGAGTAAAGGGAAAGACAAAGAACGCATCCTGATCGTTGACGACGACGAGGGCACCTGCAAGAGCCTGTCGCTGATACTGGGCAGGAAGGGCTACGAGACCGACACCGCCGGTACTGGCGGCGAGGCGCTGGAGAAGGCGAAGGGGAAGCCCTTCAACCTGGTGCTCCTCGATATCAGGCTGACCGATGCCGACGGGCTAGACCTGATAGCTCCCCTCAAAGAGCTGAACCCCGATATGGAGATAGTCATGGCCACCGGCTATGCCTCCGTGGAGAACGCGGTGCAGGCGCTGAACAGGAGAGCAGCGGCCTATCTCACCAAGCCCCTTAACATGGATGAGGTGCTGACCACCGTCGTGAACATCCTGGATAAGCAGCTCCTGGTGCGGGAGAAGCAGCAGGCGGAGGAGGCGCTCACGGAGAGCGAGGATATGCTGCGCACCACGCTCGAGACAATAGGAGATGGCATAACCATCACCGATATGGAGGGCATAATTGTAAGCGCCAATGATGCGATGTGTCAAATGGGTGGTTGGCGCAAGGAAGAGGTGATCGGCAAGCAGGGGTTCGATTTCATGGTTGAACAGGATCGGGATAAAGCTCTTGAGAGCATGATGAAAGCGTTTGGCCAAGGGGAAAGCATTGTAACCGAGTACAGGTTGTTGAATAAGGATGGCCGGGAATATCCGGTTGAAGCCAGCGCCGTATTACTGCGTAATGCATCAGGGGATCCTGTAGGCCTGATCAGCGTCGTGCGTGATGTCACCGAGCGCAAGCGGGCGGAGGAGAGTTTAAAGCACTACGTGCGAGAGTTGGGAATAAGGAATCGAATCGCGGAGGTATTTCTCATAGTATCTGACGAAGATATGTACAGTAAGGTCCTGTCCATAATACTTGAGGCCGTGGAGAGCAAGCACGGCGTCTTCGGCTATCTTGACGAGAGGGGGGACTTCGTTGTCCCCACGATGACCCGGACGGTGTGGAAGAAATGCCAGGTCCCGGATAAAAGCATCCTGTTCCCGCGTGAGACCTGGGGCGACAGCAGCTGGCCGCGCGCAATACGCGAGAAGCGCACCATCTTTTCAAACGAACCTTCCACTGGCGTACCGGAGGGACACATACCGATAGAGCGGCACATCTCCATGCCGCTCATCCACCAGGGAGAGGTTATAGGCCTGATCCAGGTCGCCAACAAAAAAACGGCCTACACGCGCGAGGACATCGCACTGCTGGAAACCATCGGCGGCGCCATCGCTCCCGTGCTCGATGCGAGGCTGAAGCGAGAGCGGCAGGAGACAGCACGCAGGCAGGCGGAGGAGAGGGTAGAGCACCTGAACGCCGTCCTGCGCGCCATCCGCTATGTCAACCAGCTCATAATCAGGGAGAAAGACCGCACCCGCCTGCTGCAGGGCATCTGCGACAACCTCACCGAGGCCCGCGGCTACCACAGCTGCTGGGCCGCCCTCCGCGATGAGTCGGGGTCGCTGGTAACCTGCGCCGAGACCGGCCTGGGCAAAGACTTCAAGCCGGTGGCCAGGCTGCTGAAAGAGGGCAAGCTGACCAAGTGTGCCAAACGGGCGCTGAAGAAGTCGGAGATTATCTTAATAGAAGATGCGAAACAGGCCTGCAAGGACTGCCCCCTGTCGGAGAAGCACCAAGACAGGGGAGCGATGGTGGTCCGCCTGGAGCATGGAGGCAGGGTGTACGGCCTGCTGGCGGTATCGGTGCCGGCGAATATAACGGTGGATGAAGAGGAGCTGTCGCTGTTCCGCGAGATGACGGGCGATATCGCCTTCGCCCTGCACGGCATCGAGCAGGGGGAGGAGCGCGAGCGCGCCGGGGAAGAGCTGCGGCGCAGCGAGGAGAACTACCGTGCGGTGTTCGAGGGCACTATCGACGGCATGGTGGTCATCGATGCCAAGACGATGAGGGCAGTGCTCGCCAACGAGGCCGCCATACGCATGTACGGGTTCGATCCCGGGACCGATATAAGCCAGATCGACCCTCTGGAACACGTTCACCCCGAGGACAGGGAGCGGGCGTTCACCACCCTGGCGGAGGACATGTTCAGCAAGAACCTGGGGGAGACGGTCGAATTCAGGACGCTGACCAGGGACGGCGATGTGAAGTGGGTCAGCGGCCGCGGCAAGGTCATCGACTATCAGGGCAGGAGCGCCGGGCTGGTCTCCTTCCGGGATGTTACCGCACAGAAGCAGGCGGAGGCGGCGTTAAGAGAGAGCGAGGAGAAATACCGGGCACTCGTTGAGAAAGAGAGGGATGTGATCTTCTCCGTGGACGCCGTGGGCAACATCACCTCCATCAACTCCGCATCGAGGATATGGGGCTACGAGCCGGAGGATTTGATCGGGAAGAATTTCCTGGAGCTGATACCCGAGGAATGGCAGGAAAAGACGGCGGTGGAGTTACAGAACCTCCTGCTGGAGGCAGGCGAGCTAACCGCGGAAACAATGGTAATCGACAAGAACGGCGAACTTCACACCATCGAGTACAGCGCCACCGTGATACAGGAAGGGGGAGAGTATGCGGGGGTGCAGGGCATCGTCAGGGACGTCACCGAGCGCAAGCGGGTGGAGGAGGCACTAAAGGAGAGCGAGCAGAAGATGCGCACTATGTTCTCCTCCATTACCGACGGTATCATCCTGACCGATCTGGTCGGTAACATCGTAGATGTCAACGAGGCTATGGTTCACCTGCACGGATACAGCAGCAAGGATGAGCTGATAGGGATTCATGGCATGGAACTCATCGCCGAGGAATCCCGCGCCGGGGCCATCGAGGCTATGGTGAAGGCCCTGGAAGAGGGGCGCGGCGGCGCTACGATGGAGTACGTCCTGCTGCGAAAGGATGGGAGCAAAGCTGACGGCGAGGGGAACACCACCGTGCTTGAGGACGGCGAGGGTAACGCGGTAGGGATCGTGGTTGTCACCCGTGACGTCACCGAGCGCAACCGGGCGGAGGAGATTGTCCGCATCCAACGGGACCTGGGAATTACGCTCAGCACCACCAAAGTTCTGGAAGAGGTGCTGGCCGTCTGTTTTGATGCGGCGCTGCAGGTTTCGGGGATGGATTGCGGCGGGATCTACCTCTTTGATGAGGACTCCGGCTCCCTGGATATGCGCTATCATGAAGGGTTATCCGCTGAATTCGTCAGCGCGGTATCACACTACGATGCGGATTCGGATAATGCGCGGCTGGCAAGAAAGGGTAAACCGTTATATATCACGCATCTGAAATTAGGAGTTCCCCTGACAGCGATAGAAAAGCGGGAAGCTCTGCGCGCCATGGCTTTCGTTCCGCTCCTGTATGAGGGCAAGTTAATAGGCTGTGTGAACCTCGCCTCTCATACTCTCGACGAGGTGCCTGCTTTCAACCGCACCTCAATCGAGTCTACCATATCCCAGATGGGCAGTGCGATTGCCTACCAACAGGCGGGGGAGGCGCTGCAGCAGAGCGAGGAGCGGTACCGTTCGGTGGTTGAGACCGCCAGCGAGGCTATAATGGTCGCACAGGATGGCATGCTCAAGTTCTTCAATCCGAGAACGGCGGAGATTACCGGCTATTCCGCGGAGGAAATCTCGCTCAAGCCGTTCACCGAGTTTATCCACCCGGACGACCGCGACATGGTCGCTGACCGCTATCTGAGAAGGATGCAGGGTGAGGAGATATCGGCCATTTATGATTTCAGGATCATCGACAAGGCCGGGAACACCAGATGGATTCAGATCAACGCAACGCTGATTGACTGGAAGGGCAGGACCGCCACCCTGAACTTCCTGAGCGATATCACCGAGC
>CAYUWM010000059.1:0-8278 GCA_964448395.1 uncultured Dehalococcoidales bacterium
AGATTTTCCATTGATAGTAAAAATCAACGCCACCGATGACCTGGAAGGCGGCGTCACCATCGATGAGGCCATGCAGCAGGCACAGATACTGGAGGAGGCGGGCGCCGATGCCATCAGCGTCTCCTCTGGTCTGGAGTTCTGGGCTTCACTGAGCATACCCCCCTATCCCTACGCGGAGGGACCTTTAGTCCCGCTGGCGGAGAAGATCAAAGAGGCGGTATCGGTGCCGGTTTCCGTTGCCGGCAAGATCAGCCCCGAGCTGGGGGAGAGGCTGGTAAGCGATGGTAGGATAGATTTCATCGGCATGGGGCGACCTTTGCTCGCCGACCCCGAACTCCCCAACAAGATTCGCGAGGGACGGATCGAGGAGGTCTGCTGGTGCGTGTATTGCAACAATTGTATCAGGACCGACCCTGGGCTCGGCCCATGTTCGGTGAACCCGTCACTGTACCGCGAGGGGAAATATCCCTTCCCGCCTGCGGAGTCGCCGAAGAAGGTGATGGTGGTCGGCGGCGGACTGGCCGGCATGCAGGCAGCATTGCTGATGGCCAGGCGCGGGCACCACGTTACCCTTTACGAGAAAAACGGTGAGCTGGGCGGACAGTGGGGTATCGCCGCTGCCCAGCCGGGTAAGGAGCACTACTCCAGGTTCACCGAATACCTCAAGCGATCCCTGTCCAAAGATGGGGTCCCGGTTAAAATGGGGGTCGTTATTACCAGAGCTAAAGTGATAGAGCTCCAACCCGATGCAGTAGTGGTAGCTACCGGCGCCGTGCCCGCGGTGCTCGACATACCTGGGGCTTCCGGCAGAAACGTGGTTCAGGCAAACGATGTCATTACTGGCAAGGCTAAAGCCAGGGGCAAGGTGGTTATCATCGGGGGGCGCTTCATCGGCATGGAAGTAGCCATAATGCTCGCCGAGCAGGGACAAGCGGTAAGCCTGGTAACGCTGAGGAATCTGGGGGAGAACGGAAGCAAGCTGGAGGGCATGACCTTCCGCAGTCTGGTGAGGCGGCTCATCGAGTTGCGCGTTCCACTATACATACACACTGCGGCGGTGGAGATTACCGATGACAAGGTGGTGATCGGCTGGGGAAACGATATCTTCAGCCTGCCCGCCGACACGGTGATCATGGCAGTCGGCGCTCGCCCTGATAATGGCCTTGCCCGCGATCTGGAAGGTATAGTGCCCGAGGTATACACCATCGGCGACTGCGATGTCCCCCGCGATGCCGCAGCTGCAACCTACCAGGCCGCCAGGCTGGCGGCCAAGATTTAACCTAAAATCTAGTAAAATAATGTCACTCGAATACATGTTCCACCCCCGCTCGATAGCGCTGGTCGGTGCTAGCGACAATACCTTCAACCCAGCCACCATCATGTTCCTAGAGCCACTGAAGAAGTTCGGATACAAGGGCGATATATACCCCGTCAATCGCAACGCTTCAGAGGTATCCGGCTTAACAGCCTACCCTACAGTAAGGGACATTCCCGGGCCGGTGGATCACGTCATCTGTGCCATACCCGCATCCTCCACGCGTCAGCTCCTTCAAGACTGCATCGCAAAGGGGGCCAAGGTGTTCCACATGTACACCTCCGGCTTCTCTGAGATCGGCGTCGACGGCATGGGCAAGCTGCAGGATGAGCTGGTCGAGATCGCCCGCAAAGGTGGCATCCGCATCCTGGGTCCCAATTGTATGGGCATCTACTACCCCAAACGCGGTATCTCTTTCTGCCCGACCTTCCCCACAGAGTCAGGCTCGGTGGGTCTCATCGCCCAGAGCGGCAGCTACTCCCTCCTCGTAACCATCGGTGCAGCCAGCCGGGGTGTGCGTTTCAGCAAGGTTGTGAGTTACGGCAATGCCAGCGATATCGATGAATGTGACCTGCTTGAATACCTGACCGACGATCCGGAGACCGATATCATCGCTGGCTACATAGAGGGAACAAAGGACGGACACCGTCTAAGGAAAGTGCTTACTGCGGCAGCGTCCAAGAAGCCGGTGCTCCTCATCAAGAAGGGAGGCACCAAGGCGGGCACCCGCGGTGTCAGCTCCCACACCGGCGCGCTGGCCGGCGACGACGCAGTCTGGGATGCCCTCATCAGGCAGGCCGGTGCGATCCGGGTCCAGGACCTGGAAGAGATGATCGACCTATTGGTTACTTTTCAATTCATGAAACTGCCCCGTGGTAAGAATGCGGTGGTTATAGGTATCGGTGGTGGCCCCAGCGTGCGTGCCGCCGATGACTGCGAGCGGGGCGGGCTAAATCTCCCGCCGATACCCGATTATATGGTTGACGAGCTGAGGCGCTATGCCCCCACCGCCGGCAGTATGCTGCGTAATCCCGTGGACGTGGGCAAGATGCATATCGACTGGGACCCCGTCATAAAAACCTTCATGGAATGGAAAGAGACCGATATGTTCATCTGGCAGATCGCCCCCGACATTGAGCCTTTCGAAGAAAACAGCTTCATAAGGCAGTTCTGCATCGACCAGCGGGTACTCTTCCTGAACGAGTTCGTTAAGTCGGGTAAACCCCTGGCCGTAGCGGTTCACACCGCGGAGAGCCGCTTCGCCCTGAATATCTTGGACATCACCCGTGAGGAATGTGTTAAACACAACGTTCCCTTCTACACCTCCGTATATAGCGCAGCCCGGGCCATCAGCCAGTTCATAGACTGGCATGAGCGACGTAAGAAGCCGGCTCGAGGCTGTTGAACCGCTCCGATTCGCTTAATCGAACTGATCACCCTTTTCAAGGCAGGCGTATTGCCCTATAATAACCACCATCAAGTGACACCCTGTATTGAACATCATTAGGAGGCCTATAGATGGCAGGTGAGCTTAGTGTGGCGATAGTAGAGCTTGAGCGGGATAAGGCGTTAGCTATGGTCAAAGACCGCGCGGAAAGGGACAGTGACCCCATACAGATACTCGACGAGTGCCGCCGGGGGATGACAATCGTAGGCGAGAGGTTCCAGGCAGGAGATTACTTCCTTGCCGAGCTCATGCTATCCGCCGAGATATTCAAGGGAGCAGTATCCATCCTCGATCCGTACCTGTCGAAAGCACGGCCTGTGCAACCTTTGGGCACAGTCGTGCTAGCCACCCTAAAAGGCGATATCCACGACCTTGGGAAAAATATTTTTTCCACTCTACTCAAGTCGCAGGGTTTCGATGTCCACGACATTGGAGTGGATGTCACCCCGGCCCTCGTGGTCGATAGGGTGAGAGAGGTCGCCCCGGACTTCGTCGGCTTCTCGGCGCTGATAACCAGCGCCTTCGACAGCATGAAGCAGGCCTCAGAGCTGCTCTGGGAGGCCGGCCTCAGGGACCGGTTCAAGCTCATGGTCGGCGGAGGGGTCACCACCCCCAGGGTCAAAGATTACATTGGGGCCGACTTCCAGACGACCGACGCAACCGCAGGGGTTGACTACTGCCTCAGCATCATGGGAGGGAAATAGCATGCGCAGCGAAACGATGACTTCCCAAGAGAGGGTGCAGGCCGCCGTCCAGCTTGAAAAGCCCGATCGTGTACCCATCGCTATCCTCGCCACCGCCGACCCATTCGCCACCATCGCCGGTATCTCCCATGCCGAATTCTGTACCGACCCAAAGAGAGCCAACGAGATCATATTTAAAGTGTTCGACGATTTTGGAGGGTGGGATCTGGACCTCGGCAGCCTCGTGGCAAATGATGTGTTCATGATCAAGACGGTCATGTCGCTGGCCCTCGGCCTGAGGTTGAAATACCCCGGCCTCGACCTGCCCGATGACTACCCGTACCAAGCATTCGAAGAGGAGGTCCTGAAACCGGAAGATTACGATACCATAGCTGAAATAGGATGGGTCAAGTTCATGACCGACGATTTCATCTTCCGCATCCTCGATATCACGCCGCAGAAACTGAACGATACCCTGACCGCTATGATCCCCATATTTATCAACGGCAAGGCTGCGTGGGCCAAGCGAGGGGTGTCCACCATGTACCCCCCTTCTCCATTCACCTCCCATCCTTTTTTTAGGCTCTCCCTGGGCCGCTCCATGGTTAAATTTACCGAGGACCTTTACTATAACCCCGATAAGATAGATAAGGCATTGAAGGCGATGACCCGCGAGTTCATCGATACCACCATCAACGGCAGCAAGATGTTCGGCAACGACATCACGCTGGTGGTCGAAGAGCGGGCCGGTGGCTTCTTCTACCCTCCCAAAATATTTGAACGTTTCTGGTGGCCCTATACCGAGGAGATCGTCGATGCCCTGTGGTCTGAGGGAATCGTTACCTGGTTCCACCTGGACACCAGCTGGGATAGAAATATTCCCTATTTCAAGCAGCTGCCACGGGGTTCAGCGATCCTGGCGCTGGACGGCACCAGCGACATCTTCGCCGCCAAGGAGGTGCTGCGCAACCACCTGTGCCTCAGCGGCGACGTGCAGGCCTCCCTGCTGTCGCTGGGGAAACCGGAAGAGGTGGAGGCATACTGCAAGAAGCTGATCGACGAGGTCGGCGGTGACGGCGGATTCTTCCTATCCTCCGGGTGCGAGCTTCCCGCCGCCATCAAGCCGGAGAACCTTGAAGCGATGCTACGTACAGGCAAGACCTACGAGCTCTCCAAGTAGCGATGCAATACACGGTCGATTTCGAGCCTATAGGCCGGCGTGGCGAGTGCCCTGCCGACCGATCACTGTTAGAGGCAGCGCACCGACTGGGAGTGGATCTGGTAAGCCTGTGCGGCGGCAAGGGCACCTGTCACCGCTGCAAAGTGCAGATAATCGCCGGCGAAGTGTCACCGCCGACCAAAGGCGAGGAAGAAGCGCTATCGCCTCCAGAGCTGGATGACGGTTACCGGCTTGCCTGCCAGACATACTCCCGCAGCGACTGCAAGCTGCGCGTGCCCTCCGAGTCACTGACCGCACCGCAGCGCACGCAGGTGGATGGTATCGAGGTGGCCGTCAGCCCTGACCCGCCTGTGTTCACCGACCACCCCGAGCTTCTGTCACACTCGCGCCATAATCGCCATATCGGGTTAGCCCTGGATATCGGCACCACCAAGCTGGCGGGTTACATCCTCGATCTGGACAGCGGCCGCACGCTGGCCTCCCGCGGGGTGATGAACCCCCAGATAGCCCACGGCGAGGATATCATCGCCCGCCTGGTATATGCCCGAGAGTCGCCGATACGCGCGCGAAAGTTGCAGGAAACACTTATTGATGCCCTTAACGGTCTAGCCACCGAGACCTGCGCCGAGATAGGCGCTAGCTCGGAGGAGATACTGGAAGCTGTAGCTGTGGGCAACACCGCCATGCACCACCTGCTGCTAAATCTGCCCATCAAGCGTCTGGCGGTGTCCCCCTTCGAGCCCTCTGTTCAGGGAGCGATGGATGTTAAAGCGAGCGACATCGGTCTCCGCATTGCCCCTGGCGCCTGCGTGCACACGCTGCCAAATATCGCCAGCTTCGTCGGCGCCGACCACGTCGCCATGCTGCTTGCCACCGGCATCACCCGGTCGCCCGATACGGTACTGGCGCTGGACATCGGCACCAACACCGAGGTCTCGCTGGTGAGAAACGGCGAATCCCTCTGTGTCTCATGCGCCTCCGGCCCCGCATTCGAAGGGGCCCACATTAAAGACGGCATGAGGGCGGCACCCGGCGCTATAGAACGTGTTGAGATTGACGAAAACACGGTCGAATACCAGACCATCGGCGACGCTGCTCCCGCCGGCATATGCGGCTCCGGCATACTGGACGCCCTGGCGCAGCTATACAAAATCGGTGTTGTAAGCGGCAGAGGCAGGATGGGCGACCATCCCAGAGTCCGAGAGGTTAACGGCAAGCGCGAGTTCGTGCTTGTCTCCGAGGATGAACGGCGTGGGCAACCTGCGATAACGGTAACCCAGGACGACGTGCGCGAGCTTCAACTGGCCAAGGGTGCTATCCGCACCGGCATTGACGTCCTGCTGCAATCGGCAGGGTGTACCGAACGAGAATTGGATGCAGTAGTAATTGCAGGAGCCTTCGGGAGCTATATCGATGTCGCCAGCGGCTCGATGATAGGCATGCTGCCGCTACTGACTACGGACAAATTCCGCCAGGTAGGCAATGCTGCCGGCACCGGGGCCAGACTCGCCTTAATCTCACGGGACAAGCGATATGAGGCTAATGAGATAGCCAGTGATGTTCGTTATGTAGAGCTGAGCACCTATCCCGACTTCATGAAGATCTTCGTCGATGCTACACGTATCGGACGGGGTTAGACCCTCTCGAACTCCAATCGCAGAACCTGTTTGGTGGCATCGTTGACCCTGACACCCTCCGCAATGCGCCAGCCTACCACCCAGACAATACTATCGGGCGAACAAACCAGCGGCACGCGGCCGCGCCACAATCTTGGTATCTTGGCATCCACCATGAAATCCTGAAGGCTTTTGGTGCCCTCCATACCCAGGGGTCGAAAACGGTCGCCGGGCTTCCTAGCGCGAACGGCCAAATCCTCCCCGACGGCATCCAGGTCGATATGCGCCGTATACCCCGCTATCCGCTCCTCTAAAGGAGACGCGATGCGCGCGCTCACCCGCCACCCGGGGATGGCCGTCTCGCCGGGAACAGCGATCCTGTATTGCTGCTCCATCGAGGGGAAAGGACACAAATCGAGGGCACCGTTAGAAAGCAGGCAGGTCCTGTACCCTACAGAAAACGATAACCCCCGTGGTAGGCTGATCCTCCTCCCCACCGCCTTGGAGAGCGCCTGCACCATCTTATCGATATGCACCGCCTGGATATCTACCAGGTCGCCCAGAACCTTAGAAACGGCCTGCCGCAGCAGGTGTCTCTGCAGTGCCGGGTGGAGAGCCAACAGTGCTTCAGAATCGACCAGCAGTCCGTTGGGCTGCTCCGTGACCACCCGATCCCATACTGCAGACACCTCTCCATCGATGAACGATATCGCGTCAGCGGCGGCTTCAGCGGTACGTATTAGAGCCGCATCTACGTTTCTGTTATATCGTTTGAGGACCGGGATGAGCTCATGCCGCACCCGATTCCTGGTATGATCCTGAGAGTAATTGGAGAGGTCGATACGTGGATTCAGCTTAAACTGACAGCAGTACCCCTCCGTCTCCTCTCTTGTAACCCTAAGCAAAGGCCTTATCACCTCCACCTCAAGGTTACCCATGCGCAGTGAAGCAGCCGGCAGCATGCCTCTCAGCCCCGTCAAACCGGCACCCCGCAGCAGATTCATTAAAATGGTTTCCACTTGGTCATCGAGAGTATGCCCTAAAGCGACGCGCCCGGCACCTATATCCCTCGTCACCCGAGCGAAGAAATCGTAACGGACCTCTCTCGCCGCTTCCTCAACCGACAGCCGACGCCCCTCCCGGTAAGCTGCCACATCTACCCGCTCCGCTGTCGCCGGGATGCCCAAATTCGATGCCAACTGCGACACACAAACAGCGTCATCGTCGGAGTCTGCCCCCCTGAGCATGTGGTTGAGATGTGCCACCTGCAGGTCTACCCCCAATGTTTCCTTTAACTGATCCAAGATGTGCAGCAGGCATACGGAGTCTGGCCCTCCAGAGACACCGACCAGCAGCGTCTCACCGCTGCTGATTAATCCTTCATCCTGTATGAACCGGAGTACACGCTGTTTTATATCCTCCATCTCACGACCGCCATCAGTGACTTATCGATCACATTCCCATCAAATGGCAGGTATCGTTAAAACTGACGAGTGAGGTCACACGCCCCTTGAAATCCAGCGTGTTTACCGAGGCCAAGCTGAGCCGCAACCTCCTGAAATCCTCCAGAGGCATCCCCAGCGCAGTGGTTAAGATGCTTAAAATGGTGAGCGTATGGCTCACGATTATCACTTTACCATCAGGATGATCATTGACAATTCTAGTTATCACTGACCAGGACCTCTGCTGTAGCTCGCCCATGGTCTCCCCGCCGGGCATCCTCAGCGTGCCTGCCCCTTTGACCCATTCTTCCCAGAAGTTCCCATAGCGTCGCACAACTTCCTCTATAGTGATGCCGTCCAGCTCCCCGGCGTCCACCTCCTTTAGCGCATCATCGGTCACCACGTCCAGACCATTCTGTTTGGCGATTGCGTTAGCGGTCTCGACGGCACGTCGCAAGGGGCTGGAGTAGAGTGCATCGACCTTTTGCCCGGCCAGCGCCCGTGCCAGCAACGCCACCTGGCGATGTCCGGTTGAGTTCAGCCCGATCTCGGTATGCCCCACAATGCGGTTCTCCCGGTTCCACTGCGTTTCGCC
>CAYUWM010000060.1:0-8062 GCA_964448395.1 uncultured Dehalococcoidales bacterium
TTGGAAGGCAGGAGCTCTACCAACTGAGCTACCCCCGCAAATCCGTAGCTATTTTAACCTAAAGAGGTTCCCATTTCCCCCCAAAAATTGACTAAGCAGGAACTCCTTTTTTTATATCCCGCCCAACATTTTTTGATCAACTCAATAGTATAACCTATGGCCGCTGCCGTCAAGATTGCTGAGGGCATCTATGAAGTTGCAGTAACCAGACCAGCAAGTTGGTTGTGCTATAATGCTGCTGGCGAATATACGCTCCGGCAATCATGCCCCCCTCCAATTTGAGCGATGGTGAAGAATAATGACACTCGGCGTACTTCGGTGCAGGCGCACGAGAGTTCGATGCGCCGTCGCCTTTGTATTCCCGACGATGCCGAGCAGGTGATCGTCTTTGCGGAATCGAGCCACTGGGACCCTAACTGGTTGCATACATCTGAAGAATACCTTCTACGATTCGTCCAGCCCAATCTGGACCGTGCCATCAGCGAACTGCTCCGTAACCCACGCCGCATCTACTCAATCGAAAGTGTATATTTCCTACGCAGGTATTGGGAGCAGCGGTTAGAACGTCGTGACGTCATCCGAACGTTTGTAAACGAAGGCCGTCTGCGTCTCACCAGCAGCGGCGTCACCACTGCGGACACGCTGCTGCCCGATACGGAGTCCATCCTGCGCGACTTTCTGATAGGCCAGGAGTGGCTGCGTGCCAACGGCATGACACAAGAGCCCCGGGTCGCCTACTTTCCCGATAGCTTCGGCCATTCTCCTGCACTTCCGTCTATCCTCAAAGCTGTCGGCTTTGACTTGGCTGCTATCACCCGTATCGACGGGATGTTCTTCATCGGTGCCGACTATGAGCTGCCGGGGCGATTTCCACGGCCGGGCTCGAGCGCTGCGTTGCTTATGAAGGAGGAACGCACCCTTGACTTCATTTGGCGTGGCCCGGACGGGGCCGAAGTTCTGTGTCACTGGAACGCGTTTACCTACGGCCAGGGTGACCTTCTGGCTTACCGTGGCATCAGCCGCGTGTACCTTTTCCCTGTCGCCGTTCCCGACCGCTCTGACCGCAACGTAGCTGGCAAAATCGAACGATATACCGCCCGTCTCGCTCCCTATGCTCGGACTCCGTACCTGTTCTGCCCGATAGGCTTCGACTTCGTCAGCCCGATTCCCGATCTCGTGGCCCTGCTCGACCGGTACAACCGCATTCATTATCCCACGACCGGCATCTGGGCCTTAAACGCTGGGCTCGATGACTACCTGGCCCTCGTCGACTGCTACCGCGATTCGCTGCCAGTCCTGGAGCTTGATCCGAACCCGTACTGGACCGGCTTCTACACGTCCCGCCCGACGCTGAAGAAGCGATGTCATGAGCTGGTGAACCTGTTGCTGCTCGCTGAGCGGTTAGCCCTGCTACCTGAGAACGACGGCGCCGAACAAACCATCGCAAAGGAGCTCGAGGATGCTTGGTGGGACGCAGTTGTCTCCAACCATCACGACTTCATTACTGGTACATCGCCGGATCGGGTGGTGCGCATCGAGCAACAACCGTGGCTCGAGCGGTCTATCGCATCGGCGAGTGAGGCCGTCACACGGCTCGCACCAGATTACTGTCAGGAAGAGCATAAGCACCCCACGAGCAGATGGGCGCGGCTTCCGGAGTGGCGTAGCTTGGGCAGCAAGATCGAGATCCGAACGCCACACTATGCCGTAGAACTTGATGAAGAAGCAGGTGGCGGCATCGTCCGCGGCTGGTGTCCGGTCACTGATATGCCATTGCTAAAGGGGGTATCTAATGACCTCGTTAGTTACAAGGACTCGGGTGGCCTGTGGCGGATGGGCCATGAGTACCGCGGAGGTGTGTTCAAGGAAACCGACCGGGCAAGCGATCGGTCGGCTCAGCTGCAGGTTCGAGAGTGTGATGATGGGATAGAGGTTGCTTGTGAAACGCACCTCGATGGCGAGACTATCAAACGTTTTCTCTGGTTCCGCAGCGATTCTCCCATGGTCCGTTTCAGGGTAGAGGGGCGCGCTGCTGATCGCAGGACGGTAAACCTACGGTTCGACACAGAGCTTTCACCCAGCCAGCTTGTAATGGATACTCCCGGTAGTGTCATAGTTCGTCCTCTCCAGAAATTATATTCCCCAACATTCTGGTCGCTACAACGTTTCGTTCATACTCAGGATGATATTGACGGCCGTGGTGTTGCACTTTGCTTGGATATGCCCAGTGCCGTCTCGTGTCAGCCGGATGGCCGCTTGGAGATAATAGCGTTGCGTAATGCTACCCGAGAGCGAGCGTTTGCCTTCCTACCGCTGCTAGCGATGCCGGCAACCGGTCACGAGCACTCCACCCATTCCTTCGACTACGCTATCTTGTTCACCCCCTCCGGCGATTGGCATGACAATAGCATCCCGGTGTTTGCCCGCAGCATCGTGGATAGTCCTTGGGATACGACAGGTCACGCCGAACTGCGCGAGCTCGCCGAGTTCGTTGTGACTACCGATCGCCCTGATGTCATCGTCACGGCGGTGAAGCCTGCTTCTAGGGGCGATGGGATCATCGCTCGTCTTTCCACGCTCATCTCGCAGGGGGCGCCTGTTACGCTTAACATGCGCGACCGCATTGTTAAGGAGGCGTTTCTTTGTGATGCGCGAGAAAGAGATATAGAGCAGTTAGAGGTCAACGCCGGGACTGTACGCCTGACGACGCCCGGCAATATTGGCACAGTGAGAATACTGACTTGAGCGCGATCCACCGATCATCAGTTTATGTCAACAAGTGAGTAAACTTTACGAGCCTTACATGTGAAATTAAACCGGACTTCATTGTTCAAGGATGAAATAGCTGATCCTTACATGAGATTTGTGTTACCCAGTGTTGCTCCGAGGGAAGTTATTCGCCTTAAAACTTTTGAGTTTTCAACCACTCGAGGGTAATCTCGAATGCCTCCTTAGCTGAATACCTCGGTTCGTAACCGAAATCACGCGTCGCCTTTGCGTGGACAAAAGTATGATCCAGGCAGATGCAGTACAACGAGAAGCGGTTGAAGTTGGACCTGGGGCTCACCTTCTCGCTGAACCACGCCAAGACATTTGCCACACCGTACGGTATAGACCTCTTGGGCACTGGTATGCCCAGTGATTCCAAGAAGGGGTCCATAAAGGAGAAGAAGTTACCATCGTGGCCATCGGTAATGAAATATGCCTGGCCAGCCACTGGTGACCCCGGCGCCAAGTTTTCTGCTGCCAGTATGTGGGCGTGGGCCACGTTGCCGGAAAAGACGTGGCTGAACTGAGCCGTGCCGTCCCCCAGGCGGATGTTGACACCATGCTTGGCGTTCTTGATGATATTCGGCAGGTGGTACTTGTCGCCGGGTCCGAACATGCCCACGGGCCGCAGGGCGCATGTCGCTAAGGCGGGGCTGTTTGCCTTCAGGACCGCCTGCTCGCCCAGCATCTTGCTGTAGGCATAGCAGTTCATCTTTCCCGGATTAGCCGGGTACGGCAGTGACTCGTCGGCATCGAGATGGCCATGCACGCTGTCCATGATTACGTCCATTGTGCTGGTGTAAATCAGACGCGGTATCTTGAGCTGGACGCAGGTATCGATGACTACCTGAGTACCGTTCACGTTGGTTTCACTATAGATGGAGTTGGGTAGATTGGAGTCCCATACGGCGGCGGCAGCGTGGATGACCGTATCCACGCCATCGCATGCCTTCCTGACGGCGTCAGCATCCCGTACATCGCCCACGATAATCTCGGCGCGCTCGTCCTGCGCCGGCTCGATATCTATGATGCGGACGGTCTTGCCCTTCTCCACCAGCTGTGACACCAGCGCGCGCCCCAGCATGCCGGCGCCGCCCGTTACCAAATATACCTGTGACTGTCCCGTTGAGGCTCCATCTGCTGCATTCATAATCAATATCCCCTCTTGATTCTATCAGAATTTAAAGCGGGTGGGAATCGGAACTTCAGGTTGTCTATGCGGGGTGAAGTGAAGGATATCGGTCCGAAAAATGATGCTGGTGACTCCCCTTGAAACTGTTGGGAGGTATCTAGATTAAACGAGATAGCGTTCTGTTTGGTCTTATCTAATCAATTTGAACCGCAGTCACATGGGGGCGTCAAAGCGTCTTTCACCGATGGATCGTGTCCCGTTTTACCCCTTCTTCCTCAGCCGTATGGCCTTGGGCGTACTCTCCACAAGCTCGTCGTCGTTGATGAACGTAATACAGTCCTCAAGGCTCATCTCAATCGGCGGCGTCAGCACAACGTTATCATCCGATCCGGCGGCGCGCATATTGGTCAGCTTCTTCCCCTTGCCGGGGTTGACATACAGATCGTTATCGCGGCAGTGTTCGCCGATGATCTGCCCGGCGTAGACGTTTACCCCCGGGCCCAAAAAAAGCGTGCCCCTCTCCTGCAGATGGAACAGGGCATAGGCTACGGTAGTACATGCATCCTTGGCAACAATCGCCCCGTGCTTGCGGTTCTTCATCTGCCCGGCGAACTGGCCGTATCCCGAGAAGATATAGTTCATAACGCCCATTCCCCTGGTATCCGTCATGAATTCCGACTTAAATCCCAGCAGCCCCCGGGTCGGAATGCGGTATACCAGTCGGGTCATCCCCTCTCCCTGCACCATCTCGATCATGCGCCCCTTGCGGGCTCCCAGCTTATCGATCACTGTGCCCATATACTGCTTGTCAACATCGAGGATCAGCTCTTCGTACGGCTCCAGCATCGCGCCGTCTTCGATCTTCATTATCACCTGGGGACGGGTCACCTGGAACTCGTAGCCCTCCCGGCGCATGCGCTCGATAAGGATGGACAGGTGCAGCTCTCCGCGGCCCGATACCTTGAACCCCGGGGTATCCTGCAGCTCCACTACGGACAGCGCCACATCGCTCAGCGTCTCGCGGTACAGCCTGTCTTTCAGGTGGCGTGAGGTAACAAACCTGCCGTCGCGCCCGGCGAAAGGCGAGTTGTTGGGAACGAAATCCATCGAAATGGTCGGAGGGTCGATGGCCACAGGCGGCAGCGGCTGCGGGTTCTCAGCGTCGGTGTAAGTAACGCCGACGGTAACATCCTCCATGCCGGCCACGGCTACGATCTCCCCGGCTCTGGCCTCCTCTATCGAAACCTTGTGGTTCCCTCCGAAACGGTACAGCTTGGAAATGCGGGCGGGCACCAGCGAGCCGTCGCGCTGCGCGATGACGATATCG
This sequence comes from uncultured Dehalococcoidales bacterium, assembly GCA_964448395.1. Classification (GTDB taxonomy): domain Bacteria; phylum Chloroflexota; class Dehalococcoidia; order E44-bin15; family E44-bin15; genus CAYUWM01. The sequence continues at coordinate 5,229 of CAYUWM010000060.1, forward strand.
CGATTGATGTTCAGACACCCGCCGGTTACCTTGCCGATGCCGAGCCGTCCCAGATACGGTGAGTAGTCGATGGAGCTGACCAGCATCTGGAGCGGAGCATCCGGCGAGCCGCCGGGCGCGGGGATATGCGCGATGATCTTCTCGTACAGGGGTGTCAGCGATTCCCTGACCGCGGCCGGATCATCCACGGCGTATCCCTCCTTGGCAGAGGTATATACTACAGGGAAGTTCAGTATCTCGTCCGGCGCCCCGAGTTTCACGAACAGGTCGAACACCTGATTCACCGTCCATTCAGGCCTGGCCGCAGGCTTGTCGATCTTGTTCACCACCACGATGATGGGCAGGCGCAGCGCCAGCGCCTTCTTCAATACGAAATACGTTTGTGGCATCGGGCCCTCCTGGGCGTCCACCAGCAGCAGGGCGCCGTCGGCCATTCCCAGCACGCGTTCCACCTGCCCTCCGAAATCGGCGTGGCCCGGTGTGTCGATGATGTTCACCCAGAACCCCTTATAAGCAAAGGCGCCGTTCTTGGAGGCGATAGTCATGCCGCGCTCCCGCTCCAGGTCGATAGAGTCCATCAGGCGCTCTGCGACGATCTGGTTATCGCGAAACGTTCCGCTTTGGCGAAACAGCTGATCGACCAGCGTCGTTTTGCCGTGGTCGACATGCGCGATGATGGCGATATTTCGAATCTTCTCTTGTTTTATCAATCCCATAAACTCACTCACGACTGCAGTTCCGTTTGCTTCCCTTGCTATTCGAGGGGAGTATCAGGGGGCATCCCCCACATTAAAAATAGCCCGGCAGCGCCGAGCATTGCGTTTAACTTCATAATAAGGTCCGAGGATTATTATAAATCACTACATGGTTTATGTCAACACTAAATGTAATCGCAGGCGGCGAATGAGTTTATTGGGGTGGAACGCCGGTAGCGGCCGGACGTACGGCGTAGTTTGATCGATAGTTGCTCTACTCTGGAACGCTTTGATGACCCTCACGTAGGTATTGATAATAGTACCGCTGATTTTATCCTTTGACCTGTACGTCGGATTGTTCATCACATCATTTGCGGCACTAAAGTGCATATTTGGAGTGAACCCCTTAGAATACTGCAATATAGTGATACGATGTTAGGAACACTTGCTTACAAAGAAAAGGGTGATTCGTATCTGGGAATATCACCCCATACGAAAGGCTGCTAACCACTTGGTTAGCAAAATGTTAGCAAAAGTAGGTAGACAAAACATCCTTCAGCCTCTCTTCTCTCCCTAGAGACATTACGTTCAAACTGCACCCTTTGACATATTGTTTAGCATTCAATAGAAGGTTAAAGTGTTCACTAAGCAGCGATTAGAACCACTGCAGGCCTAGGAAGTAGAAATGATACAGCAGGAGCAGTGGCAGGATAAAAATATTCGCTGAAGCCTGTTATCCTGCACGAGAAATCTATACTGTTACTGCTCTAATTTAATCTCACTCAGGCCGAGCTTTTTGGCCAATGAAGAGATGCCTTCTTTGGTGCAGAACTCCCGATCATCACCGTCAACGAACACCCCGGCATGATGCAGCTCGATGATCTTGAGATGCGTCCTGATGGTCCTCTGGTCCATCCCCATCTCTGTCTATACTTACCCTCCACATAATCAGGCATTGATAAATCATACCCCCCTAGGGTATAATATCTCTGGTCTAAGCGCCGCTGCCAGTTGCTTAAACCTTGTAGTAATAGTCACCGTATCATATAAGGTCCAATCTACAGTGACAACGAACTCAAACAGAAAAGGAGATTTGTATGCACGCAACGATCCAGAAAGCTATTGATGAGATTCAGGGGTATTTTAAGCCCGGCGAGAAGGTGTTCATCGTAGGCTGCGACAACTGCGCAGCCAAGTGTCACTCGGGAGGTATCCCTGAGACTGAGGAGATGGCGAATCGTCTGAAGCAAAAAGGGGTTAATGTAATCGGATGGTGTGTACCCCAGCCCAAAGGGATGTCTCTCTGTAAGCTCTCTAACACCAAGAAAGTGTTACAGGAGGAATATGGCGAACAGGTTAATGCAGCGGATTCTTTCCTGGTTTTAGCCTGCGGCCAGGGATTTCATACCGTGATGGATGCCACCGAAGGCGGCATGGTTCATCCCGGGTGTGACACCATCTTCGGCGGTGAGACAGTGACCGATGATTTTATCACCGAATATTGCTCTCTATGCGGCGAATGTGTCGTGGAGTATACCGGCGGACTGTGTCCCGTCACGCTCTGCGCCAAAAGCCTGCTTAACGGCCCATGCGGCGGGGCGAAGGACGGAAAGTGTGAGGTGGACCGGGACCGTGACTGCGGCTGGCAGTTGATCTATGACCGCTTGAAGGCGCTTGGACGCTTGGCTGAGATGGATATATACAGGGAACCGAAGAACAATTCCCGCTGGAGCAGGCCGCGCTCCCTCACCATCGGCGACGGCGAAGCGACCTTCAAGTCGCTCGGCGGAGAGCAGAAGATCGTTAGCCGCGGTTAGACTGGCATCAAATCTAAATGAGGAGTTAAAACGAAACTATGAGTGGATTAAAAAAGGCGCTGGAAAGCGGGAAATTTGTGGTCACCGGGGAAATCGGTCCGCCTAAGGGAGTCAAGCTGGATCAATGCCTGCATGATGCCGAGATGTTGCGAGATCATGTAACTGCTATTAACGTCACTGATTTGCAGAGCGCAGTTCTACGTGTCGGCTCGCTGGCCGTTTCAACCCGGTTAATCGAGCGAGGCTTGGAACCGGTCTACCAGCTTACCTGCCGCGACCGGAACCGGCTGGCGCTACAGTCAGACCTGCTGAGTGCCTGGGC
>CAYUWM010000061.1:0-8016 GCA_964448395.1 uncultured Dehalococcoidales bacterium
CAGTATCGTCTGCGCTGAGGCGTTTCACTTCCGTGTTCGGGATGGGAACGGGTGGGTCCACCTCGCTCAAACCACCGAAAAGCCAAAACACATTCTAGCAGAAATATATATCGGTGTAAAGCCTTATCAAGACTTAACAGCAGGACTAACGTTAATGTATAATAAAGCCACATAAGATTCACAGGGCTTCGATCATTGTACCTTTTGGAATCCATTTCATGTCTGAAGAGGCGGATATAAAGAGACAAACGGGCTCAATCCTCGAGTCATACCCCAGAGAACGAGGTAAGCTTATACGCATTTTGCAGGAAACCCAGACCACGCTCGGATATCTCCCCCGCGAGGCGATGCTGGAGACAGCCGATTACCTGAGGATTCCGGGGAGTGAAGTGTATTCCGTCGCCACTTTTTACAACCAGTTCCGGTTCACACCTCCCGGAAGGCACCAGATCAAGGTGTGCCTTGGAACCGCATGCCAGATAAAAGGCGGTAAAGTGATCCTCGAATCGTGGGAACGGGAGCTCAATATCAAACAGGGAGAGACCAGCGCAGACCGGGAGTTCAGCCTGGAACGGGTAGCCTGCGTCGGCTGCTGCGCCATGGCCCCGGTGACGGTGGTGGATGAACAGGTCGAAGGGCACGTATCACCGACCAGGGTCAAGGGAGTCCTTCTTGCCTTCGACCTCGAAAGACGAAAGGGAAATGGCAAAGAGGAACCTGAATAAATCGCCAGAAGCGACCTTCAAGCATCTTCAACTGAGGGCTGCATCCGAGTGGGAGGCCCTGGCAAACAGCTCCAAACCACGTATTACCATCGGCACCGCTACCTGTGGACGGGCTGCCGGCGCGATGGAAACCCTGTATACCCTCCAGCAAGAGCTTGCAGAGAAACACATCGATGCCGAGCTGAGCCAGGTAGGGTGCATGGGCTATTGCTACGCTGATCCCTTTGTGGTAATCAAAAAGCCGAGCAACCCACCGATCTGCTATGGGTACGTCACCCCGGGGGTAGCCTCAAGGCTCATTTCCGATTACATCCTCGGAGACGACCCCTGCTTTGAGTTCGCCCTCGGCGCCCTCGAGGAGAACGACCTGATCCCAACCATTTTCGACCAGCCCAGGTTCCGGCATGAGAAACGCATCATCCTGCGGCGCTGCGGCCATATAAACCCCGAAGATATCAACCAGTACATCGCCAACGATGGTTACGCCGCACTGGCGAAAGCGCTCCAGCTTGAACCCGGGGAAATCATCTCTGAAATCGATCGCTCCGGCCTCAGGGGACGCGGCGGCGCCGGATTCCCCACCGGCGAGAAACTGAAAATATGTCGTGGCTCCGTGGGTACCACCAAATATGTAATATGCAACGCCGACGAGGGCGACCCCGGGGCTTTCATGGACCGCGCCATCATCGAGAGCGACCCCCATTCGGTTATCGAAGGCATGATAATCGCCGCCTACGCCGTGGGTGCCCACAGTGGGTACATCTACGTCCGTATCGAGTATCCCCTGGCTGTCGAACGAATCGAGACAGCGATCCGACAGGCCAAGGAGTGCGGCCTCCTCGGAGAGAATATACTGGGCAGCGGTTTCAGCTTCGACATCGAGACCATGCGCGGCTCAGGAGCGTTCGTCTGCGGCGAAGAAACCGCCCTGATCGCATCTCTCGAGGGCAAGCGGGGATGGCCGCACCACCGCCCCCCCTTCCCCGCTACCCAAGGCCTGTGGGATGAGCCGACTCTTATCGACAACGTTAAGACGCTGGCATACCTGCCTCCGATACTGTCTAACGGCGCGGACTGGTTCGCCGATATCGGAACCCCGACATCCAAGGGCACCGCCGTCTTCGCCCTGGCGGGGAAAGTGCTCAACACCGGCTTGACCGAGGTCCCCATGGGCACCACACTGCGACAGGTTATCTTCGATGTCGGCGGTGGTATCCCCGACGGCCGCAAATTCAAAGCGGTGCAGATCGGCGGGCCGTCTGGGGGCTGCATCCCGGAGAGCCTGCTGGACCTGCCCATCGACTTCGATTCCCTTACCAACGCCGGAGCAATGATGGGCTCCGGGGGCATGGTGATCCTCGATGAGGACAACTGCATGGTGGACACCGCCCGCTATTTCCTCGACTTCACCCGCCATGAATCATGCGGCAAATGCACCTTCTGCCGCCTGGGCACGGCACAGATGCTGGACATCCTCGAAGACATCACCATAGGCGAAGGTAAACCGGAATATCTGCCGCTCCTCGAGGAGGTGGCGGTCGATATCAAGGAAGGTGCTCTCTGCGGCCTGGGCAAGACCGCCCCCAACCCGATCCTGACCACCCTACGATACTTCAAGGACGAGTATATAGCCCATATCGATGAGAAACGCTGCCCGGCCAAGGTCTGCGAGGCGCTGACCGCCTTCTATATCGTTCCTCAGAAATGCGAGCGCTCCTGCGACGCCTGCGTCGGCACTTGCCCCACCGATGCCGTATTCAGCGGCAAGAAGGGAATCAAGGTCATCGACCAGGAAAAATGCGTGAAGTGCGGCACCTGCGTCACCGCATGCCCGCCGCAGTACAACGCTATCGAAAGAATCTCCCCGCTCAGCGAACTGCCGCCATCGGAGCCGAGGCCTGCGAACGGAAAAAAGGACAATGAGTAAAGAAACAGTGAATCTTACCATCGACGGCCGGGCCGTTCAGGCGAAGCGGGGCCAAAAGGTGCTGTTCGCCGCGCTTGATGCCGGCATACACATCCCCAATCTGTGCGCCATACGCGATGCCAGTCCCCACACCGGCTGCCGCCTGTGCTTCGTGGAGATCGAGGGGCGCAGCAAGCCGGTTACAGCCTGCACCGAAGATGTGGCAGAGGGCATGGTGGTGCGTACCGATACCGAGCACGTCCGTCGTCTGCAGCGCACAGCGCTGGAATTGATCCTGGCATCTCATCCCGTCGACTGCGCCAACTGCCCGGCCAACGGCAACTGCGATCTCCAGCGCAACGCGGCGTTCCTCAAGGTCAAGCTCAAGCCCAAGCGTTTCCGCGCCAAGTATCGCGATCTCCCGGTTGACGACAGCCATCCGAATATAATGCTCAACCCCAACAAGTGCATCGTATGCGGAAAGTGCATATGGGCCTGCCTGGAACAGCGGGGCATAGGGGCGCTCAATTACGCCTTCCGCGGCGACCGGACTGTTGTAATACCCTTCGGGGGCGACCGTCTGGCCGACACCGACTGCGATGGCTGCGGCCTGTGCGCCGACATCTGCCCGGTAGCGGCCATCGTTAGGAAGCAACCCCCATCAAAATAGGCATGCAACGATGGATATACCGGCTGAAGACTGGAACGCCGCCTTCCCGGTCAGGAGGGCCCGCCGCCGGTACGGCTCTCTTCCGCTCGAGCCGGACATGATCGCTCACATCCATCAAGTTTGCCGCGGGTTCCACCCCTTCCCCCAAGCACGCGCTGAATTGGTAACACACGCTGCCGACGCAGTTCTCGGAGGCATGAAAGGCAGCTACGGCATCATCAAAGGCGCCACCGCCTTCATTGCCTTCATCGGCTACATGGATGATCCCCACGTGCAGGAGAAGGTCGGATATACGGGAGAAGGCATCATCCTGGAGGCGACTGCCAGGGGTCTCGCCACCTGCTGGGTGGCCGGCACGTTTCGCCGCAAGTTCGCTTCAGCCACCGTCGAACTGGCTCGAAACGAGAGCATCATTGCGGTTTCGCCGATAGGCTATGCTCCTCAAAGTTTCACCTTAGCAGAGAAGCTGCTGCCGGCCGTGGTCCGCGCACACCAGCGTAAACCGCTCTCGGATTTAGCCAGCGGCCTGGAGGAAACCGAATGGCCGCAGTGGATGAGGGCGGCGCTGGAGGCGGCCAGGCTTGCCCCCTCGGCATACAACCGTCAGCCGTGGCGCTTCCACCTTGAGCCGAACAGTATAACCATCTCGGTGGATATCCCCGGGCGCGAATTCACCTTCTCCAAGCGCCTAGATTGCGGCATCGCCATGCTGCACGTCGAGGTCGCCGCCCTGCACCGCGGCGTGCGCGGTGAATGGGAGTTTCTAGAGTCGCCTCAGGTGGCCAGATTCACCGTGTCGGGTGACACAGGCGATCCGTAGAGCGAAACCAGCCGACATTTATCATCTTCAGCCAGCCTCGAACCACCCGGTAGCAGCCCTATCAGACGCCTAACCTGCAGCCGTCTTTTTCGTTATATCCATAAATAGGATATAATTAGCACCGGGTATCATCCGAACGTGATTTTGAGGTTATCCGGTGCACAGTGAAGAGGACCTTGTCCTGCGGGCGCAGCGGGGCGATGCTGAGGCTTTCTCCATGCTGTGTGAAGCGCACTTTGACAAGATATATCGGTACATATCGCTGAAGGTCAGAAACCGGGCCGATGCGGAGGACCTGACCCAGCAGGCGTTTCTGAAGGCCACCGAGGCCATCGGTTCCTACCGCTGGAAAGGTTTACCGTTCGCCTCCTGGCTGTTCAGGATAGCCCACAACCAGGTCGTCGATCAGTACAGGAAGATGAGCAAGGAGGCAGAAGTGCCGCTGGATGAGGCGATCACCGTAGCGCCCGATGATCCGGTATCGCTCACCGAGCAGAGGATGACGTTGGCGCAGCTCGCAGCGGCATGCGACCGGCTCTCGGAGATGCAGCGGGAGGTTATATATCTGCGCTTCGGCAGTGAGTTGTCCATCGCCGAGACCGCCAGAGTGATGGGCAAGAGAGAGGGAGCGATCAAGGCTTTGCAGCACGACGCCGTGGTGAAACTGCGGCGGATAGTATTTGAGGATGAAACAGAGAAATGATGGGTAGAGGGTTCAAGCGGATACTCAGCGAGTGCATCGACGCGCTGCTCGAGGGGGAGAGCCTGGAGCAGTGTCTGCAGCGCTATCCGCAGCACGCAGAGCGCCTCGAGCCACTGCTGCGGGCGGTCATAGTCGCCCGCGAGGCCTCGCAAACAATACAGCCATCCCCCCAGCTAAAGGCGCGGGTTGCCGACCAGGTGCGGGCGCGGATGGAGGCCAGTCAGCGCCAGGCCAGGGCCAACCGCCTGTCCTTCTTCGACTGGATGCCCCAGTGGGCCAGCATGGGCATAATAGCGGTGCTGACCGTCATCTTCTGCGGGGGCTGCGTCTTCGCCGCCTCCTCCGACAGCGTCCCCGGCAATATCCTGTACCCGGTGAAGCTGGCCTTCGAGGATATACAGCTCGCCTTCACCTTCTCCGACACGGGGAAAGCGGACCTGCACGCCGAGCTAGCCAGCCGCCGCGTCACCGAGATGGAGCGTATGTCCCCCGACATCGACTCCGAGAGCATCGAGGCCCTCACCTCGGACCTCAAGGGGCATTTGCAGGAGGTGGAGGAGCTGGCCGTCGTTATCGCACAGGAGGAGCAGGAGGAGGACGGGGAGCTGGAGCAGCTGGAGCAGAACCTGAGACGCAACTATTTCAAGGACACCGACCTCACCGTGAGCGCGGAGGCCAAGGCGCCCACCAATTCCAAGGATGATATCGCCACTGCCCGGGTGCAGATGTGGACCAGCTACAAGGCGGTGTTCAACACCATCGAGACGCAGCGCGGCAGCAAGCCGGCCATCTCCACGCCTACACCCACCCCCACCACCAACGCGAGCGTCAACGCTACCGTGACGCCCACCGCCTCAATAAATACATCGCGGCCTTACTGACCGCCCTAACCTTTTAGCCGCCGTATCGTTATAGTTAGTTAAAGACCTATAAAAAGAGCCTGCCGCGGTGGCAGGCTCTTTCGTCTTTCCTAGACCCGCTCCCAGATGAGGTAGCCCGTCTTCAGCTTCTCGTCGCGCGGGTCGGGGTCGGTGCTCAGATACAGCCGGTTGCCCTCGAACCTGAAATTCCTCCTCTGGTCCTTGCCTACCCAGTTAGGGAACAGACACACCTCAACGTGGTGCACCACCTTCTCATCCTGAACCTCGTACCTGCCAGCGTAGGATATATACTTATCGACGGCGGCGATCTTCTCCTCCGGCGTCCCGAACTTGAGCTCCCGCGCCTCGAACTTGGGCCGGTCTTGCGCCATCATCGCCACCGACACGTGCCCGCCGTCGTCATACATCAGCCGTCCCTCCGGCCTCTCCCCCCAGGGGTATATCACCTTCCCGTCCGCGCTCCTCACCTCGTACGATACAAGTTTCCACGTGCCTACAAATGGATCGTTAGCCATTTAACACCTCTTCTCCATAGAGATAACATATATATATCTACTCCCCTCTAATCGAGGATTACGGGATTATATGCCACAATGGAGCGAAAATCAAGCGTGCAGCTTGACATACAGCCAAAAGGGTATATAATGCCCTTTGCATAGATACTACAGGAGGTGGGTCATGCGCAGAAACTGGCAGATAACGGCAATCGTGCTCATCATCGCCGCGCTGGCGCTGGTGCCGGCAGCTTGCGGCGGGGGAGGCGGAGCGGAGCCGACAGTGACGCCGACGGTAGCCCCCACGCAGACGGCGCCGACGACACAGCCCAAGATAATGTTCCTCTCCGACCGATGGATGGAGCTGGGCAACATGGAGATCTACACCATGAACGCCGACGGCACCGACCAGAAGAACATCACCAACGACAACAAGCAGTACCGCGACTGGGCCCCCATGTGGTCGCCGGACGGCTCCAAGATCGCTTTCATTTCCTATCGCATAAACGCCTACGGCATATACACTATGAACCCCGACGGCTCCCAGCAGTCCAAGGTCATCGAGGTCACCGGCGAGGATGACTACCCGATCTGGTCTCCTGACGGCAGCAAGATACTGTTCACCACCTACCGCGATGTCACCAGCGGGATGCTGGTAGTCAACGCCGACGGCCTGAACCAGCAGAGGATATCGTCTGAGAAGGACAAGCAGCCGGTGTGGTCGCCGGACGGCACCAAGATCGCCTGCTCCTCCCTGCGCGACGGCAAGCGGGGGATCGTGGTGATGGACGCCGACGGCTCCAACCCGCAGATACTCACCAACACCGGCGAGGAATACCCCCAGTGGTCGCCGGACGGCTCCGAGATAGTATTCCTGTCCAACCGCGACGGCAACTGGGAGATATACATCATGAACTCCGACGGCTCGAACGAGCAGCGGCTCACCATCAACTCCATCGACGAGGCCGAGCCGGCATGGTCGCCGAACGGCGCCAAAATCGCCTTCTCTGCCGACAGCAGCGGCAAGTCGGAGCTGTGGGTGATGAACGCCGACGGCTCCGGACAAAAGAAGCTGTCCTCCCAGAAGGATTCGCAGCCGGCATGGTCCCCCGACAGCACTAAGATAGCCTTCACGACCTACCGCGACGGCGACGGCGACGCCGAGATATTCCTCATCAAGCCCGACGGCAGCGGGGAGACCAGACTCACCGACAACCTCAACTACGACGACTTCTACCCATCGTGGTCGCCCTAGTAGTAAATTGCGAGATCGATGCTAAGAAAGGGCTGGGGGTTTACTCCCGGCCCTTTCCTATATCAGGGCAGAGCCGACAATAGTGCCCACTCGTTGGCCCCTGCACAGACATGTCGCTCCCGGATAACGCACATCGAGTTAGTGAATCATAGCTGCATTATATGGACAATATTTTTTGGATACGTGCTTTACTTATACCTGAGACAGAGGAAGATGTTGCAGGAGATCGAACTGCTTAAAGAGAGCCTCGATAACCACAAAGTGGATTAAAGCTATAATTCCCCACAGCGAAGCAACTGCCCTCGCGTGTTTATTAGAACTTCCTGACACTATAACTGCAGTAGATGGTGGAGCTGGGGGAACAATAGACAGAACCTTCAGCCTGTCCTTTAGCCTAGCTAATTGAACAAAATGGACGTCTGTATAGTCCATTAAACACAACGGCAGAATGTTAAATCACATCATATTAGTCGCACGGTTTAGATAGCTACGCAATCTATTTTTGCTCTTTAGAAACGCGTATAAATGCCTGCACAAGCTCGGGGTCGAACTGGGTTCCGGA
>CAYUWM010000062.1:0-1215 GCA_964448395.1 uncultured Dehalococcoidales bacterium
TGGGAGGACAAGCGCAACGGCAACGACGACATCTACGGGGCGCGGCTGCCTTAAGCGAACGACCGGTTTGTTCCGTTGCCCATCGTCGATATACAACGTGTGCGTCCGCCCATGACGAACCCCGCGTCGAGGTCGAAAAATGAAGGCTGAGATAATCTCCATCGGCACCGAGCTGCTGCTGGGCGAGATAACCGACACCAACGCCTCCTACCTCGCCTCGCAACTGCCCCTGCTGGGCATCGACCTGCTGTGGGTCACCCAGGTGGGGGACAACATGGGGCGCTTGCGGGAGTGCATCGGGCGGGCGCTGGAGCGCTCCGATGTGGTGCTGGCCACCGGCGGCCTGGGCCCCACCGACGACGACCTCACCCGCGAGGCCATCGCCGCCGTGCTGGGCGAGGAGCTGCAGGTCGACGCCGGGCTGGAGCGCACACTGCGTGATTTCTTCGCCAGTCGCAACTTCCCCATGCCGGAGAGCAACGTGAAGCAGGCCATGCTCATCCCCTCCGCTAAGGCGATACCCAACCCCCGCGGCTCCGCCCCCGGCTGGTGGGTAGAGGTGCAGGATACTTCCTGCCGGGAGTTTGAGGGTGCCCCTCATAAAAATCCCCCCAGTCCCCCCTTTGTAAAGGGGGATTCAGGGGGATTGGGATTGAGGGGGCTGAAAACAGATGTACCGCATATCATCATCGCCATGCCCGGCCCGCCGGCAGAGATGCAGCGCATGTGGGAGCAGGAGGTATCGCCGCGGCTGCGGGAGACGCTGGGCGGAGAGGTCATCGTGTCGCGGACGGTCAAGACGCTGGGCATGGGCGAGGCGGCGGTGGGCGAGGCGGTGCGGCACCTGATGTTGTCCAGCAACCCGACGCTGGCGGTGTACGCCAAGACCGACGGCATCCACCTGCGGCTCACCGCCAAGGCCCAGACCGAGGTCCAGGCTTGGGACATGATAGCCGGACGCGAGACCGAGGTGCGCAATCTCCTCGGCGACACGGTGTGGGGGCAGGACGGCGAGACGCTGGAGGGGCTGGTGGGCGCCCTGCTTATCGATAAAGGGCTGTCCCTCGCCGTCATGGAATCGTGCACCGGCGGGCTGCTGGCCAGCACCGTCACCGACGTCCCCGGCAGCTCCGCCTACTTCAAGGGTGGGATGGTGTCCTACACCAACGAGGCCAAGATAGCGTATGGCGTGAACGCCAAACTCATCGCCGACCA
>CAYUWM010000062.1:1315-7690 GCA_964448395.1 uncultured Dehalococcoidales bacterium
GAAACAGCTGGTCAAACAGATCAAGGAATTGCGCAGCCAGGTCGCCGAGCTGGAGATGGCGGACGCCAAGCGGGCGGGGGTGGAGCGGGAGCTGAGAAGAAGGCAAAGGCAGCTGGAACAGAGAACCAATCAACTCCTCGCTTTGCAGAAAGTAACCGCCTCCATCCAGCGCAGCCTGGACCTGGGAGAGGTGCTGCAGCTGGTGGCACAGGCGGTGGTCGAAAACCTGGAATACGACCATGCCTATGTCCTCGCCCTCGACCGGGAGAAAAATGTGCTCAAGGGGACGGCATTCTTCAGCAAGGGGGGGGCTAAGCTCATAAGCGATGTGGAGCGCGCCATACAGCGTCCTTTCGCGGCGATGGAGATGCCTTTGATAAAGGGCTATTCCCGGGGGATGGACTACGCGCTGAGCGGCCAGGTGATGGTGGCGCGTTACCTCTACGAGATAGGCGAACCGCCCCTCACCAGGGAGCAATGCGACGCGGTGCAGAAGCTCCTCAAGTCCAAGACGATCGTCAGCGTACCCCTGTTTGTCGCCGACCAGTATATCGGCAGCATCATCGCCCTTACCGAGAAAGAAGACCCCTCCGAGATAGACCTCGAGCCGCTGAAGCACCTCGCCGGCCAAGCGGTGGTAGCCGCCGAGAACGCCCGGCTGTACGACGAGATCTTCACCACCTACCAGCAGCTGCGCGAGTCCCAGGAGATATCCCGCGGCATGCTGGAGAGCGCCGCCACCGGCATATTCCTCGTCCAGGATGGGAAGTGGGTGTACGTCAGCCCCCTATTCACCCAGATAGCGGGATACACCAGCGAGGAAATGATCGGCACGTACGCACCTGACTACGTTCACCCCGATGACCGGGAAACGAGCATCAAGAATGCCATAGCCAGCTTGAAGGGGGAGAGGGACACGCCATACGAGTTCAGGTTTTTAAAGAAGGGCGGCGAGCCGATCTGGCTCCTGGAGAAGGTGGCATCGATCGGATACAAGGGGAAGCGGGCGACCATAGGCAGCGCCATGGATATCACCGAGCTTAAACTGACCGAGAAGGCGCTGCGCGAATCGGAAGGGAAGCTGCGTTTCATGTTCGAATCCATGGGCGACGGGGTCGTCGTTACCGACCTGGACGGCAAGGTCCTGGAAGCCAACAGGGCTGCGCTCCAGATGGCGGGCTACGACAACAAGGCGGATATCATGGGACACAGCGTCTTCGACTTCATCGCCGAGAGGGACCGTGCCCAGGCTATAGAGGAGAACCTGAGGAATATTACGGAGGAGCACGGCTCCACAGTAGAGTACACGGCGGTGGATAAAGAGGGCCGTAAGTTCGATGCTGAAGCCATCGGCGCCATGCTCCGTGACGGCCTCGGCAATCCGGCGGGTTTCATCGTGGCGATAAGGGACGTTACGGAGCGTAAAAAGATCGAGCAGATGAAGACCGATTTTGTTTCCCTGGTCTCCCACCAGCTGAAGACGCCGGTAGCCGGTGTCAAGGCCTATATAGAGAACATGCTGGGGGGGCTGGCCGGCGACCTGACGCAGAAGCAGGCACAGTACCTGGCAGACATGCGCGAGCTGTGCAACAGGAACTACCGGCTGGTATCCGACCTGCTCAACATCTCGATGATCGAACGCGGGGTGCTGACGGTAGACCTGCAACCGGTACAACTCAGAGATATAGTGGAGCTGGCCCTCAAAGACTACGCCGCAGACATCAGGGACAAGGGGCTGGCCCTAAATCTGGAGGAAACAGCCGCCGACATCGTTGTCATCGCAGACGAAGGGAAGCTGGTGGAAGCGCTGAGGAACATCATCCACAACGCCCTCAAGTTCACCGATAATGGGTCGATAACCATCAGGACGGGGAGCGAAGGTGAATACGGGACCATCGAGGTTACCGACACCGGAAGGGGGATGAGCGACAGGGAATTGGAGACCCTGTTCGTGAAGGAGAAGGTCCTCAGCGGCGGACCCAAGGCGGGGGAGGGCGCCACCCTCGGCCTGTATATCGCCAGGGGATTCATGGAGCGGCAGCACGGCGATATCACCGTAACCTCCGCCGTCGGCAAGGGCAGCACCTTCACCCTCAAGGTCCCCAGAAAGTAGTATAATGCTCTGCGAGGTGCTGAGATGAGAACCACCATAAAAAGCTCGATCCTGATCATCGAGGATGAGAGATCGTTCCGGCGGATATACGAAGACCTGCTCAAAGCCGAGGGCCATAATGTGCTGGTGGCCGAAGACGGTGAAAGCGGGTGGCAGAAAGCAGTTGCGGAGATACCGGACCTCATCGTGCTGGACCTGGCCCTGCCCAAGCTCCACGGGTTCGAGGTGTTGAAGAACATCCGAGATCACGCCAGCACCAAACACATCCCGGTCCTGATCATGACGGTGCTGGGGGAGCAGAGCGACATCCGCAAGGGTTTCGAGCTGGGGGCCAACGATTACCTGGTGAAAGGGTACTACACCCCCGGCGAGATGCTGAACAAGGTCCGCATGCTGCTCTCGGAATCGAGCATCAGGGGGAACATCGGCTCGTACCGGGTGGCGGTTAAGGAACGGAAGCAGGACGCGGCCAAGCTGGAGCAGGAGATCGGCCTGACCACGCTGCTGACCTGCCCCCAATGCGAGGAGGAGCTGTCCCTGGAGCTGATCCCCGACTACTCGCGAACCGACGGGCACTGGTTCTCGGCGCACTTCGTGTGCCCCAAGTGCGAGAGGTTCTTCTAGAGGCCACATCTCTACCGACAATGACGAGGCGTATATTTATACAGGCAGGCCCGGTCACCGCGCTGGCGAAGCTCAACGACACCAAGACCGCCGACGGGGTGTGGGATATGCTGCCCATCGCCGGCAAGGTGAACACCTGGGGCGACGAGATATATTTCGGTATCCCGCTGCACATCGAGCTGGAGGACGGGCGGGCGGTGGTGGAAACCGGGGAGCTGGGCTACTGGCCCACCGGCAGGGCCTTCTGCATCTTCTTCGGGCCCACGCCCGCCAGCCTCGGCGACGAGATACGGGCGGCCAGCGCGGTGAACGTGTTCGGCAGGCTCACCGGCGACCCGCAGGAGTTCAAGGCGGTCGGCGACGGCCAGCGGATAACCGTAGAGCGAGCATAACTCGTAAGCGACCCACCAATGACTGACCCCCCCCCACACCCAAAGTGCTCCAAAGTATTGCATTATGCCCTGAAATGTGCTATCATGGCGTTCGCATTTGCGTCCCGGCGGGCGCAGGGAAAAGAGGGGGGACTGGTTCTTTGTGGATGAGGACGACTTACTGTCCGTTGATGAGATAACCAGGATCCTGAAGGTGAGCAGGCCCACCGTTCAGCGGTGGTGCCGCGCCCGCAAGCTTCCTGCCGCAGCAGAAGGGAAGACCTGGATCGATGGTACGAGGGTAAACTTATCGAGGCAGTGAAGCAGTAGCCAAGTTTTGAAAATCAAGCACGATCCACTGCTCCCGGCAGACGGGGGGGGTGGATATGTTTTGTCCGGAGGAAGGAGGTCAATATGCACCTGATCGTCGATGGTTTCGGAGCCAGCCGCGAGATGCTTGAGAGCGAAGACATGATATTCCGCTTCCTGGACGAATACCCGTCCCGCATCGGCATGACCAAGGTGGCACCGCCACAAGTGTTTCGGTACAGCGGCTCCAAACCCGAGGATTGGGGTGTTACCGGCGTGGTGATCATCGCCGAGAGCCATATCAGCATCCACACCTTCCCCGAGAGACGTTATGTAAATATAGATATCTTCTCCTGCAAGGATTTCGACCACCAGAGAGCGTTAAGCGAGATCAGGGAGCGGTTCGAGCTCGACGACATGAAGACCCTGCTCCTCCCCCGCGGCCTGCAGGACGCCCCGCTGCCGGCGGCTGAAGCCGAAGCGGTATAGCTCATCTACCTGCACCATACGAGGCCGCAGAGCGAAACGCCGTAGCGCAGGAACCAGAACCACGTTGCGTCAGCCATGAAAAAAGACGAAAAGCCGATAGTCCCCTTCCCCATCACCCCCGGCTGCACCGTCTCCCAGCTGGTGGAGCGGATGGCGGGCACATCCTTCCAGGCGCGGAACCTGGCACGCGGCGTCGATATCTGGTCGCGGATGCTCGACGGGGAGCGCACCGTCTTCCTCGGGCTGGCGGGAGCGATGGTGCCCGCGGGCATGCGCAAGGTGATGGCCCACATCATCGAGCACCGCCTCATCGACTGCCTGGTGTCCACCGGCGCCAACCTGGTCCACGACCTCCACGAGACGCTGGGGAGGCACCACCTGCAGGGGGACAGCACGGCGGACGACCGCGAGCTGGCGCAATCGGAGATATACCGCATCTACGACACCTTCCTCGACCAGCGGGAGTTCGACCGCACCGAGAATTTCATCATCGACTTCTCCACAACGCTGGAGCGGGACCGGCCGTACACCACCAGGGAGTTCTTCTTCCGGCTGGGCACCGAGGTCGCTAAACAATCGAAGGAGACGGGGATAATCACCGCCGCCGCCCGGGCCGGCGTGCCCATCTACTGCCCGGCGATCGTTGACAGCGTGTACGGCACGGCGCTGGCCGACGCCCGGGTGAAGGGCAAGAGCGCAGTGCTGTTCGACCTGGTCAAAGACCTGGTGGAGCTGATACAGATCGCCTGTAACGCTAAATCTACCGGCGTCATCTTCATCGGCGGAGGCACGCCCAAGAACTTCATCCAGCAGGTGGAGCTCTGCGGCGACCTGTTCGACAAGGACTTGAAGGGCCACCAGTACGCCATCCAGGTCACCACCGACGCCCCGCAGTGGGGCGGCCTCAGCGGCTGCACCTTCGACGAGGCGCGATCGTGGAAGAAGATAACGCCCGACGCCTCCACCGTCACCGTGAACTCGGATGCCACCATCGCCCTGCCGATAATGGTCAGCGCGCTGGCCGAGGGCTGGGCCAAGCGCATCGAGGTCAGGAAGCCGCCGGCGTTCGACATATCGGGCGTGGATATCGTCATCGGGTAGCATGATGGACAGCGAATTGTTCTACCCCCGCCGCAGCTTCGCCTTCCCCCCGGAGCAGTACACCGACTTCGACAAGGCGAAGGTGGTGGTGCTCCCCGTCCCCTACGACAGCACCACCGACTGGCGCGCCGGCGCCCGCGAGGGGCCCAACGCCATCATCGACGCCTCCCACTTCCTCGAGCAGTACGATTACGAGCTGGAACGCGAGGTGTACGCCGTGGGCATCCACACCCTGCCCGAGCTCCAGCCCTCGATGGAGGGGCCGCAGCAGACCGTGGAGCGGGTGTACCGGGTGACCGGCGAGCTGCTGGACAAGGGCAAGTTCGTGGTCATGCTCGGCGGGGAGCACTCGCTGACCATCGGCACGGTGCGCGCCTACCGCGAGCGTTTCGAGAAGCTGTCGGTGCTGCAGTTGGACGCCCACGCCGACCTCCGCGACGAGTACGAGGGGTCGAAATACGGCCACGCCTGCGTCATGCGCCGCGTCATCGAGATGTGCCCCATCGTGCAGGCGGGCGTCCGCAGCATGAGCCGCGAGGAGCAGGAGTTCATCCGCGAGAGGGGCCTGCGGCCGTTCTACGCCGGCGACAAGCCAATCGACAATGATGCAATCGTCTCCGCCCTCAGCGACGACGTCTACGTCTCCATCGACCTGGACACCTTCGACCCGTCGGTCATGCCGGCGGTGGGCACGCCCGAGCCGGGGGGCATGGGCTGGAACGGGGTGCTGGGGCTGCTGACGAAGGTAGCGCAAGAGAAGCGCATCGTGGGATTCGACATCGTGGAGCTTGCCCCCCGCGAGGGGCCGGCGGCCTGCGCCTTCCTCGCCGCCCGGCTGGCCTACCACCTCATCGGGCTGGCGGTTCCGCAGTAAGCTACGGCGCTACGGTGAACCAGTCATCCGACCAGGTGGCGTCGATGGCGTCGCCCAGCGAGTCCCGCAGCCACGACTGCGACGCGTTGAAAGCGATGGCGCTGCCCTGCCCCGCCGAGCCGATGACCTGGAACTCTAGCTGCGCCAGGTAGCCCGCGCCGTCCGGCCCCGGGTTGCCGCCGATGCTGGCGTTGATGCGCACCGCGCCCGCGCCTCCCGGCTGGCTCCAGTCGATGTCGACATCGTGGAACTGCGCCGACTTTCCGGGGTCTATCTCCAGCAGCCTGCCGCCGCTCACGCCCTGCAGATCGAGGACCGCAGCGTTATAGGCAACCTCGAAGCCGGCGGAGCCAAAGCCCTCTATATAGGTGACGAACACGTCGGCGGTGAAGCCGGCGCCGTTGGGCAGGCTGGCCGGGGCCTCGATGTGCACGTGGTCCCACGGCCATATCTGCAATATCATGTACTCGATGACGCCGAGGTCGGTGGCGTTC
>CAYUWM010000063.1:0-5948 GCA_964448395.1 uncultured Dehalococcoidales bacterium
TCCTGCGCGGCAGAATGCTATGAACCCCGTCAGGTCCGGAAGGAAGCAGCGGTAAATAGCGGTTTCTGGGTGCCGCAGGTATGCCTGGTCCGAGCCGGCTGGCAGCGGCAAGCCGGGAGACGGGATCGACGGCGGGTGCACGGCCTTTTTCTATTTGAGCGATGATGGAGTCGGTTTGATCCTGAACCTTACCAAGAAGGAGCTGCGCCGCCTCAACCTCCGCGCCAAGAAGGGGCTGGGACAGCACTTCTTGGTCAACGAGCGAGTTGTGCAAAGTATGGCCTTTGCGGCAGAGCTCAGCCCCAGCGATACGGTGGTGGAGGTGGGTCCCGGTCTGGGAGTACTGACCCGCGAGCTGGCGAAGGAGGCCGGGCGTGTCATCGCCGTGGAGATCGACCCCGAAATGGTCGCTGCCCTCAAGGACATAGTAGCGCCATTACCCAATGTCACCATCGTAAACGCCGATATCCTGAAGCGCACCCCCGAATCGTTGGTAGATAACGTACTTGACTATAAAGTGGTAGGCGCACTGCCATACAACATCGCCTCCGCGGTGCTGCGCCATTTCCTGGAGGCCGACACGAAACCTAAGTTAATGGTGGTCGCCATGCAGAAGGAGGTGGCTCAAACCGTAGCCGCCAGTCCGGGTGAGATGGGCCTGCTCAGCGTCGGCGTGCAGTTTTACGGGCGCCCCAAGATAGTGGATTACGTAGCGGCGCGCAGTTTCTATCCGCCACCCAAGGTAGAGTCCGCCATATTGCGCATCGATGTATATGAGAGCCCTCCTGTCGATGTGATAGACGAACACAGCTTCTTTAACGTGGTCCGCGGCGGATTCGCCGCGCCCCGCAAGCAGCTGCACAACTCGCTGGCACAGGGACTGAGGCTGGAGCCAGCAGATGCCGCCGCCATCTTGAAGCAGGCCGACATAGACCAGCAGCGGCGCGCCGAGACGTTGAGCCTTGAGGAGTGGGCGGCGGTTTACCGCGCCGTTACCGAGAAATAATGATAACCGTACCTGCCTGTGCCAAGATCAACCTGACCCTCGAGGTGCTGGGCAAGCGTGCCGACGGCTACCACGATATTGCCACCGTATTCCAGGAAATCAACCTCAAGGACACCCTTACATTCGAGGAGCGCCCGCAGTTGACCCTGGAATGCGACTATCCCCCACTACAATCAAACGAGAACCTGGCGTTTAAAGCGGCAAGGTTACTCCAGGAGGAGACCGATTCCCGAAAAGGAGCGCTTATCTCCATCCAAAAGGGGATACCTGTAGCTTCGGGCCTCGGGGGCGGATCCAGCGATGCCGCGGCCATACTGCGCGCCCTCAACAAGCTATGGGGGCTGGGACTATCGCCGGACCAGCTGCTCAAGCTGGCAAACAGGCTCGGCTCGGACATCGCCTTCTTCCTGTATGGGGGTACCGCCCTCGGCGAGGGACGCGGCGAGCGTGTTACCCCGCTGCCAAGTTATCCGGTCTCATGGATAGTCCTGTTTCGACCCCCGGTCGATATCCCGTCAGGCAAAACCAAGCACCTTTACGACTCCCTGAATGCTTCCCATTTCGGCCAAGGCCGCTCGACCAGGGAGATGGTGGAGATGCTGAATCGCGGCAGCGAGATATCCCCATCCTGTCTGGTTAACACATTCGAGAAGGTCGCCTTTACTACATACGAAGGGTTAGAAGCTTACTGGCAGCGCTTCCGCAAACTGGGCGCCGACAACATCCACCTCGCGGGCTCGGGTCCGACCCTGTTCGCTTTGGCACACGAGAAGAACCAGGGAGAAGCGATTCATCGCAATCTGGTAAAGGAGGGTTTTGAAGCTTACCTTGTCCAGAGCCTGGCAACGCGTTAGAGAGTTCACAGCCAGCGCCCACAGCCGCCTCTCCCACCAGATAGAGCTGCACAGGCGGTGGAGGTGGTTTCTTCTAGCCCTCGTTATCATCGTGGTATTCGGCATCAGCTACGCTATACTGCGCTTTTCAGCACACCTTGACTTCCTTGAGGACTACGGCTATCTCGGTGCCTTCCTCGCCTCACTTGTCACTACCACCTCCATCATCTTCCCCATACCCGGTTTCGTCATTATCGCCGCTATCGCCGCCTCAACCGCCAACTGGCCCCTGGTAGCCCTGGCATCAGCACTGGGTAGCGGTGTAGGGGAGTGCACATCGTATATCGCCGGCTACGGCGGGTCAGCGATTATCAACCCGCAGAGATATCGATTGTACCAGAAGGCGGAGGACTGGATGAAACGCCACGGGAGCTTAACCATATTCATCTTCGCCTTAACACCGCTCCCATTCGACGTGGCGGGTATCGCCGCCGGGGCGCTGCGCTTTCCCCTGTGGAAAGTCATACTGGCAGTCATCGCCGGCCGTCTGCCGCTCACCATGGCCGGGTGCTATCTGGCGCACAAGGGATGGAAGGAATGGCCTCAGATCTGGGACTCGCTGAAGAGCATGGCATGGTGGGAGTGGACGCTGATAGTTGCCGGCATCCTGATCATCATCCTGTGCGCGGTGTTATTATGGCGGCTGCGGCGGGCACCGAAGTAAAGGACTGACGGTGGGCACTAACCCTGATTGGGACATTTTACTGCACAAGCTTTCCGGCCTCAGGGAGCTGCCCAAGCGCACCAGGTGGCTGATCGTCTCACTTATCCTAGCCCTTGCCCTCGGTCTGAGCTATGTCGTCCTCCGTTTCTCCACCGGCCTCGAATGGTTCGAGCAGTATGGCACCCTCGGTGCCTTCCTAATCGCTCTCATTACTAATGCCACCATTCTGTTCCCCGTACCGGGCTTCGCTATCGTCTGGGCCATCGCTGCCTCAACACCCCACTGGGCCCTGGTTGCCCTGGCAGCGGGTGTCGGAGGCGGGCTGGGGGAATTCACCGCGTACCTAGCCGGCCGCTGGGGGTCGGTTCTCATCGACCCCGATAAGTCAACGTGGTACAGAAGGGCAGAGGCGTGGATGGGGCGTTACGGTAGCCTGACCGTTTTCATATTCTCGTTCACCTGGCTTCCATTCGACCTCGCCGGCATCGCCGCCGGTGCCCTGCGCTTCCCCTTCTGGAGATTCCTGCTGTGGACCGTGGTCGGCCGACTGCTGCGATACCTCATCGAATGCTACCTGGCGCATCTGGGCTGGGAGCTGTGGGGCGGCTAGGGAACCTGTCTGCTTCAGGCGATAGGCGATGCTACGCAGGCGGCGGTTCGGGCTGTATAACCATACCCTTAAGTTCAGGGTGCTCATCGATGCATGAATTGCAAATGAATCCGATACCGCTTGACATGGGCTCGACCCATATATGGCCGCAGTTCTCCACCGAAGCATCGATAGACCAGGCCATATGGAACTTCATGCCGCATACCAGACACCGTGATACATTTGCATCATCCAGAGGCTCGCCGCATACCCCGCACAACTCCGAGGAGTCTCTATCTTGAACCATATTCAATTCCCTCCTAGCAACCGCCGCACCAGCGCCTCTTCCTCTGCTTTAGTGACTACTTGTCCATCCAGTTTTGCGCCACGGATTGTATCCAGCATCCGGCCTATACTGGGACCCGATGGCACACCCAGTCTCTGCAGGTCAGCCCCATCCAGCATTGGGTTAACATAACGTAATTTGTTTAGATATCGCTCCACATTGTCACGGCTCGCCACAGATCCGCAGGACAGCATACCGGCAACGATCGTCTCGACGAAGTAGGTCTGGAGCAGACGGTAAACAGCGCTGGGGGCTAGGCCACCGTTATCCAGACAGGTGATATCATCTTTCAAGCGGGGTAGCTGCCGCATGGCCTTGGCCCACTGCCCCGTAACATCTAGCCGTCCGATGAAATGTTCGATGTCGTCTTCCTCCAGCCGATAGAGCATTAGCAGCATATACACCAGTGGATCGGGCAACGTTCGCTTGCGGGCCTCGTCAAACCTCTCCACCATCCAATCGTCGATTGTAATATAGGGCGCCAGCTGGCCCAGGATCCCCAGACCCTGGGCGCGCTGCAGCATCCGCTCGGGGTATCCCTCACCCAGTATCAGTTCAAGCTCACGCCTTATCCGACTGCCGCTGATGGTATCCAACATGGACATGTTTTCTCTCAATGATCGCTTCGTCCCTTCTTCCAGATTGAAGCCGAGACGCTGTTCATATCGAACCGCCCGCAGCATCCTGGTGGCGTCATCCGCGAAACTAAGGTCGTGCAGTATACGGACCAGACCCTGGTCCAGGTCCCTCCTGCCGCCGTGAGGATCGAGCGGCTGACCGAACAATGCCGGCGTCAGGAAAACAGCCATGGCATTTATGGTGAAATCCCGCCGGCGGAGGTCGTCCTCGACGATGCCCGGACGGACAGCGGGCAGGGCCCCCGGCTGGGCATAGGTCTCCGAGCGCGCCATGGCCAGATCGATGGTCAAATCGTCCCAGCGAAACTTGGCGGTGCCGAACCGGCGGTGAAGCGTCACCCGCCCCTGAACCTCTTTATCCACTATATCCGATACCTTTACCAATTTACCAAGATCACCAGCAAGCTCCAGGGCATCGCCCTCCACCACCAGATCGAAGTCCAGATTGGTGCGGCCCATCAGCAGATCTCGCACTGCACCTCCGACCAGGCAGATCCTCTGCTTCCGTGCTTCAGACAGCTCCCCGACACGGACCAGCATATCGAATATGCCGGCAGGCAGCCGTTCTCGCATCAGTTGCGACAAGTTCTCCATAGAGCAGGATTATATCATGCTTGCCTTGACAAATCGAGTTGGGATAACTATGTTAGGGATGGAGTATGATTGTGGCTGAATCCGCCAAGCTCGAAAAGTTGCAGGACACCCTGGGCATCACCTTCAACGATTACTCCATCCTGCAACAAGCGCTGGTTCATGGCTCCTACCTGCACGAAAATCCCGATTTCGCCCTCCCCTCCAACGAGCGCCTGGAGTTCCTCGGCGATTCCCTGCTGGGCTTCGTCATCGCCGAGAAGCTGTATAACGATTTCCCCGATCTCGCCGAAGGGGGTATGACCAAGTTGCGCGCGGCGCTGGTGCGCAAGGAGACCCTGGCCAGATTAGCCGGCGAGCTGGGCCTCGGCGATTATCTCTACATGGGCTGCGGGGAGGAGAGCAGCGGCGGGCGGACCAAGCAATCCATCCTTGCATCAACCCTCGAATCATTGATCGGAGCGGTGCTGCTGGACCAGGGCTTCGACCCTTGCCGCGCATTCGTGCTGCGCCTGTTCGAAAGTGAGGTGGGGGAGGCCATCGATGAGCGCCTCGCTGCCGACTACAAATCCGAGCTTCAAGAGATCGTTCAGGCGATATATCGGGTGGCTCCAACCTATCGCACTGTCAATGCAGTGGGCCCGGACCACGCGAAGGAGTTCACCGTGGATGTTAGCGTGAACGGCGACGTTATCGGGCGTGGCAGCGGCAGGAGCAAGCGGCAGGCGGAGATGCAGGCAGCGAGGGCGGCCCTACAGAACATATCTCGGCAGTGATGCCGTGTTCGGCAATCCCTCGCAGCCGTCGATTTTGTGTTAGAATAATGTGTTGGCAACCTTTCGCTCCGATACCGTAAATCTAGGAGGAGATTTAAGTGGATTTCGAGACCATTACCTTGAAGAAAACAGACCACATCGCCACCATCACCCTGAACCGTCCCGATAATATGAATGCCCTCAATATAACAATGCTGCACGAATTGATAGCGGCAGTTAACGATATATCCAATGACGATGATGTTCGTGTGATGGTCCTCGCCGCCGCCGGCAAGGTGTTCTGCTCCGGCGCCGATGTGAGCGAGGGGGGTAAGACCAGCGGCCTGAGCGGAACACCCAACGAGATGCGCCGCAATTTGCAGGAGACCTATCAGAGTGTGGCCCTGGGTCTTCGCAGATTGAACAAGCCGACTATCGCCATGGTCAACGGTGCCGCCGTGGGGGC
>CAYUWM010000063.1:6048-7677 GCA_964448395.1 uncultured Dehalococcoidales bacterium
CAGACGTCCAAGATGATGGCCTACCGGGCACTTGACACCGACCTCGAAGCGGCGCTGGAGATGTCTGCCGCCTATCAGGCGCTGGCACTGAGCTCCGAAGACCACCGCGAGGGCGTGAACGCCTTTATGGAAAAGCGGGAAGCCCGGTTTAAAGGGAAATAGAATTTACGAGGAGGAGCTTCTTTGGATGAGCTGAAGGTTTTCACCGGGAATGCAAACCCGGCCCTGGCACAGGGCATATGCGATTATCTGGAAATACCGATGGGCAATGCGGAGGTGTTCCAGTTCAGCAACGAGAATATCTTCGTTCGCATCATGGAGAACGTGCGGGAGTGCGACGTGTTCGTCATCCAGCCGATCTCGTCCCCGGTAAACACCAGCCTGATGGAGCTGCTCATAATGCTGGATGCCCTGGAGCGGGCCTCGGCGGGGCGCGTCACCGCAGTCATCCCGTACTACGGCTACGGGCGCACCGATAAAAAGGACCAGCCCCGGGTGCCGATAACCGCCCGACTCATCGCCGATATGCTCACGGCAGCCGGCGCCGACCGCATACTGGCTGTCGATCTGCATGCGCCACAGATCCAGGGGTTTTTCACCATCCCGGTGGATGAATTGACCGCGCTGTATATCCTCGGCGGGTATATCCATGATAAAAGACTGAAGGATCTGGTGGTGGTGGCCACCGATATCGGCATATCCAAGCGCGCCCGCGACATCGCTGAGAGGCTGGATGCCCCGCTGGCGATCATCGAGAAGCGCAGGGTGGGCAATGTCGACAAGACCGAAACCCTCAACATCATCGGCGATGTGAAAGGCAGGTGTGCCCTTACCGTCGACGACGAGATAGATACCGCCGGCTCTCTGGTTCAAGCGGTGGACGCGTTGAAGAAGGCGGGGGCCAAGCAGGTCTACGCCTGCTGCACCCACGCGGTGTTCTCCGGCCCCGCCATCGAGCGAATCGCCGCCAGTCCAATCAAGGAGGTCATCGTCACCGATACCATACCTGTCCCCAAAACCAAGCGGAACAAAAAGATCACCGTGTTGTCGGTGGCGCCGCTGCTGGGTGAGGCGATTCATCGCATCCACTCCGGGCTGTCAGTAGGGGCGATGTTCGAGTAGATCAGGCCAGAGGCAGAGAGGGAACGCAATGGGCGAGAAAAGTGAAAGGCTGGTGGACGTATATACCGCCTCCGGCGAGGTGGAAGCCTACATCATCAAGGGTAAGCTGGAGAGCCACGGCATACCCTGTATCCTGCGGTCTGACGCTGCCGCCTCGGTCCACACCTTCACCGTAGATGGGATGGGACATATAGCCATCTCCGTCCTGGAGTCGGTGGCCGAGGACGCACGCAGATTGCTCAACAGCCAGCCACCGGAGACCCGCGACTGAAGGAATAGAAGTGCCGCTCTCACTGCATCCCCGACAGGTGAAAAGGTAAAACAATGATCAACCTCCTTGGCAATATACTGGACTCCAACGAGAAGCAGTTGAAGCGCCTCCAGCCCGTCGTCAAGCGCATCAACGCGCTGGAACCCCAGTTCGAGGCGCTATCCGACGCTGAGCTTCGCGCTAAGACCGCAGAGTTCCGTTCGAGGCTGGAGGGCGACGAGGATCTGGATGATATA
>CAYUWM010000064.1:0-7331 GCA_964448395.1 uncultured Dehalococcoidales bacterium
TTAGCGTTTAATATTATCATGCTCTATCCATATTGTCAAGACCCTTGTTATTTAAAGGTTTGTAACCGGTTTGCGGTTTATGCTAGAATGCACGAACGAGGCTCTATGAACTGGTTCGATATCATCTTAATAATCGCCCTGGCGCTGACCACGCTTCTGGGAATATGGCGGGGGCTGATCAGTATGGTGCTGCCCCTGATCGGCCTTATCATCGGCATCATAGTTGCCGGGCAGCATTACGGCACGGTGGGAGGGTGGCTGCCTATCGACAACCCCGAGCATGCTAAATGGGCGGCCTATGCCATCATCATCCTCGTTTTTCTCATCGTATTCGGCATATTGGCCTTTTCCCTGAGCAGGTTTATCAAGTGGACACCCCTCGGCTGGGTGAACCGTCTAGGCGGGGGTATCTTTGGCTTTGCAACGGGAGCCTTATTCTTGGCCGCGATACTGGCAGCCTGCGTTAAGTTCGAGTTCGGCGAAGGTATTATCCATGGCTCGGGGATCGCGCAGCTGCTACTCGACTGGCTCCCGGTGGTGCTGGGGCTGCTCCCCGGCGAGTTCGACGCGGTGCAGGAATTCTTCCAGTAGCCGCAGATTCAACTCGATAACGAAGGTCACGATGTCGAAAGACCCGCAGTGGATATATATCCCGGAATGGCTCTCAGCCGACACTTGGCATTTCCCCTATGCCTGCAGCACCTTCCGTAAATACATCCCTGAGGGAGCTACGGTATTGGAGGTAGGTTGCGGGAGCGGCAGGATCCTCACCAGCGTTGCCAGCGAAGCGAACTGCCGGTGCGTGGGCCTGGATGTGACTGACGGTGCCTTCGACTCGCTATCCTTTTTCTCTCAGCAACGAGGAGTAACTGTGGGGGCGGTAAAAGGAGACGGGTTCTCGTTGCCCTTCAGGGATAAGAGCTTCGATGTGGTCTACTCAGAGGGGGTGATAGAGCATTTCCCCATCGAGCGCTCCGCTGAGATGGTCAGGGAGCACGTTCGGGTCTGCCGCCGGGGCGGGCTGGTGATTGTGTCGGTGCCCAACAGGTTCGCTCTGGTGCATTCCCTGACCAAGCGCCTGCTGGGCTCGCGGTTCCTCTTCGCGCCGGAGGCCAGCCTGTCTACCTTCGAGCTCGCCCGCTTGATGCGGCGAGCGGGCCTAACAATAGTTGCGCGAGACGGTTTCGCCTTCGGCTGCCAGTTCTATATGTTTCAGACCTTCTTCCTCGAACAGACCTCACGCCCGGTGGTGCAAAAGGCAGGAAGCAACCTGCTTTCACTGTTCAAGAAAACAGGCTTCTATCACTTCGAGAATCCGCGGTTGAATTCCCTGATAGGTTTCCAGACGCTGGTCGCGGGACGCCGCGATGTTTGATTTACCTAATACGAGCCGGCAGCCGGTTCCTCGCCGGGGTGGATGGACTTCCACCGCTCGAGCAGCGCGCCCTTGTCCTCTTTGGGATCCTGGACGATGCAATCGTCTATGGGGCATACCTCGACACAGCGCGGGGAATCGGCGACCCCTACGCACTCGGTGCACTTCTGAGGGTCGATTACGTAGATCGTATCGCCCTCGGTGATCGCCTCGTTCTTACACTCCGCCTCGCAGGCGCCGCAGCTGATACACTCATCGGTAATTTTATATGCCACCTTTCAAACCTCCTTACACTTCATTTATAGCAGGGTAGACTTGTGCAAGATCGCTTACCTTGTCAGTCCCTCACCTCCTCAGAGAATTTCTGTTTCAGGGCAGCGGACACGTGCCCGGGGACCAGGTCGTTTATGCAGCCTCCCAGCCTGGCAGCTTCCTTGAGCAAGCTTGAGCTGACGAACTCGAACTCCAGCTTGGTCATGAAGCACACCAGCTCCACGTCGGGGGCCAGTTTCTTGTTCATAAGTGCCATCTCGAACTCCCTTTCGAAGTCCGAGCTCATCCTCAATCCCCTTACGATGACTTTGGCCTTGCACTGCCTGGCGAACTCTACAGTCAGTCCTTTGTAGCTGGTAACCTGAACGTTGGATAAGTGTGCCAGCGCTTTCTGCATCAGGCCTACCCGCTCCTCGGTATTGAACAGCAGGCGTTTCGGCGGCTCATCGTACACCGCCACGATTACCTTCTCGAACAGGTTAGCTGCGCGCTCGGCGATATCCACATGCCCCATGGTCACCGGATCGAAGCTTCCCGGGTAAAGAGCTACAGTCAATTCGCTTCCTCCCGTTGAAATATGGAGATACAGGTGTCACCGTGCCGGCGCTCCTTGGCCAGCCCGAACCCGCCGTATTCCGGGCTCAGGGGAACACGGTGCGAATGCTCCACCATTATGGTCGATCCGGTGTCTACCAGCGGTGAAGCCACGAGGTGCTCGATGGTATCGATAACCGCGCGGTCTCGATAAGGCGGCCCCATCAGTACCAGGCCGTACCTTCTATCGAGCGTTGATATTGCCTTTATCGCGCTCGAGCAGTGCACGTGTGCCCGGTCGGCAAAACCGGCCCGCTCCAGATTCTCCTTGATAGTGGCACAGCACCTGGGGTTTCGTTCCACCAAGTCAGCCCATGCGGCGCCGCGGCTCAGCGCCTCGATTGCCATGGACCCGGTGCCGGAGTAAAACTCGAGTACGGAAGACCAGTCGGTATCCATCGACTCCAGTATAGAGAAGATTGCTCCCCTTATCAAATCGGAGGTGGGGCGTATGGCCACGCCCTTCGGCGTTTCGATGTACAACCCCTTGGCCTTACCTGCAATGATGCGCATTACCGATTGCAGCGGCTTTGTCCCCGATCCTCCATTTTATAGCCACTACATTATAATACGGGAAATACCACATGCGTCAAGTGGCACCCGGGATATCCCCTCCGCGCCGGGGCTGCCGGCTCTACCGTGGTTGGCCATCCCGAATCGCACGCCGCCGCTGGCAATTGCTCGAAAACAGGCGTTAGGGTCTTTACAAATCGGGCAACGGGCGGTATAATTTAACACTACTATAGTGAAGTCGTGGCTGGAGGTCATTGACCTTCAGTCTTTTTTAGTAGCGGTGGAAGGAGGGCAGGATGCCAGAGAAAGAATATTTACTCACACAAGAGGGTCTAACGAAGCTGGAGGATGAGCTGGAGCACCTGATCACGGTGCGCCGCTCCGAGGTGGCGGACAAGATCCAGCAGGCCAAGGAGTTGCGCAGCGCGGTCAATTCCCCGGAGTATGAAGACGCCAAGAACGAGCAGGGCTTCGTTGAGGGTCGGATACTGGAGCTGGAGAGGATAATCAAGAACGCCAAGGTTATCCATCACGATACTATTAACACAGATTTCGTCGAGGTGGGTAACGAGGTGAAGGTGCAGCTCCAGGACGGCACCGAGGAGCACTATACCATCGTGGGCAGCGCCGAGGCCAATCCCGGCGAATGGAAGATCTCCAACGAGTCACCGATGGGCAAGGCACTGCTGGACAAGCGGGTGGGTGACGAGGTGGAGGTGGAGGCGCCAGCGGGGCTGCTCAAGCTGAAAATCCTGGAGATTAAGTAGTGTCCCGGCTCGACGACATTACGGAGCAACGCCGGCAGAAGCTCCGGATGATCCGTGAGCAGCACATAGACCCGTATCCCCCCCGCTACCACCGCAGCCACACCGCAAAGGAAGCCATCGCCCGGTTCAAGCGGGGCGATGATACGCCGGTGAGCCTGGCGGGTCGAGTCACCGCCCTCCGCATCATGGGCAAGGCCGCCTTCTGCGACATCCGCGACTCTTCAGGCAAAATCCAGGCCTATTTCAGCATCAAGATACTGGGGGACAAATACGATTCCCTCCACAACGTGGACATCGGCGACATCATCGGGGTAGAGGGCAAAATTTTCGTCACGCACACCGGCGAGGTAACGGTAGAGGTCTCCGGTTTCACCATGCTGTGCAAGTCCCTCAGGCCGCTGCCGGAGAAGTGGCACGGCCTCACCGATGTGGAGAAGCGCTACCGCCAGCGCTACCTCGACCTCATCGCCGATGAGAACATCGGGCGCATATTCGCGGTGCGCAGCCGGGTGATCGCCGCCGTCCGCCGCTACATGGAGGGGCGCGGCTTCATCGAGGTGGAGACGCCGGTGCTGCACCCGGTGGCCGGCGGGGCCCTGGCCCAGCCCTTCGTCACCCACCACCACGCCCTGGACCGCGACCTGTACCTGCGCATCGCCACCGAGCTGTACCTGAAGCGGGTCATCATCGGCGGCTTCGACAAGGTGTACGAGATCGGGCGCATATTCCGCAACGAGGGCATCTCCACCAAGCACAACCCCGAGTTCACCATGATGGAGAGCTACCAGGCCTACGCCGACTACAACGACGTCATGGTTATGCTGGAGGACATGGTCTCCTCCGTCGCCAAGAGGGTGCTGCGGAAGACCAAGAGCAGGTTCGGCGGCGAGGTCATCGATTTCAGCCCCCCGTGGCGGCGTATAACGCTCAGGGAAGCGGTAAAGCAGGAGTGCGGCATCGATCTGCTGGAGCACGAGGACGAGGCCTCCCTGCGCCGGGCGATAAGCCGGCAGGGGCTGCAGGTGGACGAAGGCCGGGGGGTGTCCCAGATACTGGACAAGCTCATCTCGGCCTACGTGGAGCCGAAGCTGATACAGCCCACATTCCTCCTCGACTACCCCCTCGCCATGTCGCCGCTGGCCAAGCGCAAGCCGGACGACGGGCGCCTGGTGGAGCGCTTCGAGGCCTTCGCCGGCGGCATGGAGATCGCCAACGCCTTCACCGAGCTCAACGACCCCGAGGAGCAGCGCGAGCGCTTCCGCCAGCAGGACGCTATTCGGGCGGAGCTGGGGGATGAGCAGGCGGAGCGGGTGGACGAAGATTTCCTGGTGGCGCTGGAGCACGGCATGCCGCCCACCGGCGGCCTGGGCGTGGGCATCGACCGCCTGGTGATGCTGCTCACCGGCCAGCAATCGATTCGAGAGGTTATCCTCTTCCCCCAGTTGAGAAGCAGGTAAGCGGCGGCCGTCCGCCTCCGGCGGAGACATACGCCGTAGTTTATGTAAAGGGGGTGCTCCGGAGATGGGAACAGCGATGAGAACAGCGGCGGTTACCCTTTCCATAGCGCTATTGCTGGCGGTTGCGGCGGCATCCGTCCCGGCGCCCTGCTCTGCCGACGGCGGCCCCTACGGCTGGAACCGCGTGAGCACCGGCACGTCCCGCGAGCTGCGCGGCGTGTGGGGCACCGCGGACAACGATATCTATCTGGCCGGGGACTGGGGCGTCATCAAGCATTTCAACGGCTTCGCCTGGGACACGGTGTACACCGAGACCAAGGATATGCTCTACGGGGTGTGGGGCACCGCCGCGGACGATGTCTATATCGTGGGCGGCAACGGCATCGCCCTGCGCTTCGACGGCGAGGGCTGGGAGCAGATCGACAGCGACAGCGATAAAGACCTGCGCAGCGTGTGGGGCAACTCCTCGCAATATATCTTCGCCGTGGGCGCCGGCGGCACCATAGTTACCGGCGACAGCGGCGGCTGGGGCCAGATGGAGAGCGGCGCGGTCAACCTGCTCTACGGCGTGTGGGGCAACTCCGGCTCCGATGTCTATGCCGTGGGCACCAGCGGCGACATCCTGCACTACAACGGCAGCGCGTGGAACCCGATGTTCATCCCCACAGCGCAGTTCCTGTTCGGCGTGTGGGGCAACGCCTCCGACGACGTGTTCGCCGTGGGCAAGGCGGGCACCATACTGCACTGCGACGGCCAGTTCTGGGAGGGCATGTCCAGCGGATCCAATGCCGACCTTTACGCCGTGTGGGGCACCTCTGCCGACGATGTGTTCGCCGTGGGGGAGCGCGGCGTGGCGCTGCACTACGATGGCAGCCGGTGGCGGCTTATGCACACCGGCATCACCGAGGACCTCTACGGCATATGGGGCCTGGCGCCGGACAACGTGTACGCCGTGGGCTACGGCGGCATGGTGCTGCATTACAGCGGCGAGGAGCCCAAGCCCACCGCCACCCCCAGCGTCACCCCGGAGAAGCAGCCGACGCCCACCCCCACCCCGTCCCCCTCGCCGGCGGCGACCGTCACCCCCACCCCCACCCCCACCCCCGCGTCCGGCGCGGCGCCTGCATGGCTGTGGCCGGTGGCCGCCGTGTTCGTGCTGCTGCTGGCGGGCTGCGGCTTCCTCATCTACCGCCGCCTCCACGGCTAGCGCGCCGCCCGCTTTACCCTGTCTTTACCGCCCCTGTGCTATGGTGTTTGAGCGGGTCATGCGATAGATGGCTGCTGCCGTTCTGTGTGGTATCGGCCCGTTTTTTGCAATATTGACAATGTTGTGATAAACTATATAAATTTATGGGCAGGCTATGTTTTTATAGCTGGCCTGCCGGGCCGAGGTGATTCTGATGAGGAAGTTTAGCTTTATATTCCTGGCGCTGGCCCTGCTGCTGTCCCTGCTGCCGGTGGTGGCGGTGAGCGCGCCGGCTCAGGCCACCAAGCCGGTAATTAAGTTATATCCAGTTCAAACCTATACAAATTATGCCCCATTCATTGGCGGCTGTGTAAGCGATTCTGATGGTGATGCTATAACAGGTGTAAAGATAGAGATAGAGCGAGTGATAGATGGTTGGAAATGGAACGGTGGTGCATGGGTTGATGAGGAATCTTATTTGATAGATGCTACCGCTTTGGATACGACAGGTGGAGTAGACCCCAGTGGATTCAACGAGCCAAATGAACTATGGGGATATATAGCCAGTGTGCCCGGATATGAGAATGATAGAGCATACCGAATATCTGTAGTTCAAGCTGAGGATGATGCTTCGCCGCCTGAGGTCCAGTCTGTGGACCCGGGTATTTTGTTCTGGTATGATACCGCAGACCCGAGTGTAGTTGTAGGTAGTGTCCCAGCAGAGGACGATGATCTGCCGCAGATACTTGGCACGGCCTCTGACACAACCAGCCCCATAGTAGATGTGAAAATCAAAATACGCCGCAATGGAGACAACAAGTATCTCAATATGGATGAAGGTATATGGCAGGACTGCGAGGCATGGAATGAAGTGGATATATCAGCACTGCCAATATGGGCCTTAGATACGTCTGATGTCCCCTGGTACGATGGTGTAACCTATACCATAACTGCTATGGCTTCAGATGCCGCAGGCAACTCGGCAATTTCTGGAGCTAAGGCATTCATGTGTAACAAATATTTCGGCACTACACTGGTGCTAGATGTGGACATGAATGGTGAAGAGAAGTTTTACTATATTGACGTGATACCACCAAACATGAGGGGTAGCGCTTCAACTACCGCTACTCGGACTATCGAAATGGTCAAAGTAAAGATAATACGTG
>CAYUWM010000065.1:0-7085 GCA_964448395.1 uncultured Dehalococcoidales bacterium
GTTGGGACTAATTTATCGATGATTACCAGCGAGCGTTTATCGCCTTCAAACTCGTCCAGCTCCACCGGCCGCACCTCCGCCAGCTTACCGCCGAGCATCTCGATAGCCCTCTCCGACAACGCTACTTCGTCACCGATGTCGCCCTTCTTCATGGCGATGAACCTGCCGCCGACGGCGCAGAAAGGCAGGGCAAGCTCGGCAAGCGTGGACAGATTGGCGACCCCCCGCGACAGGGCGATGTCGTACCTCTCCCGATAGCGGGAATCGTGAGCCAGTGTCTCCGCGCGCCCGGCGGCGACCTCCACCCCAACAAGGGCAAGGCGACCGACGAGGTGGCGCAGGAAAACGGCCTTCTTGTTCACCGACTCCACCAGCGTCAGCTCGATACCGGGACATGCTATCTTGAGCGGCACGCCGGGGAAGCCGGCGCCGCTGCCGATGTCTATAACACGCGACGATTCGTCTCCGACAAGAGGAACGGCGGTCAGCGAATCGAGGAAATGTTTCATCTGTACCTCATCGTAGTCCACAACCGATGTCAGGTTCACCCGCCGGTTCCAATCGACCATCTCCGCGTAATATATCTCGAAGCTGGACACCTGCTCCGGTGTTAATCCCATTCCCATCCTTGCCGCGCCGGCGATCAATTTATCCATCTCGACCCTCGTGCTGTTGACGCCCCTATAATACTACGCTCACGATTAAAAGGCACGCCCCGAACCGATTTGACTGTGAAAAAAATAACAATTAAAATAGGGGGTGCTGTGTCGAGACAATTTTGAGGAGTGAGATATTGATAGGGATTAAATCGTTCGGAGCATACATACCGGTATACCGCATGCCCGCGGCCGAGATTGCCCGCGCCTGGGGAGGGCGGGGCAAGGGCGAGAGGTCGGTAGCCAACTACGACGAGGACAGCATCACCATGTCGGTGGAGGCTGCCATCGACTGCCTCGGCGAAATCGACCGCAATAAGGTGGACGCCCTGTACTTCGCCTCCACCACGCCGCCCTACGACGAGAAGCTGTCCGCCAGCATCGTGGCGGCGGCCACCGACCTGCGCACCGATATATCGACGCTGGATATAGCCGACACGCTGCGCGCCGGCACCACCGCAATCCGGGCCGCGATCGATGCCATTAAGGCCGGCTCTGCCAAGAACGTGCTGGTTACCGCCGCCGACAGCCGCCTGGCGCCGCCGGCATCCGAGTTCGAGCCGGTCTTCGGCGACGGCTCCGCCGCATTCCTAATATCCGACGAGGACGTGGCCGTCTCCATCGAGGACTATTACACCATATCCAGCGATTTCATAGACGTGTGGAAGCGGGCCGAGGACTCCTACATCCGCACCTGGGAGGACCGCTTCATCCTGGAGCACGGCTACAGGGAGAAGATGGGCAAGGCCATCGCCGGGCTGCTGAAGAAGACCGACCTCTCCGCCGCGGACTTCGCCAAGGTAGTATATTACGCTCCCGACGCCCGCAGCCACCAGCGGATGACGAAGCAGCTCAAACTCGACCCGCAGCAGGTCCAGCCCCCGATGTTCGAGCTGCTGGGCAACACCGGGTCCGCCTTCGCCCCGATGATGCTGGTGGCCGCACTGGAGGAGGCCAAGCCGGGGGATAAAATACTGTGGGCCAGCTACGGAGACGGCGCCGAAGCCTTCGTCCTGAAGGTCACCGACGCGATAAAGAAGATCAAGAACCGCCGCGGCATCAAGAAGCACCTGGAATCCAAGATGCAGATCCCCAACTACGAGAAGTACGTGCGCTTCCGCAACCTGATGCAGGGGGAGGCCGACCGCCGCCCGCAGTACATCAGCTCCCTGCCCATGATGTGGCGCGACCGGACGCAGGTGCTCCCGCTCCACGGCTGCAGGTGCAACAGCTGCGGGAACATCCAGTTCCCCATCCAGCGGGTGTGCGCCTACTGCCAGGCCAAGGACGACTATGTGGAGGTGAAGCTGGCCGATAAGCAGGCCACCGTGTTCACCTTCAGCATGGACGAGCGGGCGGTGGAGGTTGACCCGCCGCGCGTGTGGACCATCAGCGATTTCGATGACGGCGGCAGGATCTACATCACCATGACCGACCGCGACACCTCGCAGGTGCAGATCGGCATGCGGGTGGAGATGACCTTCCGCAAGATACATGAAGGGGCCGGCCTGCACAACTACTTCTGGAAGTGCCGCCCGATAAGGGTCGCCGGGGCCAAAGCGGCGAGCGCCGGGAAGAAGAAGGCTTCGACCGCCAAGGGCGCGTAACGATATAACCTGCTTACGAGGAGAATGAGAAAATGGCAGAGAGCATAAAGGATAAAGTAGCCATAATCGGGATGGGTTGCACCAAGTTCGGCGAGCTGTGGGACCAGGACGCCTACGACCTGGTCATCGATGCCTCCTACGACGCCTTCGATGACGCCGGCGTTGGCCCCAAGGACATCCAGGCGGCGTGGGTGGGAACCGTGATGGGCTCCACCGCCACCCAGCTCTCGGTGCCGCTGAAGCTGGACTACATACCGGTAACCCGGATGGAGAACGTCTGCGCTACCGGCATGGAGTCGCTTCGGGCGGCGGCCTTCGCCCTGGTGGCCAAGGCATATGATCTGGTGCTGGCCGTCGGCTTCGAGAAGCTCAAGGACACCGGCTACGGCGGCCTGCCGATGGCGGTGCAGTCCGGCGGCAGCGAGAAGTGGCACCCGGTAATCGGCTCCGGCGACTCGGCCCCCGGGCGCTACGCCATGGCCGCTACCCGGTACTTCCACCGCTTCGGCCTCAGCCAGGAGGAGGGCAAGAGGACGCTGGCCAAGATCTCGGTGAAGAGCCACCACAACGGCTTCCTCAACCCGCGGGCACACCTGCGCATGGAGGTTACCGAGGAGCAGGTGATGAAGGCCCCGATGATCGCCTGGCCGCTGGGCCTGTTCGATGCCTGCGGCGTCACCGACGGCGCCGCGGCGGCGGTGCTGTGCCGCACCGAGGACGCCAAGAAGTTCACTGACGAGTTCATCACCATCAAGGGCTTCGGGCTGTCCACCGGCCCCGGCATGGGCAAGGTGCGCACCGACTACGACTACACCCACTGGGAGGAGACCCAGCGTGCCGCCAAGCAGGCATATACCGAGGCCGGCGTGAAGGACCCCCGCAAGGAGATCAGCATGTGCGAGGTGCACGACTGCTTCTCCATCGCCGAGATGATAACCTACGAAGACCTGGGCTTCTGCGATAAAGGAAAGGCCAAGGAGGATATCGAGGCCGGGGCGCTGGCGCTGGACGGGGCCCACCCGTTCAACGTAGGCGGCGGCCTGAAATCGTTCGGCCACCCCATTGGTGCCAGCGGCATCAGGGAGATATTCGAGGGCTACGTGGAGCTGCTGGGGAAGGCCGAGCTGCCGGAGCGCCAGCTCAAGAACGTGAACCTGGCGCTGGGCCACAACCAGGGGGGCAACCCCGGCCGCTTCATCTGCAGCATCTGCATCGTGGGGCACCCGTAACATCAAGTCAAGATATAGCGAAGGGGGAGCCTTAGTCGGCTCCCTCTTTTTTTATCTCACCATTCACTCCGCCCCGTGACCGGTCCTTGCTGTGCTGCGTGGGCGTTAAGCCATTGCAGCCAGTACCAGTGGGTGATTTGTTATGAACCCCCATTCCACCATTTGAATAATTCCTTAAAAATTGGTTTGAAAAGTACTTGACAAATTGGTGAATATATGCATACTATATATAGAATATCCTTTCATGATTTAATATTGATGTAGTTATTATCATTTATAATATTTCTAGAAATCTACTACGTATCAAGAAGTGGTGTAGAAAGAGGTAAATCCATGAAAAAGCTGGTATTAGTTTTTGTCGCGTTATCTATTGCGTTTATGTCGATCATCGTGGGAGTAGCTGTGCCGGCAGATGCTGCTGTCGGCTCTAGCGACGGCATTGCTGTACCTGTGGCAATGCCGGGCGACGCCATCGATTCCGGGGGCGGCAGCGATGTAGAACAGCTTCTCCAGTTCACCGCGGGCGGGCACGTGCTGGGCTTCGATAGCCGAGGGGTGTACCTGGCAGGGCTGGACCACGCCCTGCGGGTGGAGTTCTCCGGCGGCACCCCGGTGCAGCCCGTGGCAGAGGCTGGCGGCACGGCGCAGAACGGCGCTGCACCGCTGGGCAGTGTGACTTACAGCAACACCTGGAGCAACATAGATGTGGTTTACAGCGCCGTTGACGGCGGCATCGCCGAGAGCACCTACATCATCCACCCCGGCGGCGACCCTGACGACATCAGCCTGCGCTACAACGTGCCGGTGGAGGTCATGCCCGGTAGCGGGCTGAGCTTCACCTTCGAGAGCGGGTACATTACGGAGGGCGCCCCGGTGGCCTGGCAGCTCATCGACGGGCAGCGCCTGCCGGTGGCGGTGCAGTTCCAGCGGCAGGCGGAGGACCGGGTAGGCTTCAGCATGGGAAGCTATAATGCTGGTT
Source organism: uncultured Dehalococcoidales bacterium (assembly GCA_964448395.1). Taxonomy (GTDB): domain Bacteria; phylum Chloroflexota; class Dehalococcoidia; order E44-bin15; family E44-bin15; genus CAYUWM01. The sequence continues at coordinate 4,472 of CAYUWM010000065.1, forward strand.
ATACCGTATATATCGACCCGGTACACCAGTGGCACACCTTCTACGGCTCATCGAATTCTGACTATGGTAACGGCATCGCCGTGGGCCCCTCGGGCAATGTTTACGTAGCCGGAGAAAGCTATGCCACCTGGAACGGCCCGGGGAATACCCCCCCCTCCACGCTCATGGGGGTGGTGGTAATCCTGATATCGTCGTCATCAAGCTGAACAAAGACGGCGCCCTCCAGTGGCACACCTTCTACGGCTCATCGAGTGCTGACTTTGGTTACGGCATCACCGTGGACTCCTCGGGCAGCAATGCTTACGTGACCGGACAAAGCCCTGCCACCTGGGGTTCCCCCCTCCATACTCATGCGGGTGGCGGTAATGCTGATATCGTCGTCATCAAGCTGAACAGTGCTGGCGCCCTCCAGTGGCACACCTTCTACGGCTCATCGGGCAGTGACTATGGTCATAGCATCGACGAGGGCCCATCGGGCTATCTTTACGTAGCCGGAGAAAGCAATGCCACCTGGAACGGCCCGGGGAATACTCCCCCCATCCATGCTCATACGGGTGATTATGATATCGTCGCCGTCAAGTGCGCGCCCGCACCCGCAGCCACGCCCACGCCAACGGCAACCACAACAGCCACAGCGACCGCGACCGCGACCGCTTCAGCCACACCCACGCCCACGCCAACAGCTACAGCTACCGCCACGGCAACCCCCACCGCCACACCTACACCGAGTGCAACTTCTACTGCTACTGCGACATCTACGCCAACGGCGACAGGTACCGCTACAGCCACCGCATCGCTGACGCCATCGCCCACTGCAACAGCTACAGCCACGGCCACGGCAACCCCCACCGCCACACCTACACCGAGTGCAACTTCTACTGCTACTGCGACATCTACGCCAACGGCGACAGGTACCGCTACAGCCACCGCATCGCTGACGCCATCGCCCACTGCAACAGCTACAGCCACTGCCACGGCAACGCCCACCGCCACACCTACACCGAGTGCAACTTCTACTGCTACTGCGACATCTACACCTACATGTATTCTAGGAGACGCCAACGGGGACGGGGAAATAAATGCGGGAGATATCACCAAGGTGGAGCGAATTATCTTATCTCTGGACGCCGAAACCCCATGTGCCAATGCCAACCAGGATGAGGATGTGAACGCCACCGATATCGGCGTGATCGAGTACATGATACTGGGCATCTGGCCGTGGAACCACGTCCACATCGAGGCGCCGGATAACCTGCCCAACGGCGCCGATTTCACCACCACGGTCTTCATCACCTACGTGGAGGACTTCAGCTCCGTCAGCTTCAAGGTGACCTACAACAGCACCGTGCTAGAGTTGGAAGGCGTGACCAACGGTAAAATGCTTGACGTAGGCCCGAAGAAAACGTCCAAGTTCTACACCATTAGTGTCAACGGCTGGAGCCAGCCGGGAGGCCCGGGCACGCTGCTGGTGAACGCCAGCGTGGACGGCAACCCGGGGCCGGACGGCGCGGGTTACCTGGCGCAGTTGCATTTCCAGGTGAACGGCTCGGCGGGGCAGAACAGCCCCATCGCCTTCAACGTGCCGCAGAGCTGGCTCAAAGACAATGTGGGCGGCGATATAACCGCCACCTGGGAGGACGACTCGGTTACCGTAGCGCCGTAGTTAAAGTTCCAGATGCAGCAAATTTAATATAATCCCGTCGTTCAAACACGCGCCACTCAGGGGCGTGAACGAATCATCGTGAAACAGGTGCGGTTCCTCTTGTCGGAGTCCAGCTTGTCCTTGATACAGGCCACGAACCGGTCAATGATCCATGAATAGTACTGCGGAGGCAACGCCTCCTTGGAGACATCGGGAACCTCGTTGAAGGCATCGATCACCCACCACTGCCCGGCATCGTCCACGCACCACTCGACGACATTCACATCGAAGTCCAGCGCGCTGTTGAACTGGATGGTCAAATCGCTCAGGCCCTTCTTGTCGCCACCGATGCTGTCCGCCTCGCTGTACAGATATTGCCCCAGGGCGAACGGCTTGGGGATCCACTTGATGAACAGTACATCCCTGCGGTCGATGCAGAACACGCGGTAGTAGTCCCTGAACTTGATGAGCTGCTGCGCCAGCAGGACTTTCCGGCCAGCCAGGACGTTATACAGGTTCTGCAGCTCCTCGATGGAACCGACAACGTGGACATCCTCCCACGCATACCCGTTGAACGGCTTGACCACGCAGGGGAAGCCCAGCTCATCGCCCACGCGGCCCAGGTTGGGCTCGGCCACCAGCCCCTCCGTCTCCGTCACCGCCGCGCGGTCGGGCAACACTATAGTCCTGGGGAAATTGATACCGATATTGCTCCCCAGCCTCATGTCCAGCATCTTGTTCGTGGCGGAAGCGGCGAAGGGGTTATTGATAACATACGTGCCGCCCAGCGACAGGCTCTTCATCACCTCGTTGAGGAACGGGTAGCGGAAGCTCAGCCGGTCGACTACCACCCTGTACTCGCACTCGACGGGGAGGCACTGCTCGCCCCAGGACAGGAACCGGGCCGTGACCCCGTGAAGCGCGTGGAGATGGGAAGCGACATCGGCCATGAAACGGTCGTTTCTCGATTCC
>CAYUWM010000066.1:0-6945 GCA_964448395.1 uncultured Dehalococcoidales bacterium
TGGAGGATATTACAGAAGTATTAGAAAACAACGAAAATGTGATGGTTTGTTGCGGCAGAATGGGGCCTATGTGCGTACCGGTTTTCATAGCCATGGAAAAGTTGATGAACCAATACCCGAATGTTCAATTCAAGGATATGGATTTTGATGTACCAGCATCGTCATATATTCGTAATCTGCCGGAATGCTCCGGTTTCAGGGGACTTCCTTTCACGGTTTACTTTAAACAAGGTAAAGTAGCTAAGGCAACAAGCAGCATTCAGAGTATTGAGCAGATAAAAGAGATATTAGATGAGGTATTTTAAACTAGGGAGAAAGTAAATGAGTGGAGAAACATATAAAGCTGATGATGAGGCCATCCCGGGGTTAGCTTTATCAGAAAAGTAGGAGGTGTGGAATGTATTGGATCGGTAGCGTATTCGCTTTTCTAATTCCGGTAGTTATAATCGGCGCTGTTGTTTATCTGATCGTGCATCGCCGCGGCGAGGGGACTGGCTTCAGCGCTTATCACGGTCTGATAACCTATTTCTATTTCGTTATTAGCGCCAGCATTATCACCATAACCATAGGTATAGGCCTCCTACTGTACGTTGGCTTCCATCAAGCTTATGGTGGCGGGAGTGTGGACGATATCATGGTTCTGGGCCTTACACTGGCGGGGACAGGGGCTGTCATTTGCATTCTGCATGTATTCGGGAAGCTGGCTGCGGAGAAGAAGGAGATAAGGGGTATAGGAAGCATAAGGCGAGTGTATTTATTCTTCATGCTGGCAATCTACAGCATGACCGGACTTGTGGCAGTGCCTCTGGCGATATATGCTTTTGCTCACTACTACGTTGAGGGATCGAGGCATTGGGGTGACCCGTCGGCGCCACTGGCTACGGCGATAGTTGTTGTGCCGCTATGGGTATACTATCTGATGCGGGTGATGCGGGAAACGCGAGCCACCAAAGAAGCCTCATAAGGCCTTCCGCATTACCTTCGGACACGCGTCACGCGGTGATACAAAAAGGGGAGGCTCAGCCTCCCTTTTTGTTGACAAACGTGGCTCTCTAGATGTAACCTTTCAAAACACGAGATTCATTAGCCATGGAATGCGCATACCACCCCGACCGTGAAGCCGTTGCAACCTGTGTCGTCTGCGGCAGGCAAATCTGCGATTATTGCGTCGCCGTGATGTACGGCAAGAAGTATTGCCCCCACTGTTTCCCGATACACCCGATGCCGGAGCCCATGGGTGAGGACACTAAACGGGCGATAAAAGCCGCGGGTACGCACAAGCCCAAGCATGCGGCTATCCTGCTGATGGCTCTGTGCGCTGTCACGTATATCCCCATCCTCGTGTTCATGGATACCGCATCGGCATATTTCACAGCTCTGCTTGTGGTCACGGTTGTCTCGTTTGCACTTCAAATATCCCTGTTTGTCAGGATGACGCCGTGGGCATGGTGGGGCAGCACTGTCACATGGTTCGTGGATGTCATCATCGTGATCGTAGCTCAGGCTTATGCAGAGGACCCTTCAGGATACGCTGCGGCGGCAGCGGTGCTTTTTCTGGGTACCCCCGCCGGGACCCTGCTTCTGTGGGGTAGAGTCTCTAAGTGGGTTGCGATAACGGTACCGTTTTACATAATGGCAGTCGTCGCTCTATTCCTGTTTCTCTATGCCGTATATAGTAATGCACCGCAATGGTAATGTCTTGCTCGGGATACGAAAGAGGGGAGGCTTGCGCCTCCCCTCTCGCTAGTCGTTGTTAGATTTACCCGATGCGCTTCCAGCCGCGGCCCAGCAGCATGCCGCCCTCCACGAACAGGGTGAACCCGGCGATGTAGCGGGCGGCGTCCGACGCCATGAACAGCACCGGCGGTGCGATGTCATCCGGCGTGCCCAGCCGCCCCAGCGGTATCCTGTCCCCGAACGATGCGAGGCCGTAGCCCCCGGTCATGGACTGCGCCCCCGGGGTGTCGGTCAGCCCCGGCGCCACGGCGTTGACGTTGATATTGTACTGCGCCATCTCCTTGGCCAGCCCGCGGGTGAAGTTGATGATGGCTCCCTTGGACGCGTGGTAGTGGGTGCGGCCGGCGGTGATGGGGAACTCCCCCTCGACGGAGGCGATGTTGACTATCTTGCCGCCGTGGCCCTGCTTCACCATCTGACGGGCGGCCGCCTGCGCCATGAGGAACTGCCCCTTGATGTTGGTGTCCTGCACCCGATCCCAGTCCTCCTCGGTCATGTCGAGGAACAGGTTGTAGGGGAAGTATCCGGCGTTGTTCACCAGGATGTCCACCTTGCCGAACTTTTTCACGGTGTCATCCACCACCTTCTGCGCGTCCTTTGCCTTGCCGATATCGGCGACCACCGCCAGGCCCTTCCTGCCGGTCTTCTCGATGTCCTTGACCACCTTGTCCAGCTCGGACTTGGTGCGGCTGGCGACGGTTACGTCGGCGCCGGCGTCGGCGAAGGCGAGCGCGATCGCGGGCCCGATGCCGCGGCCACCCCCGGTGACGATGGCCACCTTGCCGCTGAAGTCGAACATCTTTTGCATTTTATTTACGCCCATGTCTTCCTCCTTTATGGAATCGATATTGCCGGCGTCGGCTAAGTCGTCGTTCGCTTCGCCGAGCCGAGTTTACAGCCCCTGCTCCTTGTACTCCTTCGACATCTGCACGTATATATCGACGCTCTGCCTGGTGATGCCGATGCGCTCCTCGGACACCTCGCCCTTGACCTTGGCTGGCACGCCGACGACGAAGGTGCGGTCGGGCACCTTCATACCGGGGGTTACCAGCGCCCCGGCGCCCACCACGCAGCAGTCGCCGATCTCGGCGTACTCGGAGAGCGTGGCGTGGTTGCCGATGAGAGTCGTATCGCCGATGCGGGAGCAGTGCACCACCACGTTGTGCCCGATATGCACGCTGTCGCCGATGTGCAGCGGGGTGCCGGTGTGCACCGTGCAGTTGTCCTCTATCTGCGTGTTCTTGCCGATGACGATGGGGGCGTGGTCGCCGCGTATCACCGTCCCCGGCCATACGCTGGAGCACTCGCCGATCTCCACGTCCCCGGCGATGTACGCCGCCTCGCTGATGAAGGCGGTATCGTGGATCCTGGGGGTCTTGCCGTAGACGGTTCTAATCATTATTTGAACCTATCGAATCCCCCTTACATCCCCCTTTTTAAAAGGGGGATGTAAGGGGGATTTAAAGGCCCTCCTCCTTGTACTCCTTGGCCATCAGTATGTTGTAGAACAGCGCCAGCCGGATGATATCGCTCCTCTCCTGCGGCACCTCCCCGGAGAGCTTGGCGGGTACCCCGTAGGCGTAGGTCCTGTCGGGTACCTTCATGCCCATGTTCACCAGCGCGTTGGCGCCGATGACGCAGCCCGCGCCGATCTCGGCGCTGTCCAGCAGCGTGGCGTTGTTGCCCACCAGCACGTCGTCGCCGATGCGGGCGCAGTGCACCACCACGTTGTGCCCGATGAGCACGTTGTCGCCGATGACCATCGGCACGCCGGTGTGCACCGTGCTGTTGTCCTCTATCTGCGTGTTCCTGCCGATGACGATCGGGGCGCTGTCGCCGCGGATGATGACCCCCGGCCAGATGCCGGCGTTCTCGCCGATCTCCACATCGCCGATGATGTGCGCCTTGTTGCTTACGAATGCCGTCGGGTGTATTACCGGGGTCTTGCCGCGGAACGATTCGATCATAGTTTTACCGCATTATAGGATAGCGCAACGGGCGCCGATGTTCAAGGGCGAGCGTTAGCAAAACTCATGACTTTCTGAGGTCGCTTCACTCAGGATGACACCCCCATCGCGAGAGTATCCTCAACCGTCATTGCCCTACTTGATGGGGCAATCCAAAGGACGATACTGGCTGTTGCTGGATCATCCGGTCGAGCCGGATGATGACATCGGCTGTTGCTGAACATCCGATCGGGCCGGATGATGACACCACAATCGTGGGGGTCTCCTCAACCGTCATTGCCCTACTTGATGGGGCAATCCAGAGGACGATACTGGCTGTTGCTGGATCATCCGATCGGGCCGGATGATGACATCGGCTGTTGCTGAACATCCGATCGGGCCGGATGATGACATCGGCTGCGGGGGTACGATGTTCAAGTGAGGTTTAGCTTGCCCCTGCCCCCTGTTTATGCTAGACTTCTACGAATGAGGAGGCGATATGAAAGGCCGCGTTTTCTCCGGGGCCAGGCCGACGGGCAGGCAGCACATCGGCAACTACCTCGGTGCTATGCAGAACTACGTTAACCTGCAGGACGACTACGAGTGCATCTACTGCATCGTCGATATACACGCCCTGACCACGCTGGAGGATACCCACAAGCTGCAGCAGAACATCCGCGAGATGATGCTGGACTGGCTGGCGGCAGGCCTCGATCCCAAACGCAGCATGCTGTTCGTGCAGTCGCACGTGCCGGAGGTGATGGAGCTGCACACCCTGCTGAGCATGGTAACCCCCCTCGGCTGGCTGACGCGGGTGGCCACCTTCAAGGAGAAGGCGCGGATGCACCCCGAGAACATCAACTACGGCCTCGTCGGCTACCCGGTGCTGATGACCTCCGACATCGTGCTGTATAAGGCGGACACCATACCGGTGGGCGAGGACCAGCTGCCCCACCTGGAGTTGGCGCGGGAGATCGTGCGGCGGTTCAACAATATCTTCGGCCCCACCTTTCCCGAGCCCAAAGCCAAGCTGACCAGCGCCCCGCTGATCACCGGGCTGGACGGCGCCAACAAGATGAGCAAGAGCCTGGATAACGAGATCGAGCTGGCGGCCACGCCGGAGCAGACCATCGAACGGCTCAAGGGCGCCTTCACCGACCCCGCCCGCAAGCGCCGCAACGACCCGGGACACCCCGACGTGTGCAATATCTGGAGCCTGCATCACTACTTCAACCCTGGACAGGTCGATACAATCGCCAAGGAATGCAAGGAGGCGGCGCGCGGCTGCGTCGAGTGCAAGCGGGAGCTGGCGGAATGCGTCAACCGTGAGCTGGCTCCCTTCCGCCAGCGCCGCGCCGAGCTGGCGGCGGACATAAAATCGGTGGAGGACATATTCGCCGACGGCGCACAGCGCGCCAGGGTGATCGCCGTCGAGACCTTGAAAGAGGTCAAGGAGAGGATGGGGCTGCTCTAGGATGGCGTCGCCCGATATACCGGTATCGACAAGCGGCAGGGCGGCAATCGAGGTCGCCAACGAAGCGGTGAGGGAGGCGGGTGAGGTGATCACGGCGCGCTTCGCCGGTGACAAGAGCATATCGTACAAGGAGGGCCGCAGCAACGTGGTCACCGACGTTGACCTGCTGGCGGAGGAGAGGATCATCGCCGTCCTGCGGCGGGAGTACCCCGACCACGGCATCATGACCGAGGAGTCGGACGACATCGCCGGACGGTCGCCATACACCTGGATCATCGACCCCATCGACGGCACCCGCAACTACGCCTACGGCATCCCCCACTTCTGCGTGGCGCTGGCGCTGGCCCGCGAGGAAGAAGTCGTCCTGGGCGTGATCTACGACCCGATGCGGGGGGAGCTGTTCCGCGCGGAGAAGGGGTGCGGCGCTTTCCTCAACGATTCGCCTATTGCGGTCAGCAGTCGAGAATCGCTGTCGGTAGCGCTGGCGGCGTTCGACCTGGGGTACGACCCCGACATCGGGCAGAAGATGCTCAAGGTGGCGGGCGCCCTGTGGCCGGAGGTGGCCGCCGTGCGGGTGATGGGCTCGGCGGCGCTGGGGCTGGCGTACGTCGCCTGCGGCCGCCTCGACCTGTACTTCCACTTCTCGCTGTACCCCTGGGACCTGGCGGCGGGCATCGCGCTCATCGGCGAGGCCGGCGGCGCGGTCACCGAGCTGGAGGGACAGCCGATGGGCATCCGCAGCCGCACCGTGGTCGCCGCCAACCGGACGATACACCGGGACTTCATCGATAGAGTCACCCGATAATCGGGTGTGTGGAACCATAGGCCTCATGACCGACAGGTCGTTAGTTTGCAGGGAATGACGACCCCTACTTGACAATCTCCCTATAACGTGTTAAGCTGATGCATCAGGTAGAAAGTTTGTTATCCCAAAACTCTGCGATTTCTGCGGAATTCCCCGGGCGGTGGATGACCAAACTCAAGCCAAGTAACTAAGGAAGGAGGTCATCCATGTCATACGAAGACAAGACCCTCGAGTGCCAGGACTGCGGTATAAGCTTTACCTTCAGCGCGGATGAGCAGGAGCTTTTTGCTCAGCGGGGCTACACCAACGAGCCCAAGCGATGTCCCGAGTGCAGGATTGCTAAGAAGCAGCGGCGCGGCGGAGACAGTTTCGGCGGTGGCGGCGGCAGCTATCAGCGTCGGGAGATGTTCCCGGCGGTCTGCGCCCAGTGCGGCAAGGACACCGAAGTACCGTTCCAGCCACGGCAGGATCGGCCGGTGTACTGCAGGGATTGCTACGCCAAGGTCAGAAACTAAACCTGTGCCGTAGAGGTACGAAATGAAGAGCGGGGGCGCCTTTCGGGCGCCCCCCTTTTTATCCTCGGTCGCATCCTCATGGTGATAAAAGTCATATATTGACAAATCATCGCTAAGGTAGTATAAGTAACATCACTTCTACAGAGGAGGGCGGTAATATTATGACTGAAGACAGCAAGAGCCCGGTAACGGGTAGGAGAGGCAAACCCATTTCTGGCGGTGGTATGTCTAACCGGGACTGGTGGCCGAACCAGTTGAACCTCAAGATCCTTCATCAGCACTCCCACAAGAGCAATCCGATGGGCGAAGCGTTCAACTACGCTGAGGAATTCAAGAAACTGGACCTGAAGGCGGTGAAGAAGGACCTCCGTGCGCTGATGACCGACTCGCAGGACTGGTGGCCGGCCGACTGGGGTCACTACGGGCCGCTCTTCATCCGGATGGCGTGGCACAGCGCAGGCACCTACC
>CAYUWM010000067.1:0-6790 GCA_964448395.1 uncultured Dehalococcoidales bacterium
GAGGACGTGGGCGCCTTCGCCGCGGACACCATGCAGCGAAGAGACGTGCCCGACATCGTGGCCGCCAACGCCCGCCGCGTCACCGAGTCATTGCGGGTGCTGGAGGAATTCTCGAAGCTGCCCGACTCCACCCTCGACCCCGCAACGTTCAAGGAGGCGCGGTTCGCCATGTACGACATCGAGCGCGAACTGACCGGCAAGGTGCTGCGCCGCGGCAGGCGAATACGGGGGCTGTACGTGATAATCGACCCCGAAATGCTGGGGCAGCGCGACGAGGTGGAGGTGTGCCGGCAGGCGATACGCGGCGGGGTGAAAGTGGTGCAACTGCGGGACAAGAAGCGCGATAGGCGCGAAGTGCTGGAGTCGGCGCGGCGGCTGCGCGAGGTGTGCCGGGAGTCGGACGTGCCCTTTATCGTTAACGACTACGCCGATATAGTGATATCATCGGCGGGCGACGGGCTGCACCTGGGGCAGGAGGACCTGCCGCTGCCCGAGGCGAGAAGGATACTGCCCATCGACAAGCTGATAGGCTGCACTACCCGCACCGTGGAGCAGGCGCAGCGGGCGGAGGCCGAAGGCGCCGACTACGTGGCGGTGGGCGCGATGTACCCCACCCGATCGAAGGAGCAGCCGGAGGTGGTCGGGCTGGAGCGGCTGCGGCAGGTACGGGAATCGGTGTCGCTGCCGGTGGTTGCCATCGGCGGCATAAACGCCGATAATGCACCCGATGTGATTGATGCCGGGGCGGACGCCGTCGCCGTGATGAGCGCCGTTATCCTGGCCGACGATGTAGAGAAAGCAGCCCGCAGCATCACGGAGAAGGTGGAGACAACATAATGGGCAAAATAACGGTTAAGCTCGAGGGTATCGCCGACCGGATGCGGGCCGCCTTCGCGGAGAAGGACGGGGCGCGGGAGAAAGCCCTCTCCGACTCGCGTGAGGCGGTGCGCTACTGTTCCGAGTCCATCCGCGCCACGCACCGCGGCGAGTACGACGAAGCCAAGAAGAAGCTCGCCAGCGTCAAGAAGATGCTCGAAGTGCTGGACGACGAGCTCAAGGACCACCCCGACCTGCTCCACTCCGGCTTCGTGTACAGCGCGCAGAAGGAGTACGTGGAGGGGTGCGCCACGCTGAGCCTGGTCACCGAGAGCAGCATCCCCGACCCCGACTATCTGGGCGTGGGTCCCGCCGCCTACCTGAACGGCCTCGCCGAGGCGGTGGGCGAGATGCGGCGCCACATCCTCGATTTGATACGCAAGGGGGACACCGCCCGCTGCGAGGAGCTGCTGGAGGCCATGGACGATATCTACGGCGTGCTGGTGACCATGGATTTCCCCGACGCCATGACCGGCGGGCTGAGGCGCACCACCGACGCCACGCGCGGGATACTGGAGCGAACGCGGGGGGACCTGACCGTCGCCGCCCGGCAGTGGGAGCTGGAACGAAAACTATCCAAGTTCGACGATAAACTTAAATAGGAGGTATGCATGGACCCAATTTACTATGCGGTGATAGCGGGGGTCCTCGGACTCATCGCCGCCGCCTCTTTTGCCGCCTACGTGCTGCGGCAGGATGAAGGCTCCGAGCGGATGAAGGAGATCTCGGCGGCCATCAAGGAGGGGGCGATGGCCTTCCTCAAGCGGGAATACCAGATACTGGCCGTATTCATAGTGATCCTGGCCATAGCGCTGGGCTTAATTATCAGCGGATGGGCCGCTTTTGCCTTCGTTTTTGGCGCAACTTGCTCTGCGGTTGCGGGCTTCATCGGGATGAACATCGCCATCAGGTCCAACGCCCGCACTGCGGCTGCAGCTTCCAAAAGCCTGAACAGCGGGTTGAGGGTATCCTTCCGCAGCGGTGCGGTGATGGGAATCTCGGTCGTTGGTATCGGTATCCTGGGCCTGAGCATCCTGTACTTCGCTTTCAATGGGCACCTTGACTTCCTGGAAATTATACCTGGATTCGGCTTCGGCGCCTCGCTGGTGGCCATCTTCGCCAGGGCCGGAGGCGGCATCTACACCAAGGCCGCCGACACCGGCGCCGACCTGGTGGGCAAAGTGGAGCAGGGCATCCCCGAGGACGACCCCCGCAACGCAGCCGTGATCGCGGACTTCGTGGGCGACAACGTCGGCGATGTGGCCGGCATGGGTGCCGACCTGTTCGAGTCCTACGTGGACGCCATCATTGCTACTATGACATTGTCTATGGTAGCAGTGGGCGCTTCCCTTTTCAGCGGCACCGTTGGTGAGATGGAGCGGGCTGCGTGGCACCTGCCGATGATGGTGGCCACCGGCGGCATCATCGCTTCACTCATCGGGGTGTTCCTGGTCAAGGTGGGCGAGAAGCCGGAGATGAAGGCGCTGCTGAACGCGCTCAGACGCGGCACTTATGCTGCATCCATCTTGACCGCGGGATTCTCTGCACTGGCAGTGTACTTCCTCGGTGCTTCATGGGGAATATTCGGCGCTATCCTGACCGGCCTGATCGCAGGCATGTTGATAGGCGAGAGCACCAACTACTTCACCTCTTACAGCTTCGGCCCTACACGTGGGGTCTCTAAAGCATCTCAGACTGGCGCCGGAACCAACATCACCAAGGGCTTTGCTGTCGGGCTGATGAGCACAATACCACCCCTGGTTATAATCGCCATCGCAATCCTGGTGGCACACCACTTCGGCAGCATCTATGGTATCGCGATTGCCGGTATCGGCATGCTTTCCACGCTGGGGGTTACCCTGGCGACCGACGCCTACGGCCCGGTGGCGGACAACGCCGGCGGCATCGTGGAGATGTCGGACCTGCCTCCCGAGGTCAGGGACCGCACCGACGCCCTCGACTCGCTGGGAAACACCACAGCGGCGACGGGCAAGGGCTTTGCTATCGGGGCTGCCGGCCTCACTGCGCTGGCCCTGATGCTTTCTTACGCCTTTGCTGCGGGAATTGTGACCATTGAGGGAGGGGTGCTGGATATCAGCAAGGTAAGCCTGTTAGACCCTCCCGTAATCGCGGGGATCTTCCTGGGCGTCCTTATGCCCTGCCTCTTCTGTGCCCTGACGCTCGATGCAGTGGGTCGAGCGTCCTTTGCCATAATTAACGAGGTTCGGCGGCAATTCCGCGAGATTCCGGGGATCATGACCGGCGAGGGGAAGCCGGAGTACAGCAAGTGCGTGGACATATCCACCAAGGCCGCGCTCAAGGAGATGATTGCACCGGGACTCCTCACTGTAGCGATACCCATCATCGTCGGCTTCGTTTTAGGCCCCGTTGCCTTAGCAGGTTTTCTCGTCGGGGCTGTCGCTTCGGGGTTCATGATGGCCGTGATGATGTCAAATGCCGGCGGTGCGTGGGATAACGCTAAGAAGTGGATCGAGACCGGCGAATACGGCGGGAAGGGCTCGGACGCTCACAAGGCGGCGGTGGTCGGCGACACGGTGGGCGACCCGTTCAAGGACACTTCGGGGCCGTCGTTGAACATCATGATCAAGCTGATGTCCATCGTGGCGCTGGTTCTGGCACCGGTTCTTGAGGGTACAACCGGCCTGCTGGGCTAGACGACCAGGAACGGATTATGCTGCCGCTCGTGGCTGATAGTGGTTTTAGGACCGTGCCCGGGGTATACTACGGTGTCCCCGGGCAGGTTCATTAGTTTGGAGTTGATGCTGTCGATCAGCGTCTGATGGCTGCACCCGGGGAAATCGGTGCGGCCCACGCTGTAGTTGAACAGGGTGTCCCCCACGAACACCACGCCGTGACCGTAGAGCGATATGCCGCCGGGGCTGTGGCCCGGGGTGTGGAGCACGGTGAATTTGAGGTCCCCGATCTCGATGACATCGCCGTCCTTGAGCGGACGGTCCGGTTTCGGCGGCGATTTGGTAGCGCCCATCATCAGCCCCACCATCCGCGACATCCCGCCGGCAACGCCGCCCACCGGCTCGTCCCGGTGCACGGCGAACGGGGCGCCGGTCTCCTCCAGCACCTGCCCCAGCGCCATGACGTGGTCCGGGTGCACGTGGGTGGCGACGACGAGCTTGATGGTGAGCCCCATCTGCCGCACGTTCTCCATTATCACCTCTGCATCATCGGCAGGGTCGATTATCATGCCCTCCTTGGTCTCCTCCGACCCCACGATGTAGCAGTTGGTGAGGAACGGGCTCAGCTCCAGCACGCGGATAATCATGGCTCTATTGTTGGCTATTGTACAGTGGGATGTCAAGTTTTGACATTTGGCGGCAAAACTGGTAACTTTGGCTAAACCGTTAAAGAAGAGGTATAACCCATGGTAGATATGGACAAGCTGGTCTCGCTGTGCAAGCGGCGGGGCTACATCTTCCAGTCCAGCGAGATATACGGCGGGATGTCCGCCTGCTGGGACTACGGCCCGCTGGGCGTGGAGCTCAAGCGCAACGTCAAGGAGGCGTGGTGGAACGCCAACGTCCGCGACCGCGACGACATGGTGGGCCTGGACTGCAGCATACTGATGCACCGCGCGGTGTGGGCCGCCAGCGGCCACGAGGAGGGCTTCTCAGACCCACTGCAGGACTGCAAGGCGTGCCACCAGCGCTGGCGCGGCGACGACGTCACCGACGGCAAGTGCCCCGACTGCGGCGGAGAGCTAACCGAGCCCCGCATGTTCAACCTGATGTTCAAGACCTTCGCCGGGCCGGTGGAGGAGGACGCGGCGACGGTTTATCTGCGACCGGAGACGGCGCAGGGCATATTCGTCAACTTCGCCAACGTGCTGGACACCACCCGCAAGCGCCTGCCTTTCGGCATCGCCCAGATCGGCAAGGCGTTCCGCAACGAGATCACCACCGGCAACTTCATCTTCCGCTGCCGCGAGTTCGAGCAGATGGAGATCGAGTATTTCGTAAAGCCCGGCAGCGACGAGGAGTGGTTCAAATTCTGGGTGGAGCAGCGCTACAACTGGTACATCAACCTGGGGATAAAGAAAGAGAACCTCAAGCTGCGCGAGCACAAGAAGGAAGACCTGGCGCACTACGCCCGCGCCTGCACCGACGTGGAGTACCTGTTCCCCATGGGCTGGTCCGAGCTGGAGGGCATCGCCAACCGCACCGACTTCGACCTGACGCAGCACGCCGAGCACAGCGGCCGCGAGCTGAACTACTTCGACCCCGAAACCAATGAGCGCTACGTGCCCTACGTCATCGAGCCGTCGGCCGGCGTGGACCGCGCCGCCCTCGCCTTCCTGGCGGACGCCTACGACGAGGAGACCGTCAAGGGAGAGACCCGCGTGCTGCTGCGGCTGCACCGCGACATCGCGCCGGTCAAGGTGGCGATCCTGCCGTTGAGCAAGAACGAGAAGCTGGTGCCCAAGGCCAGGGAGGTGCACACCGCCGTGCGCAAGAGCTTCCCCTCCATGTACGACGACACCCAGAGCATCGGGCGGCGGTACCGGCGGCAGGACGAGATAGGCACCCCCTACACCGTCACCGTGGACTTCGACTCTCTGGAGGACAACGCGGTCACCATCCGCGAGCGCGACAGCATGAAGCAGATACGGGTGCCGGTGGCCGAGCTGGCGGGCACCCTGCAGCGGAAGCTGGACGGCGAGCCGATGGAGGTGCTGCCCCCCGGCGGCAGGTACTGGCTGGGGTTCGAGGAATAAAGCCATAAGTACGTTATTGATTATGTCCAATAAACATCAAAACGAAAAGCTTAACGCAATAGAAAAAAGAAACCTCATTATTAAAGCCAGTATAGAGGCAATACCATATATAGGTGGCTCTTTATCTACCCTATATTTTGATGCTAAGGAAGAGCGAAGACTCAAGAGGCTAGAAAATTTTTACGAAGACTTTAACGGTGCAGCTACACACAATAAAGACAAATTTGCTCCAATTGAGGAACATGACCGAGAAGCCCTATTTGCTATCATCGAAGAATTAAATGAAAAGATTGAAACTGAACATTTACAACAAAAGCTGGAGTACTTCAAAACATTCTTAACAAATACCCTGATTCAACCTACAAGAAATGAAAATTATGATGAAAGGCGTTATTTTCTGCAAACATTAAGTACTATGACACTATTGGAATGCCAAGTCCTTTCTGACCTCTATCAGCAAGTAAAGGAGGTTGAAATCAACTCTATTAATAAATCTGCCGTTGATGAGCATGTAATTATCGGAGTGCTGAATCGTTTGAAGACGTACGGTTTTGTTTCTTTAAGACAATTTGGAATTGCTAATTCTGATTTCGTACAAATTTATAGTAATCAAGAATTATATAAAATCAGTGAGTACGGCAAGCGGTTCTGTGAGTTCTGCTTAAAGGACGTGATATAGAAATCAACATTTATGTGATATAATTTATATATGACTAAGTTGCTTAGTCTTAAGCGGCGGTTAGCCGTACAGGAATCTATGAAATGACACCTCTGAAATTTTTCGTTTTTGTAGCAGTAGTAATACTAAGTAGTATGGCAACTACCGCCGCTCTCGTCGTTCTGTTCAACTGTCTATAGTATTCAATACTGGTACGATTATAATAGAGCTCCTTCACATGAAAGGGGCTCTATTCATTTTAGATATTTAAAAGCTACACATTTAGGCAATCCTTCCCCCCTCCCCCACCATCGTGCTATAATGTGATTGTGAAAATCTGCGCAATGGACTGCCTCCACGTCTGTTGACACCCAACGTTCCGAAAGTCTATAATCAAACGGCGCATTTTGCACAGAATATCGAAAAATACAAGCGGGGAGTGAGAATGGCAACAGGAGAAAAAGAGAAAGACAAGAAGAAGATGATCAACCTGGACCGCACCAAGA
>CAYUWM010000068.1:0-6749 GCA_964448395.1 uncultured Dehalococcoidales bacterium
ATGGGGTCAATATAGCTGTCAGGCGGCTCCTGTGGATTGAGCCCGGCGGCATCGACTGCCCCGCTCAGAACCGCTGCCGGCGCAATTGCGGCTATCAGCAGCAGCGCCACCAAAACACGCCACATCGGATCAAGTCTCTTTTTCATTTCTCAGTCCCCCTTAATTTCGCTGGTGTAATCACACAATAACGCCCCGATTTGGCCCCAGCCCAATCGTGAATACACTCTCTATAAAATTGCGAGAGTGTAACATAAATTGACGCAAATGTCAATACCCTTGAGCAAATATAACGGTAACATAGCTATATGTCAATAGCTTGGCGTCAGGTACGGGACATTTAAATGCGGCATATCTCATAAACGCAGCGCGGTGATCGCGGTTACCTCATCACCCTCGTCAAGCTTCATGATGCTTGCCCCCCTCCTTATCCTGCCCTGAACCGGGATGTTTTCCCCCTTCATCCGGATGATGACCCCCCGGGAGGAGAGGATCATTACCTCATCTTCAGCTTCGATGACCCTCGCAGCTACCACCTTCCCCACCTTCGAGCTCAGGGTTTTGATGCCGCTGCCGGCGCGCGCCTGGCTGCGGTAATTTACAAGGCGGCTGCACTTGCCGTACCCTTCCCTGGTGAGCACCAGCATGTAACCATCGGGGGTTACGACATCCATCGACACCACCCTGTCACCCGGAGCGAGATGCATGCCGCGCACCCCGCCGCTGGTCCGCGAGGCGACCCTGAGACTGGCAACTGCGAACCTGATCGCCTGCGCCGCTTCGCTGACCAAGACGACATCGTCGTCGTGGTGGGCTACCCTAACCGACACCAGCTCGTCCCCCTTGACCAGCTTCATGGCAATGAGGCCGTTGGAGCGCACCGCCGAGAAACCGGCGAGAGAGGTGCGCTTTATCAGTCCTTTTCGGGTAGCCATTATCATGAAATCCCCGGGGTCGAAGTTGGTTACCGGCAGGATCTCGGTAACTTGCTCCTCCTCACTAATGGAGATCAATTTCACCAGCGGTATCCCTTTTGCCACGCGGGAGGTTTCCAGCGGCAGCTTGTAACACTTGAGCGAGTACACCCGACCCCTGTTGGTAAAAAAGATCAGCGTGTCAAGGGTATCGGCTACCAGCAGCCGCCGCAGGGTCTCCGTCTCCCTGGTGGCAATGCCCATGACCCCCCTGCCCCCGCGCTGCTGCACCCGGTAGGTCTCGATCGGCATTCGCTTTATATATCCTCTGGTGGTCAGGACGATGGCCATCTTCTGATGGTGGATCAAGTCCTCCTCGCTGAAATCCTCCGGCTCTTCCTCGACGATCTCCGTCCGCCTGGGATCGCCGTACTTCTCCTTTATCTCTGCTATATCCTCCTTGACCAGGAAAAGCACCTTGCGCGGGTTCGCCAACAGGTCTTCCAGATAAGCTATAGTCTTAAGTATCTCTGTATACTCATCGTTGATCTTCTTCCGTTCCATGGCGGCCAGGCGCCTCAACTGCATGTCGAGGATGGCCTGAGCCTGCACCTGGGTGAAGCCAAAGGAATCCATTAGATTCTTGCGCGCCGCCTCGGCGCTGGAGGAGCGGCGGATCGTTTCTATAACCTGGTCCATATTATCGAGGGCGATTTTGAGGCCCTCGAGTATATGCGCCCGCTCCTGGGCATGGCGCAGATCGAATTGCGAGCGGCGTACGATGACCTCCTGACGGAAGTTTATATATTGCTGAAGCGCCGTCTTCAGGCTGAGCACCCGCGGCTGCCCATCGATCAGGGCAAGCATATTGACGAAGAACGCCGACTGCATCGGGGTATGCTTGAATAGATTGTTCAAAACCTGCTCCGGTTGAGCCCCCCTACGCAGCTCGATAACGATGCGGATTCCCTGCCTGTCCGATTCATCACGAAGCTCGGAGATACCCTCAAGCTTCCTCGACTTCACCAGATCAGCGATCCGCTGCACCAGCGCCGCCTTGTTAACCTGATACGGAAGCTGGGTTACGATTATCTGCTGGCGACCCTTGGCCATCTCTTCGATATCGGCCTTGGCCCGCACTAAGACCCGCCCTTTACCGGTAGCATAGGCATTTATGATCCCCTCGCGGCCGTATATGATCCCCGCGGTGGGAAAATCGGGGCCCTTAACGAAATTGATCAGATCATCCACCGATGCCTCCGGATTATCTATAAGGTGAGTGATGGCATCGGACACTTCGCCCAGATTATGGGGGGGGATATTGGTGGCCATCCCCACCGCGATGCCGGCGGCACCGTTTACCAGCAGATTGGGAAGCACGGCGGGAAGCACCGTGGGCTCATTCAGGCTGCCATCGAAATTGGGGGTGTAGTCCACCGTCTCCTTATCGATATCGCGGAGCATCTCCTGTGATACCCTGGCCAGGCGGGCTTCGGTATAGCGCATCGCCGCCGGAGGGTCGTTATCCACACTGCCGAAATTCCCCTGCCCATCAACCAGCAGATACCTCATGGAGAAGTCCTGGGCCATGCGCACCATAGCCTCATATATCGGTGAATCACCGTGAGGATGGTATTTACCCATCACCTCTCCTACAATACGGGCGCTCTTCTTATAAGGGCTGTTGTATGCCAGCCCCAGTTCTCCCATGGAATACAGTATCCTGCGCTGCACTGGCTTCAGCCCATCGCGGACATCGGGCAGGGCACGGGAGACGATGACGCTCATCGCATAATCCAGATAGGAACTCCGCATCTCCTCTTCAATGTCTATTGGCTTTACAACTCCGATATCCATCTATCCCCCTGCGCCTCATTATTTCCTAATAACTAAGTAGTAGTATAAATAAGCCCGTCAAGCAACCAGACACTGTGCAAGCCTTTCCGATACCTGCGATCCGGGCTAACAACAGCGGACCATCGATGATGCCCGGTCAACCCGTGGATTTATAACGGGCATAAATTCCCCCTATTCAGGTTCTTCCTCGATTGGAACCTCGACCACACCATCGGTGTTTAACAGCGTCATACCTTCGGGTAGAACCTCTGTCTCTTCCTCCACCTCTACAGGCTCGCCGCTATCGTCGACCACCTCTTCCTCGCCCAGTTCGTATTTCAAGATGCTGCCCTTTACATAAGACCTGAAGCCATCATCGCCTTTAGCGGGAAAGGAAAGTCGCCCCATCTGGCTGGGGTGCTGGAATACCTCGGTGATGATGACCTTCACCTCACCGTCCGCGGAACTCGCGATATTGGCGGTATAGCGGTTACCACCTTCAATCAGCTTGGCAAGCCGCATCCCGATCTTTGGTTCAATCTGGCCTACATACTCCCCTTGCCCATTGTTCGCCAGCAACCCCTGGCCCTTCGTTACCAGCTCAACCATGTCCCCGGGGGACAGCTTGGCCAGAACCTCCCCGGGAGCCAGTTCTCCGAGGACAGCTACACCGGCCTTGCCCGTCTCCTCGATAAAAATCTGTGGAATGACCCGCGTATGCCCCTCCGCAGACGATTGCCGAGTATCCTTCAATAATGACAGCCGCTGCAGGTTCCTCATAGCGATGCTGTTCCTGGAATCTATTTTCAAAGCCTGGCTATAAGCGTCTCTGGCCTCAGAATAGTGGCCCATCTGTGTTAATGCTTTGCCCAGCCGGTTGTACGCGTTAATATCATGGGGGAAAATCTCGATGATGCCCCTGTTGGCGCTAATAGCCTCATCCCAGCGTCCCTGCATCGCCAGGGAAATGGCTTCCTGCGTGCGCTGTCGCCTTATCCTTGCTTCTCCTGCCTGATAATGAGTCATAATATAAAACTCATTCCTTCTTCACTATTTGTAAATGATGATTCCCTCAATTGTCAAGAGGGCAATGTCCCCAATTTGTTCCATGCTATTACTTAATTCTGGAGGAACTGCCATGATTTCTTTGTGCCGTGATAAAAATGACCCAGCCTAGAGCAGGTCCTCACCCCGATCCAGCTCGAAGGCCTGGTGCAGCACGCGAACCGCATCCTCCACCTTCCCCTCATCGATTATGCAGGTGATCCTGATCTCCGAGGTAGTAATCAACTCGATGTTTATACCTTTATCGTAAAGGGCGCGGAACATCCTTGCAGCAAAACCCGGTGTATTCTGCATACCGGTGCCGACGATGCTCACCTTGCCCAGCTTGGCATTGGCAGTACAACCACTAGCACCGATATCCCTGACTACAGGCTCGACTACGTACATCGCCTTATCCAGGTCATTTTTAGCCACAGTAAACGTGAGGTCGGTTATGCGCTCGACGCTGGCATTCTGGACGATGGTGTCCACGCTGATATTCTCTATAGCCAACTGATCGAAGATGGCGCTGGCAATGCCCGGTTTGTCCGGAACACCCAGAATGGTAACCTTGGCCACGTTAAGATCGTGAACTATTCCCCTGACCTTGTTTCGCACTTCCATAGCAGCACCTCCGTGTATCAGTGTCCCCGGGTTATCGGAAAAACTAGAGGCCACCAAGATTGGCATATTGTACATCTCTCCCAGCTCCACCGCGCGCAGGTGAAGCACTTTGGCCCCGTAGCCTGCAAGCTCCAGCATCTCCTCGTAGCCCAGCTCTCTGAGCTTTAGCGCCTCAGGAACGACACGCGGGTCGGTGGTAAACACCCCTTCCACATCGGTATATATCTCGCATATCTCAGCCCCGAGGCTTATCGCTAAAGCCACCGCGGTGGTATCCGAACCGCCACGACCCAGGGTGGTGATGTCCATCTGAGGGTTGACCCCCTGGAATCCGGCGACGGTGACGATCTTACCATCGTCCAGTTCCCTGAAGATGCGCTGTGCCTCGATATGCAGTATGCGCGCCCGGCTGTATACGGCATCGGTCTGAATCCCTGCCTGTGCGCCGCTGAGGCTGATTGCATCATAGCCCATGGATTTCAGCGCCAGCGCCAGCATGGTGCTGGAGATCAGCTCCCCGGTGGACAGTAATACATCCAACTCACGCTCGTCCGGACGCTCATTGATCTGACGCGCGAGCTGGACCAATTGGTCGGTGGTCTTGCCCATAGCGGAAACGACCACTACCACGTCGTTCCCCTTATCCTTAGCGGCAGCCACCCTCCGAGCCACATTCTTTAATTTATCAACATCCGCAACCGAGCTGCCCCCATATTTCTGCACCACAATAGCCATTATCAGTACCACCTAGATGCGACTTATATTTATCGCAACAGACGATTGGGCTTATATGTCCAGGCTCTCAAACACCAGATCATTGGCCTCGACCCGATACTTTATGAACCTGATACCCCTAACATTAAAGTCACTGTTGCGGGCTTTTGTTATCGCCTCTTCGCTGAAATCGTGCGCGATCAAGATCGGCTGAACCGTCTCGATTTCACCACCGGCCAGCCTCCCTGCCACCCACTTCGAGTAATTGATGAGCCGGGAGACGTCACTGGCACTTGCCTCATCCTTATTCAATTCAACAACGGTGAAACGATACCTCAAAGGCAGACCAGTGTAGGTCGAACTCTTATGGAAACACAGAATATCTATATTGTTCTTCTTCGTCACGTAGTACGGGACATTATTTGCGAACCACTCCAGATCATCGATGGGGCCGAAAATGTCCCTCAGGTCCCGCTTGTTGGCATTGTCTATATTCCAGATCAACCACGCCCTCATCGTATCTTCCGAGAACACCCTGCCGTCCTTGCCCAGCGGCAGCATCAGCTCGGTCTTGTTTTTAGAGACATAGGGCTTGATCTGGGCAGGCTTACCGGCGACGGCGCTGCCGTTTATCTTGACCAGCAGCTCGATCAGGGATTCGGCGCACTCCGGATTGATGGTGGTAACGCCACGTGAACCATGGACCGTGTTATAGAACCAGCCCCACGATTTGGTCTCGTATTCCTTGGTGGAGAACAGCAGGTCCTCCGGCACCAGCTCGTGAAAATGGTTCAGGTATTCCATCTCCACCCTTATCGGCATATTCTCACCAATAGCCCCTACCGGCGTCGGATCGAAGAACGGTCTGCTGGTGATTTTGAACACGCCGTGGAACCCGACTTCCTTCTCATAGAGAAAGGCTATATCCCCCACCCTCGTCCCCATGATATCGACTATCATAGAGAAATAGGGTTTCCTGGTGCTCTTCAAGTTTTCTTCCACCAGACCCATGAAGGTGTTGGGGATCCCGGCGGCACCCGAAGCCCAGAAACTGTTGTCCACGAACGCCGGAAGCGTATCCTTGTCAGCGAAGAATACGTGTGCCCTTACATTTCTTATCTTTAAAAACATAGCGTTGTCGCTTTCTCATCATCACCTATTGCCAAAGCAAAATTAAGAGGCTGAACCGTACCTAAACAGTTTATCATAATTCGGTAACCGCCACCATCGTTATAACTTCAGCAACCTGCTCATGATGATATGCCCTTCTTCAATGACTGCTCCCGTGCCCATAGCCTCCTTCTCAGTGAACCTTTTCCCTCCGTTGCTATCGAATCCGCAGCCCCATAGCAGGAAGGGCACCGGCTCAGACACGTGGGTCCTTAACGATATGGGGGTGGGGTGATCCGGCATTATTAGTACATCCAGCTTGTTATCCTTCCACTCATATATACGACTTATCACCTCACGGTCGATGTTCTGTATAGCCTCCACCTTGTCATCGATGGAACCGGCGTGAGCCGCCTCGTCGGGCGCCTCGATGTGCACCACCACTAGGTCATGCTCCCCCAGCGACCGCAGCGCGCCGTCCGCCTGCCCCGCATAATCGTTGTCCGGGCC
>CAYUWM010000069.1:0-5083 GCA_964448395.1 uncultured Dehalococcoidales bacterium
TATAATGTAGAAACCCGGAGAGGTGTCCGAGTGGTTGATGGTG
Source organism: uncultured Dehalococcoidales bacterium (assembly GCA_964448395.1). GTDB lineage: Bacteria > Chloroflexota > Dehalococcoidia > E44-bin15 > E44-bin15 > CAYUWM01. The sequence continues at coordinate 44 of CAYUWM010000069.1, forward strand.
CCGCTCTCGAAAAGCGGTCTCGCCGTAAGGCGAGCGTGGGTTCGAATCCCACCCTCTCCGCCATAGAATTAGAGTGTTGAGTAGGCCTAAGAAGCCCAAGCCGGCTAATTATTGGCGAGATGAACTACTGGCAGCTATGTCGTCGCCGGTCTCGAGAAGCGTCTGGCGACGGTGTGAACCATCGCGGAGAGGTGCTGGAGTGGCCGATCAGGCGCGCCTGGAGAGCGCGTGTCGCCTTCGGGTGACCGTGGGTTCGAATCCCACCCTCTCCGCTTACTTGTAGGCGTGTCCATTTATCGCTAATAATGCGGGGAAGCCTTCATTTACCTTGACACCTGTGCTATAATGCGTCAAAATATAATAAGTAACCAAGTTCATATTTGAGGTGAGCAAGCTATGAAGATTTCACTTATCGAGCCCAAGACCCCGTTTTTCAATTTCTACAGCCCGGTTATCCATGTACTGCCCCTCATGGGCCCCCTGTACCTCGGTACGATACTCAAGAATGAGGGTCACGATGTGACTATTTATAACGAAAACATGACGGATATCGACCTGAACCGTATCAAGGAATCGGATGTGCTGGGACTGTCTATGATGACCTCTACCGCACCCCGCGGCTATGAGATAGCCCGCAAGTTCAGGGAGCTCAACCCCAATGGGAGGATCCTTATCGGGGGCAGCCATGCCACCTTCCTCCCCGAGGAGGCCGCCGAGTACGCCGACCACGTGGTGACCGGCGAGGCTGAGGGACTGATCTGTGATTTGGTGAACCACGGCAGCGATGAGAAGATCATCGCCGGCAGCCCGGTGGAGAACCTCGATGACCTGCCCTATCCCGATTTCTCGCTGATGGACGGGGTGAAGAAGCGCCTCAAGATCACCCCGGTGTCCACTTCCAGGGGCTGCCCCTTCGACTGCACCTTCTGCTCTGTCACCGCGATGTTCGGCAGGAAGTACCGCTTCCGCTCAACGGAGAGCGTTATGGAGGAAATCTCCCGCTTCAAGCACCGGAAGATGTTCTTCTACGATGATAATTTCGATGCCAATAAGAAGAGGACCCGGGACCTGCTGGAGAAGATGATCGACCGCAATATAACCCCGGGTTGGATAGCGCAGGTCAGGGCCAGCGTCGCCAGGGATGAAGATATGGTTAAGCTGATGGCCAGGGCCAACTGCTTCATGCTGTGTATCGGCTTCGAATCGCTCAACGCCGATGTGCTGGAGAAATACAACAAGAAGCAGACCCCGGAGGATATCACGCATTGCATCAAGGTACTGCACAAGCACAAAATCAACGTGCACGGTATGTTTATATCGGACGGGTTCTCCGATGCTTACCACAAGCTGGGCGTAGACAGCCTGCAGCTATGCATCCTGGTCCCCATCCTGGGCAGCAAGCTCTATACCGCAATGAAGAGCAGCGGCCGCATTATGGCCGATAAATTCCCCACCGACTGGAGGCTGTTCGATGGCGGGCACGTGGTCCACTGGCCCGATAACCTTTCCCCGATGGAGATGCAGCGGCAAACGGTTCAATCGCTGCGCAGCTACTATTCGCGGGCCAATATACTCAAGCTGTTCCTGCAGGGCAAATTCGTGAATTCTTTCGTCAGGCGGCAGGGGCATGACGTTGTCAAGAAGTGGGAAGCTCAGAATGCTAGTTACTACACAAGACTTAAGAATAGAGGCCGTGCCAATAAATCGCTAGGATTGCAACAGGGACACCCGTAATCCTCGGATAACGCTGTCCGCTTAAAATGCCCCTGTGGGTGACACAGGGGTATTTTCTTAATGCCGACCACTGTGCTAGAATAGTCGAACCTATGAAAGACCTGAAGTACTGGGTGGGATTCACCCTTATACCGGGCATCGGGCGTGCCAGGTTCTCCCGTATCGAGCAGCATTTCGGCGACATGGAAAAAGCGTGGCACGCCGGCGCCGCTGACCTGGAGGCTTCCGGCCTCGATGACAGGACCGTCAAGTCAATCGTGTCCCACCGTCCCGAGATCTCCCTGGATGCCGAGATGGACAGCCTGAAGCGCTACAATATCACGGTGTTCACCTGGCATGATGTGGGCTATCCGTACAGGCTCAAAGAGATATACGACCCGCCCCCGGTGCTGTACGTCAGGGGCGGTTTTGCCGATGCAGACGAGTGGTCGCTGGCGGTGGTGGGCACCCGCCGTCCCACATATTACGGCAGGGAAGTAACCGAGCAGATTGTGAGCGACCTGGCGAGGAATAAAATCACCGTCATCAGCGGGTTGGCCAGGGGCATCGACGCCGTGGCCCATCAGGCTGCGCTGGATGCCGGGGGTCGCACTATCGCGGTACTCGGCTGCGGGCTGGACAGCGTCTATCCCAGCGTTCACGTGAAACTGGCCCGTGATATCATGGAGCGGGGGGCGCTGGTAAGCGAGTTCCCACTGGGAACCCAGCCCAAGCGCGAGAACTTCCCGCTGCGGAACAGGATAATGAGCGGTTTGAGCCTGGGCGTCCTGGTGGTGGAGGCGGATGAGAAGAGCGGCGCCCTCATTACTGCAAACCTTGCGCTGGAGCAGAACCGTGATGTCTTCGCCATCCCCGGCAGCGTGTTATCTCCGGCCAGTCGAGGGACCAATAAACTGATTCAGGAGGGGGCCAAGCTGGTGCGGGGGGCAAACGATATCCTGGAGGAGCTGAACCTCACCATGGCGGTGCAGCAGGTTGAAGCGAAGGAGGCTATCCCCGCTACGGATACGGAGTCGGTGATCCTGGGGATCCTGCAGCAGCTTTCGCCCGAGCCGATCCACATCGACGAGGTGAGGCGCCAGTGCGGCATCCCCATGCCGGCAATCTCCAGCGCGTTGATGACGATGGAGCTAAAGGGCATGGTCAAGCAGGTTGGCGGCATGAATTATATCGTTGCTCGGGAGGCACGGGCAGACTATCGGGTTAAGGTAGAGTGATGGCAAAAAAGGCAACTGTTAGTAAATCGCCGGCTAAAGCGAAGGCAGCGGGTAAGAAAAGGGCCAGCGCTAAAGGACATAAGCTGGTCATCGTCGAGTCTCCGGCGAAGGCGAGAACCATAAGCCGGATGCTGGGCAGGAGCTATGAGGTGAAAGCTTCCGTAGGGCACGTCAGGGACCTGCCCGGCAAGTGGTTGGGCGTAGATGTAAAGAAAGGATTTATCCCCAAGTACGAGGTCCCGAAGGCGAAAGCGGCGGTGGTTAATGATATAAAGGAGGCAGCCAAGAACGCCTCCGACATCTATCTGGCCACCGACCCCGACCGTGAGGGCGAGGCGATATCCTGGCATCTGGTTCAGGCGGCCAAGCTGAGCAGCATGTCGTTGAAGCGGGTGGTCTTTCACGAGATCACCGATGAAGCGGTGGCAGAGGCATTCCGCCACCCCCGGGCGATCGATATGGACCTGGTTGAGGCACAGCAGGCACGCCGTATCCTCGACAGGCTGGTGGGTTACAAGATAAGCCCCCTGCTTTGCCAGAGTATAAGACGCGGTTTGTCCGCAGGCAGGGTACAGTCGGTAGCGCTGAGGATGATCGCTCTCCGGGAACGTGATATAGAGGGGTTTGTCCCCAGGGAATACTGGTCGATCGATGCTGATCTGGAGAAGACAGACAAGAGGGCCAGCTTCACCGCGGCACTCGTCGGTTTAGCGACGGGGAAAAAGAAGATAGATATCGGCAGCGAGGGACAGGCGGCGAAGCTCGTCGCCGAGTTGAAGAAGGCGGGTTACGCCGTCAGCAAGGTGGAGAAGAAGGAAACGGCGCGGCAACCGGCGCCGCCATTCACTACCAGCACGCTGCAGCAGGAGTCGTGGCGCAAACTGCGCCTCAGCGCCGAGCGCACCATGGCCGTTGCCCAGCAGCTCTACGAGGGGTTATCTATCGGCAGTGAGGGTTCGGTGGGCCTGATTACCTACATGCGCACCGATTCGGTGAGGGTGGCCCCCTCTGCCCTGGAAGAGACCCGAAATTATATCGAGGAGAAATACGGGCCCGAATTCCTGCCCTCCCGGCCTCGAGTTTTCAGCAAGAAGGCGAAGGGGGCACAGGAGGCACATGAGGCCATCCGTCCTACAGCGGTAAAGCGCGAACCGCAAGCAATTCAGGGCTACCTCAACAGGGATCAGTTCAGGCTCTATGAGCTCATCTGGAAGAGGATGGTCTCCAGCCAGATGTCTCCACTGCAGCTGGATACCACCACGGTGGATATCAAGGCGGAGAACGGCAAATCGTATCTGTTCAGGGCTGCAAGATCCGCGACGAAATTTGCCGGCTTCACCGTTCTTTACAGCGAGGGGCGGGATGATGCCGAAGAGGATGGCGAGAAGGTGCCTTTACCCCAGCTGACTGAAGGCGAGAGGTTGAAACTGCTGGACATCAGGCCGGAGCAGCACTTTACCCAGCCCCCGAAACGCTACACTCAAGCGACTTTAATCAAGGCGCTGGAGGAAAAGGGCATCGGGCGGCCCTCAACCTATGCCCCTACCATTACCACAATTCGGGAGCGCGGCTACGTGGAGCAGGACAGTGGGCGGTTCTATCCGACAGAGCTGGGCTATCTGGTGAACGATATGCTTGATGAGCACTTCCCCAATATCGTGGATTTCGGCTTCACCGCGCAGATGGAAGAGGGCCTGGACCAGATAGCGCGGGGGGAACAGGAGTGGGTCTCCTTCCTCGACGATTTCTACAGGCCTTTTGAGCAGACGCTGCAGGAAGCAAGGGCACAGATGGTCAAGGTGCCCGACGAACCTACGGACGAGGTGTGTCCCAATTGCGGCAAACCGATGGTGATTAAAACCGGGCGCTACGGCAAGTTCATCGCCTGCACCGGCTACCCCCAGTGCAAGACCACAAAGCCAGTGGAGGAGGGTGAGAAATCGGACGAGCCCACCGGCGAAGTCTGCCCGCAGTGCGGCAAACCGATGGTGATTAAGACCGGGCGCTACGGCAGGTTCATCGCCTGCACCGGCTACCCCCAGTGCAAGGCCACCAAGCCTGTGGAGGAAGTCAAGGAATCGGACGAGCC
>CAYUWM010000069.1:5183-6696 GCA_964448395.1 uncultured Dehalococcoidales bacterium
TGCCCCAAATGCGGCAAACCGATGGTGGTTAAAACCGGGCGCTACGGCAAGTTCATCGCCTGCTCCAGCTATCCGAAGTGCAAGACTTCCAGGCCTGTGGCCACAAAGGTCGGCGTCAACTGTCCTCAGTGCGGCAAGGATCTGGTCGAGTTGAAGAATCGAAAAGGGCGCACCTTTTACGGCTGTTCCGGCTATCCCGAATGCGATTTCACCGCAAACGACAGGCCTATCCCGCAACCGTGCCCCGAATGCGGCGGGCTGCTCGTGAGCAAGGGCGATAAACAGGTCAAGTGCACCAAATGCAAGTTCAGCGGCGGCCTGGATCAGCTGGAGAAGGAGGCAGTGAAGGCATGATCCCGTTTGTGCAGAGCGAGGACAATGTAGCGAAGCTGCTCAACGGCTACACCCGCTATCTGGAGGCGGAGCGGCACTCATCGCCGTACACCGTGCGCAACTATACGCGCGATCTGCGCCATTTCATAGAGTACCTCAACAGCGAGCAGGTGAGCACCTTCGATGAGGTGGACCGCCACCTGATGCGCCGCTATATCTCTTCCCTGCAGGGAGAGGGTTACGAGAAGAGCAGCATCTCGCGCAAGATGAGCGCGCTTCGCTCCTTTTACAACTATTTGATGCAGCGGGATCTGATATCGGCGAACCCGTTGATGGCGGTCTCTTCCCCCAAGCTGGATAAAAGGCTCCCGTCTTTCCTGTCCGGCGAAGAGGTCGTCCGGATGCTGGAGTCGCCCGATACCGCTACGCCCCTCGGGCAGCGGGACAGGGCGATCCTGGAGTTGCTTTACGCCTCCGGGCTGCGGGTGAGCGAGATAGCCAAGCTTGATCTGGAAAATATGAACCTCGACTCGCTGGAGATTCGGGTGCGGGGCAAACGCTCCAAGGAGCGAGTGACGCTTATCGGCAAGCCTGCAGCCGCATCGCTGGAACTCTACCTTCGTGAGGGGCGGCGACAGCTTATGGGCGGTTCAAGGACTGAAGCCCTGTTCGTCAACCGGTACGGGAGAAGGTTGTCGCAGCGCTCGATCCAGAAGGCGATATCGAAGCACGCCCTGGCGGCGGGGCTGGATAAGAGGGTGTTTCCCCATATGGTGCGCCACAGCTTTGCCACCCATCTCCTCGACGGCGGTGCCGACCTGCGGGTGGTTCAGGAACTGCTGGGCCATGCCAACCTGTCCACCACCCAGATCTATACGCATGTAACCCAGAACCAGGCGCGGAAGGTGTACCTGTCGGCCCATCCTAGGGCTAATAAAGAAGAGGGGGTAGGGTGAGGATACTCCTGATTCACGGACCAAACCTGAATCTTCTGGGAAAAAGGGACCCCCAGATATACGGCGACAAGACGCTTGCCGATATCGAGTACCTGGTGGTCAGGCGAGCCAAGGAGCAGGGGGTTGACGTGGTTGCCTTCCAGTCGAACAGCGAGGGGACGCTTATCGACTTCATCCAGGCGGAGGCGCCTAAGGCCGCGGGGATAATCATCAACCCCGGGGCG
>CAYUWM010000070.1:0-6660 GCA_964448395.1 uncultured Dehalococcoidales bacterium
GATTGTGCCAGTATATCATAAGGCGCGGGGATTGACACACCGCCGGTTGAGGCGTATAAAAGTATATCAGAACGTCAGCGCGGCAGGCACCACGCCGCCTGCGCTGGCTAAAAAAGCGGTGCAATCATCGCGCTATACATATCTACCAGTAGAAGTGGACAGGGAGGGAGCATGGGACTACCATTGGGCTCACAGGAACTGGCTGACGAGTTCTGGAGGTTGCAGGAAGAGAAAGACCCCACATACGTCGAAGCCATGCAGGGGCTGAACATCAGATTCCTCATGCTGTGCCTCGACTGCCCCGGCAACGAGGACCGGCAGCTGGCGCTGACCATAGAGGACGGGCAGTTCACCAATATCGAGGTATCACAAGAGCCGGCGCCCAGCAGCCTCAGGACCGTACCATTGGACTACACCAGGTACGACTTCCGCGGCGCGGCCCCCGAGCATATCTTCATCGACCTGATAAAGGGCAAGATAGGCATGCTGGAGGTGCTGCCGCACATCAAGATCGACGGCGACTTCGCCAGGCTGATGACCACCGCCCAGGGGTTCATGGGCTTCATAGGGTACCTCCGCAACGTCGATATAGTGCCCTGAGCCGGCGTTCGGGGGCTCCCGTTTTTACTTGACGCGGTGGTGTATGTTAGGGTATAGGCAGTCCCGGAGTTATACGACATGCACCACTCGATGAGGCTCTACAGCAGGCACCGCGAGCTATTCCTGCGCTACTACATCTGGCAGGCCGGGTGGACCCGCATCCCGCTGGCGGGCCGGCTGGTGAGACGGGTGGCGAACCTGTACGGGGGCCGGCTGCACGGGGCCTACGTCCTCTCCACCGCCGAGGCGGAGCGGGTGGTGGACATCGCCGGGGAGGTGTCCCTCGGGCCGTGCACCTGCCGCCAGGTGTTCCGCAACTGCGATAACCCCGTCGACACCGAGATAATGGTGAGCCTCGGCCGCAACGCATTCGTGGCGGAACGGCCGCAAGAATACCGCAACATAACCAGCGAAGAGGCCAAGGAGGTTCTGAGAGAGTGCCACCGGCGGGGCCTCATACACACCATAATCAAGTGCCGCAACGATTTCTACGCCATATGCAACTGCTGCAACTGCTGCTGTGTGCCGCTGCGGCTGACCAAACAGTATGGAATAGGCAAAGCTCTCACCCGCAGCACCGATATCGTCGCAGAGTTCAGTGCACGACAGGCCTTCACCGATGCGGTTGACAGCACACCGTCCGAAGTGTAAAAGTGGTATCGGGAGGTAGCCATGCAACCGACGGTTAAAGCATACACGCTCAGCACCTGCAGCCACTGCAAGCGGGCCAAGGAACTGTTGAGACAGCTCGGCGTCCAATTCGAGTACACGGATGTCGACCTGCTGAGTGGCGCTGAGAAGGATGCCGCGATAGCGGAGGTCAAAAAGATCAATCCGATGTGTAACTTCCCCACGTTGCTCATCGGCGATAAGGTTATCGTGGGGGCCAACGAGTTCGCGATAAGGGATGCGCTGGGGGTGAAATGAACGTAGAAGGGCTGTACTTAAAACTCAAGGAACTGCAGGAGCCCAGGGGCTATTTCTTCAACAAGGACCGGGGGCGGGTGAACGACATCCTCGAGGGGCTGCTGACCAACAAAGAGCGCTACGGCTACATGTGCTGCCCCTGCCGGCTGGCCTCCGGCGACCGCGAGAAGGACAAAGATATCATCTGCCCCTGCGCCTACCGCGAGCAGGACGTCGCCGAGCACGGCAGCTGTTACTGCAACCTTTACGTCTCCAGGGAGTGGAACGAGGGCGAGATACCCCACGTCTATGTCCCCGAGCGCAGGCCGGCGGACAAGATGCCCTATTGAACAGGAGGAACGCTATGAAGATATGTCTGATTACCGTCGCCCAGTCGGTGCCGGGGTTCGAGGACTTCTGGTTCAGCGTCATACAGAAGGGGTTCGAAAAGGTGCTGAAGCCGGACACCGATGTGGTGCAGAAGGCGCTCCAGGTGGGCCTGAGCGACCCCAAGGATTTCGTGAACCCGTACTTCGCCCACCTCAACGCCCGCAGCATACTGGAGGCCATCATCGAGGCGCAGAGTGAAGGCTACGACGCAGCGGTGGTGGGCTGTTTCGGGGATACCGGCGTGAAAGAGGCACGGGCGGTGGTGGATATACCGGTCATCGGGCCGGCGGAGTCCACCATGCTGCTCGCCTGCCAGCTCGGTCGCAAGTTCGCCATCATCACCGCCAACCTGCCGGGGCTGGTGCCCCAGCACGAGGGGCAGGTGCGGGAGCATGGCCTGTGGGACCGCCTCATACCCAACGGTATCCGCCCCGATATCCACGCCTTCGAGGATACCTGGACCAAGAGCTTCACCGACCCCCGGTTCGCCGCCGACGGCGTGGCGGAGCGGGCGAAGGAGATGGTGGCCGACGGCGCCGATGTCATCGTCATCGGGTGCTGCGGCATCGGGCCGTTCTGCAGCGCCGCCGGCCTGCACAAGGTCACCGTCGATAACAGGGACATACCCGTGCTGGACGCCCAGCTCATCTCCCTCAAGGCCGCCGAGATGGCCGTTGACCTCAAGAAGGGCGTCGGACTGCCGTTCACCAGCCTGCCCCGGCCGAGCGGCGAGGACGTGAAGCGGGTGAGGGACATATTCGGGCTGCCGACGTAGGCCATGCCAGTGGATAAATTATTCAACGATATTTCAAGGCGCGCGGAGTCGCTGGATATTGCCACCTGCCGCAAGTTCGACCCCAAGTTGCTGGTTCCTGAGCAACGGATACGGGACCTGTGCAACGAGGACAAATGCGGCAATTATGGCAAGCATTACATGTGCCCCCCTCACGTCGGCACGCTGGATGAGATTCGAGAGAAACTGAGTGGATTTCAACGCGGCGTGCTGCTGCAGTACTCGGAGCCGCTGGACGTGAGGAACGATGGCGAGGGCTTGATGCGCACCAAACTCGATTTCCATGAGAAAATCCTTCAGCTTGAGGGTATGCTTAATGATGAGGGGGTAGCACCGGTATGGGGAATGATCGGCGGCAGCTGCGAGCTGTGCCAGCCGTGCAGTGCGACGATTGGCGAACCGTGCCCCAAACCTGAAAAAGCGCGGATGTCGCTGGAGTCCGTAGCGGTGGACGTCATCGCCCTGCTGGACCGCTTCGGCCTGGACAGCCGGTTTCACGCCGACAGGATAACCTGGACCGGCTGCATCCTTTTCTGAACCCGGTCTGGACGACGCACGAGACGAGGGAACAACGCCGACGGGCAGGCATGACGATAAACTGGCAGTTGCCGCCGGCGACAGGCTGGCGGTGGACGGCGGCTACTCCGCCGAGTGGGTAGTGCCCCTTAAAGGGTAGCCGTATCAAGAAGAGCCCCTAAAAAGAGAGAGGGTCACATTCGCCACCCCTCTCTTTCCTTCTGCTCTGATCTCCTTATTGGCGGCTTTCTTTTTCCTTGCTGTAGCAATCCCAGCAGTACACCGGTCGATCCTGCCTGGGCTCGAACGGCACCTCGGTCTCCTTGCCACAGGTCGCGCACACCGCTGAGAACATCTGCCGTGGCCGGTAGCTGTCACCGCCACGCCGCTGCTTCTTGGCAGCCCGGCAGTCCATGCACCGTTTGGGCTCGTTCTCGTAGCCGCGCTGGGCGAAGAGTTCCTGCTCCTCCGCACTGAACGTGAATTCTTTCCCGCAGTCAATGCATTGGATGATCTTGTCTTCGTAGGCCATGGATGACCTCCTTCCTTTGGTACTTGGTCTCAGCTTGGTCATCCACCGCCTGGTAGTCCGCTAGGACCCGCATAGGTGTGAGACTGCAAACCTTGAACCAGATGGCAATGATATATCATAAAACTTAAAGGCTGTCAATAGGGTGGTTCAATACGGGGGTAATCGATATCCGTGCGGACATTTCAGGCAATTTGAAGCGATGCGTCCCACGGCTACGGGGAGAATACGCCATTGGATAGCGGTTCACTTTCTCCGAGACAACACGCCCCGTGGATATAAAAAACTTGACAAGCGGGGCATGGTTGGATGATTATACGGTGGCAGAGCGTGCCAGACCGCTGAAAGGATGCAATTGTGAACTGGGTTGACGGGATAATCATCGCTGCCTTTGCCTCCGGGGTCATATGGGGAGTCAGGAACAGGGATATGTTCCCCGCCTTTATCCTGTTCGTGGTGTGCATCTTCTCGCTGTCGATAGCGGCGCTGTTCGCCGAGCCGCTTGCCAGAGCCACCGGCGGATCCTCGTTAGCTTTGGCACTGACGCTGACCCTGTTCTTCGGCATCCCCATGTTTGCGATACACCGCGGCGGCGGCCTGAGGCTGCTGGAGAGGAACGTCAAATGGGTAGCGCCGGAGCCGGTGTGCCAGGTCGGCGCCCCGATTGCGGCAGTTGTGATAGTCGCCGCCGTGCTAGCTGTAATATTCGATGGCGCTCTCTCCATCGCGCAGAACATAATGCCGCTGTGGTTCCTGGCAGGCGGGGGCGAGGTTGCCGTGGACAGCATCCGCGACTCGTCGCTGGCGATGTGGGAGATAGGTGTTTTCGTATGGTTCTCCGGCCCGGGTGGCATAGCCATCCTGGTGTTCACTGGCACGGCACTGGTAGCCCTGGCGCTGCGGGCGCGCCGGCTGGAGGGGCGGGGCCCCTTGCACGCGATGATCGGAGAGATGGAGAAGTTCCGCAAGCTGCAGGAGAAGGAGGCAGGAAGAACCCGCATGTCGTCCTCCAGCCACTTCCACCGGGCGATGGAGTACGAGACGGCGGGCAATTACGACGATGCGGTGGTGGGCTACACCAGGGCCATCCAGCTTGACCGGAAGTTCTCGCTGGCATACTTCAACCGCGGCTCCATCCTCGCCAAGCTGGGCAAGATGGAGGACGCCGCCAACGATTTCTTCAAGGTGTTGACGCTGTCCGAGGGCAGTGACCTGGAGCAGATGGCGCGGAAGCGCATGCAGGAACTGGGGCTGTGACCATATCGAGAAGGAGGCACCCGTGAGCCAAGCGAGAGGCAAGAGGCCAGGCAAGGCCGAGCACTACCTGAACCGGGCGAAGGTGGCCGCCGAGCGCAGCACCTGCCTGCGGCGCAAGGTGGGAGCTGTGATCATCAAGGACGACGCCGAGGTCTCCTCCGGCTATGTCGGCTCGCCGCGGGGGCTGGATAACTGTATCGACCTGGGGACGTGTCTGCGTATCGAGCTGGGCACCCCCTCCGGCGAGCGCTATGAGCTGTGCCGCAGCGTGCACGCCGAGCAGAACGCCATCATCAACGCGGCACGCACCGGCGCATCGGTGCTCGGCGGCGAGATGTACATCTCCAGCGAGCTCATCGGCGAGAAATACAAGGAAGACCCGGCGAAGATGGCGCACACCATCCGCCCCTGCGCGCTGTGCATGAAGGAGATAATCAACGCCGGCATCACCCGCGTCCACATGCGCGACGAACTGAGCGGGGCGGTGAAGAGCTACGATGCGAGCCGGCTCAAGGGCATGCTGGACGACGAGCTGAAGCGGCTGGGGGGAAGCAGGGGGTAGCGGGGAAGCCGGTGAAGGCGACCACAGGGCATAAATTGAAAGCTAAACCGTTAGCAGTACTGTTCCTCCTGAGTATGCTGCTGGTGCTGTGCCCCGCCTGCGGGCCCGACTTGGCCGCCGCCGAGCAGCACTACAACGACGGCATAGAATTCTGTAATCAGGGCATGTTCGAAGAGTGCATAGCGGAGTTAACCGAGGCCATCCGCATCACGCCCGACCACGCCCTGGCGTACTACAATCGGGGGACCGCCTATATCGAGCTCGGCGAGTACCAGCTCGCGATCAAGGACTTAAATGAGTCGATACGCCTCGACCCTGACTATCCCTTATCCTACTACGACCGGGGTTATCTCTTTATCGAATTCGGCAAGCCCCATCTCGCGATAGAGGACTTAAATGAGTCGATACGTCTCGAGCCTGATTATATCATATCCTATTATGAGCGGGGGTATGTCTATTACGGACTCGGCAAGTACCAGCTCGCGATAGAGGACTTCACCATGGCAATAAGCCTTAACCCCGATTTCGCAGAAGCATACACCAACAGGGCAGTAGTATATACTTATCTGTTCATGGACGCGGAGGCTGAACAGGATGCTGCCACTGCCATATCCCTTGGGGCCAACCCCGACTATCTGGAGAACGCGATAGCATATGCCAAGGCGGAGCGCTAGGGCGCTGCGACGCACTCAGGCAGGCAATATGAAATGGGGCAGAGTCTAATGAAGGAAAACAGAGCAAAGGCCAGCCGACCACTCGCCGCGATCGCGGGCCTGCTCCTGCTGCTGGTGCTGTGCTCCGCATGCGGGGAAGGCATCAGTGAGGCCGAGCAACACTACGAATCTGGCAAGGAGCTTTACGACCAAGAGCTGTACCAGGAGTCAATAGTGGAGTTCAACGAGGCGATAAGCCTAAATACGCAGTACGCGGACGCTTACTTCTACCGGGGCAAGGCTTATTATGAGCTTGAGGATTACGAGCAGGCCGTCGAGGACTTCAGCAAAGCTATAGAATTCAACCCTGAATATATGGGAGCCTACAATTACCGCGGCCTCGCCCACCGGCTACTGGGCGAATACCAGCTGGCCGTCGCCGACTATAACGAGG
>CAYUWM010000071.1:0-6405 GCA_964448395.1 uncultured Dehalococcoidales bacterium
CGCAAGAAGCGCGAGCGCATGCCGAAGCACGGCAAGAGCTTGGCGCGGGTTTACCGCGACGCTATCCTCAAGCGGCTGCGGGGCAATCCCGAGGGCTAAGCGGGGTCAGTCCCTGATGTGCCCTCTTCCGTCGGCGGCTCTTTCTGCTCTTTACCTTCTCCCACCAGAGGGATATCCACCGCCTTCGACGGCAGGTACTCCCTGAACTCCTCCAGCCGTTGGGAGACGAACTCCTGAAGCTGTGACCGCTCCTTGGATACGGCCAGGCTGAGCTTTGAGGGGCGGATGCCCATGCGGCGGTACTTGTCGAAGCGCGCCCTGACCAGCCTGCTGGCAGATGCCCCCTGCAGCTGGGCCAGTTCGTTGGATATGAAACGCTTGAGCTGCCGTGCCGCTTCATCTGGGTCGGTGTGGGCCCCTCCCTTGGGCTCGGGTATCAGCATATCCGCCACGCCCAGCTCCACGCAGTCGGCGGCGGTGAGCCTCAGGGCGGGCGCCACCTCCTCCGCCCGGGTTGCATCGCGATACAGCAGGATGGCAGCCCTCTCCGGCGGTATCACCGAGAAGATGGCGTTCTCCATCATCAGGATGCGGTCGGCAACCCCAAAGGCCAGCGCCCCCTCGCTGCCCCCTTCGCCGATGATCACCGAAACGATCGGCGTCGGCAGGTCCGACATCAGGGCCAGGCACTGGGCAATGGAATTCCCCACACCCCGCTCCTCCGACTCCAATCCCGGATACGCTCCAGGTGTATCAATTAAAGTGACAACGGGCAGCATGAACTTGGCCGCCAGGCTCATCGCCCGCTGCGCCTTGCGGAAGCCCTCCGGGTACATCCGGCCCCGCCTCTTTTCCTCGCCCCCGTGCCGTTCCTGGCCGATGACCACCACCGCCCCCCCGCCGATGTCCGCCAGCCCGCACACCACCGTCTCATCGTCACCGTAGTATCGGTCGCCGTGGAGCTCGATGAAGCTCGATGTGATCCTGCCGATATAGTCCAGCGAGGTCGGCCGCTCCTCATGGCGCGCCAGCTGAACGCTCTGCCACGCCGATTCCCGCTGCGGCGCTATCGGCGGGTACGGCCCGAACCTCCTCTTCAGAGACACGCGGTAATGCGATGACAGCTGGTCGAGCAGGACCGCCAGCAGCTCGCGCATCTTGGTACGGTCGGTGATGAGGTCTATCATCCCGTGCTTCAGGTGGGACTCGGCGGTATGCGAATCGGGAGGGAGCTCCCTGCCCTCGGTTTCCTCCACCAGCCGCAGTGGGGCGAACCCCAGCAGGGCGCGGGGCTCGGAGATAATGATATCGGCCAGGTTGGCGAAGCTGGAATACACCTCCCCGGTGGTGGGGTTGGTCAGCACCGATATGAAGGGAAGCCCCATAGCCTGGAGCTGCTTGGCTACCGCCGCCGTCTTCGCCATCTGCATCAGGGACAATACGCCTTCCTGCACCCGCGCCCCGCCGCTGGAGACCACCGCTATCAGCGGGAGCCGCTTCTTCATCGCATGCTCAAAGGCCAGCGCCACCTTCTCCCCGACAACACAACCCATACCACCCCCGAGGAAGCCGAAATCCAGCACCACGATAACGGTAAGCGTGCCCTCGATCTGGCAAACGCCGGTGACCACCGCCTCGGACAGACCGGTCCGCTTCTGGGCATCGGAGATACGCTTCTTGTACGACGACCCGCGGACGAAGGAGAGGGGGTCTATAGAAGGCAGGTCGCGGTTGATCTCGATGAAGCTCCCCTGATCTGCCAGCATCTCGATGCGCTCATAGGCGGGAAGCAGATAGTGGAAATTACACCCAGGGCAGATGCGGTACTCCTCGAAGAGCTCCGCCGCCGTCAGGTCCATGCCGCAGTAGATGCAGTGGTCCACCTCGGCGAATCTCCCCTTCTCCAGCACCTCCCCACGCCTTCCGATTATCCAGTCGAGGAATCCCCGCATCATTGCCGTTCTTCCTCCACCGTGCCTTTATCATCCATCAGCACCTCCCTGGATTTTCCCGGCTCGCCGGGGGCCACCACGCCCAGTTCCTCCAGCCGGTCCATTATCTTGGCCGCCCGCGGGTAGCCGATACCAAGACGCCGCTGCAAAAAAGAAGTGGAGATATGTTGATGCTCCAGCGCCAGCCCTTTAGCCTTCTCCACCATGCGGTCCTCACTGGACTCGGGTTTGGCTGCCTGCACCGTCTCTTCGTCCAGGCGGGGGATCTCGAGATCCCGCGGCCGCTGGCTTATCCAGAAGCTCACCAGCCTCTCGATCTCGGGCTCAGAGATGAAGCTGCCCTGCAACCGCCGGGGCTTGGGCGCGTCCGGCGGCAGGAACAGCATATCGCCCTGCCCCAGCAGCTTCTCGGCACCGACGGTATCGAGGATGGTGCGCGAGTCCACCTGCGAAGCCACCGAGAAACTGATGCGAGCGGGGAAGTTGGCCTTGATCAGGCCGGTAACCACATCCACCGAGGGGCGCTGGGTGGCGATGATGAGATGGATGCCGGTAGCCCGCGCCAGCTGCGCCAGTCGACAGATGGTGCGCTCCACCTCATCGGGGGCGGTCATCATCAGCTCCGCCAGCTCGTCGATGATCAGCAGCAGGTAGGACAGCGGCTTGTCAACGCGGGGATTCTTGTTGTAGCTCTCGATGTCCCGCGCCCCCACCTCCGCCAGCCGGTCGTAGCGTTGGTCCATCTCCTTGGCCAGCCACCTCAACGTGGCCACCGCCTTATCCGTATCGATGATCACCGGCGACAGCAGGTGGGGTATTTTGTTGAACGCCACCAGCTCCACCCTCTTGGGGTCGATCATGAGGAAGCGTATATCATCCGGCGTCGCATGGAGCAGGAAGGTGGCGATTATGGCCTTCATGCACACGCTCTTGCCGCTGCCGGTGGCGCCGGCGATCAGCAGGTGGGGCATCTTGCCCAGGTCGGCAACCACTCCATCCCCGGACATCCCCTTGCCCAGCGCCAGCGGGAGCTTGGTCTTGGCCTTTATCTTCTGGAAGGGAGGGGTCTCGATTATGCTCCTCAGGCTGACCGAGCCGGCCACCGGGTTGGGCACCTCGATGCCAACCATCGCCTTCCCCGGTACCGGGGCCTCGATCTTGATCGAGGGCGCCTCCAGCGCCAGCGCCAGGTCGTTGGCCAGTGATGCGATGCGCTCCACCTTGACCCTGGTGCGCGATATCTCCTCCACCTGGACGGTGATATTGCCGTCCTTGTCCTTCTTCTTGATTTCCTTGGTCTTGATATCCCACCCCGGCTCCACACCGTACTGGGTGACGGCGGGACCCACGTTGGCCTGCACCACCTTGGCGTTCACCCCGTAGCTCGCCAGGGCGTCCTCGATGATCTTCGCCCCGCGCTCGGTGTCCACCGGGACCGGTTCCGCCTCCGGGTTGCGTTCGAGCAGTCCCAGCGACGGAAGCTGCCACTGCCCTGCGGACACGGCCAATGCCTCGGCCGGCTCGACCGCTACGGCTGCCTCGACGCGCTCTTCCACCGGCGTGGGAACCGGCTGGACCGCCACCGTTTTGACCGGCTCCCTGACCGACGGCGGGGGCTCGTTCATCACATGCGCCACCGGTGTAACCGCAGGCCTCGGCCTCATCCTCTGCTGCCGCCGCCGGTTGGACATCGCCCGGGACAGGGTGCGGAACAGGCGACCCCACCCGCACAGCGACATCCACAGGTAGCGGTGCAGCGGATAGCGGCGGTGGAACGACCTCAGCCCGGAGAATATCCGCTTGGAGACGTCCCAGCTCTGCCGCGGCGCCAACAGGAATACGGCGAGGATGACCATTGCCGCCAGCCTCAGCGCCCCGGCAACGCAGCCCGCAGTGGTCGTCGGCCAGCCGATCATCGCCTGGCCGATTACACCACCGTAGCCGTAATCGCTGAAGGACCCTGCAGCAGGCTTAAACGAGGATAGCATGCCGAACATGACCAGAATAAGAATCAGGATGCCGACCGCTATGCGCCACTTGCGCAGCGACGGCGTTCCCTTGCGCCTCCAAACCGCCCACGACAGCACCAGCAAGCCGGCTATCAGCAGCCCGATGCCGAACCACTCAAGGAAGGCCTCAAGCGCAGTGCTGGCTCCCTCTCGCGCCGGCGAATAGAAGTAGAACAGCAGTCCGAGGGCGACTGCCAGTACCAGCAGGCCCAGCGCTACACGACCGTACGGGAAACGCCTGCCCCCGGAAGCTGCTCCGCTTGGCGAACCTTTACCTCTGCCTTTTGCCATCGACTTCACCTAGAACATGGAAAGCTGCTCCGGCTGCGGCTCCTCGCTCTTGACCTCTACCTCGACCTTCTGCGCCAGCAGCTGCGGTATCTTGAGCATATCCTCCATGATCACCTTGCGCAGGCTCCCCTGGTGCAGCGCCGCCGCCGGGTGGTACATGGGGAAATAGATTATCCCGTCCTTCTTGCGCGCGTTGCCGCGGGCCTTGCCCATGGGTTCGCCGGGGAAGAACTGCGCCAGCGAGTAGCGCCCCAGCGTGACGATAATCTTGGGCTGGATCAGCTCTACCTGCCGGTCGAGCCACTTGCGGCAGGCGGCGATCTCCGTGGGCAGCGGGTCGCGGTTGGACGGCGGGCGGCACTTGATGACGTTGGCGATATAGACATCACGGCGGCTCAGGCTGATGGAGCGCAGCAGCTCGTCGAGGAAGTGCCCCGCCGGACCCACGAAGGGCCTCCCCTGCTGGTCCTCGTGCCATCCCGGCGCCTCGCCGATGAACAGGATATCGGCGTCCTCGGCGCCCTCTCCGGGCACCGCCTGCTGCCGCTGCTTGCACAGCTCGCAGCCCTGGCACACCGCTATCTCTTCATACAGTTCTTCCAGTTCACTCACCGTTAACTCTCCCGTGCGCGCCATCCCTTGACCACGGTGATAACCCCTACAACTATAATAACGCCGCCGACGAAGTCCCGCAGGAACGTGCCGGACAGATAGCTAGCAACAAAGCTCCCCACAAAGCTGAACAGGGCGGCGGTAGGTATCACCCACAGGGCCACCCTCAGCCTGACATTCTCTAAGCGGTAATGGGCCAGCACCCCCAGTAGCGCCATGAACGAAATCACCGCCAGCGATACCCCCTGCGCCGTGTGCTGGTCCACCCCCAGAATCATCACCAGCCCCGGTATTAGCACCACGCCACCACCCACCCCCATCATGCCGGCGAGGATGCCCGCCACGAAGCCTATCGGTATCGCTATGCCCACCGAGGTCCAGCTGGCAGCATAAGCGGCAGTTGCCGCCTCGGTGGGATACCCCCAGCGGGTCATCATCAGAAAAAAGCCAACGATGATTATAAAGACGCCCCACAGCCACCTCAGGCGGTCTTCGGGCAGCAGCATCATCAGCCGCGCCCCCAGCAGCACCCCCAGCACGCCGCCCATCGCCAGCCCCAATATCAGCCCCCAGTCCATGTGCCCCATGGCGGCATATGTTATCGTGCCCACCACGGCGATGGGTAAGATTATGAGAAAGGAAGTGCCGTGCGCCTCGTGCTGAGGCAGGTAGAGGACCCCCACCAGCAGTGGAACCAGGAACACCCCACCACCCACGCCGGTCAGCCCGGCCAGCATCCCCGCTGCCGCACCGACCAGGAGGGATATGGTGATGTTTCTCCTCAAGCACGACCCACCTTTTCCTGCATTAACGGATGATAGCACAGGCACATAGTCAAGTCAATGAAAAACGAGGCGAATTGAAGCTACAGATAAGCGATGGTTGACAAACGTGCGCCCCCGCAGTACGCTTGCGGCACAAAGAGGTAGGGCGATGACTACTAGAAAAGTTATCGGTTGGTTCTTATTCGCTTTCGGGATAGCCTTCTGTTTATATGCTATCGTTGGGTCAGCGTATGGAGGAATGCTACAAAATATTGTATCTCCAGGTAGTGGAGCAGGTTCTTTAGTTTCCGCGATAATTGGAGGGCTTGCAGTGGGTGGTGTTTTCATTCTGGTGGGGTGGCTGCTCGCTCATCCCAAAAAAACGAGCGGCGATACAAATTCCCAACCCCCTGACGAACCTGCGGAGCAATAGCGGAAACCATCCCCTAATTCCCCATTGCAATATGCACCCTTTTGTAGTATCATAAACTATGTGCCGCGGGGGAGCTTGTGAGCTGAGAGCCCGCAATCTCGGGCAACCCCTGGAACCTGATCTCGGTAATGCGAGCGTAGGGAGCGGGACTTTCAAGGCCAAGAGCCGAGAACCGTTTACCTGGGCTCTTGGTTTTTTGTTTTATATAGGAGGTGCAGTGCGTTGACTCAACTAGAAACGGCCAGAAACGGCGTTATTTCCCTCGAGATGAGGCTTGTAGCCGACGGGGAGGGTGTTGACCCCGAACTCGTCCGAGAGGGCGTGGAAAACGGCACAATCGTGAT
>CAYUWM010000072.1:0-6357 GCA_964448395.1 uncultured Dehalococcoidales bacterium
CCATCTCCACCAGAATCTGGTTAAGGGTCTGCTCCCGCTCGTCGTGGCCGCCGCCGAACCCGGCGCCGCGATGGCGCCCCACGGCATCGATCTCGTCGATGAACACGATACAGGGATTGTTGCGCTTCGCCTGATCGAAGAGGTCCCTCACCCGCGAGGCGCCGACCCCGACGAACATCTCCACGAACTCGCTCCCGCTGATGGAGAAGAAGGGCACCGCCGCCTCCCCGGCCACGGCACGCGCCATCAGCGTCTTCCCCGACCCCGGCGGACCTACCAGCAATACCCCCTTGGGGATGCGCGCCCCCAGCGCGGAGAACTTCTCCGGGCTCTTGAGGAACTCCACCACTTCCTCCAATTCGGTTTTGGCCTCATCGACCCCGGCGACATCGTCGAAGGTGACGGCGGGCTTGGTGCTGGGGAACAGGCGCGCCTTGCTCCGGCCGAAGTTCATCGCTTGATTACCCGCCCCCCGGGCACGGCTGAAGATATACCATATCAGGCCGATAAAGATCACCAGCGGCAGCAGGGTGAAGAGCAGACTGCCCCAATCGAAGCCGCTCTGGGGGATGTATTCATACTCAACCCCGTAGCCGCTGAACATCTCGAAGACCTCGGTGCTGGTCATGCCCTCCGGTATGTAGGCCACCGCGTCTTCGCCGTTAGTAAGGGTCAGTGTAAGTTTTTCGCCGGAGTGCTCAACGCTCTCGATCTTGGTGTTGCTTACCACCCCATCCTCAACCACCATGCCTTTCTCGGCCTCATCCACTACCTTAGACAACGACCACTCATCGGGAGCCGGGCTGGAGGGAAGAAAGGTGAAGAAGATCGCTACCAGAGCAGCGATCACCACCAGATAGATTATCCCCCGCTTTAAATACTTGGAACCCACGCTGTCCTTCCTATGTGCATCCCGCAACTCATTATTATACCAGAAAGCACGTTCGATTTAAATCCAGGGGCGTTGTTGCTTGCAGACTGCGGCTGTATTATACTTATAAGCGCGATGGGGCTTGACGATGCTTACCGCAAGGCGCTAGAGGATATGTCGCTGCTTAATCCTCAGATTACCGCCTCCAGAAGCGGCGTCAGCTTCGACGATGGCAAGTTCAACATTCCCCTTTTCAATCGTTCATTCAGCGTGTCCTTCCCCGATATAAAAGTGGAGGAGGCCGGTAGCGAAACACCGCCGTTCAAGCTGTTGGAAATACTGCTGATGCATTACCTGATCAACGCCGATGGCACGGAGGCATCCGGTATGTGGATAACCTACCGCCAGCTTCCCGGGGCCAACCTGTTCGCGGACAGGTTCACCAATCTGGTATCACGCCCCATGCTGGAGAGCTTCGGCAACGACGCCGAGGGCCTGAGGCAAGCCGGTCTGGCCATCGGAGGCCAGCCTATGGACCGCAGCGGAGACGTATCCTTCAGGTTCCGCGCCCTGCCCAAGATACCTATAGGCTTCATACTATACCTCGGCGACGAAGAGATGCCCCCCTCAATCAGCATCCTCTTCGACAGCGCCGCGCCCCATTACCTTCCCACCGAGGACCTCACCATACTGGCCAGCCTGTTGCACTCGGGGCTCAAGGGCGCAAAAAGAACCAAAGTCACGGGAAGGGGAGCATGAACCAGGATAAAACGCTGGCCCAGGCGGCGGCTGAGTTCCTGGCTAGCCTTAAACCAGACCAGCGACAGGACCATCATCAGGAAGTGAACAAGTTCATACGGTGGTGTGGAACCGAACGCCCGTTACAGGAGCTCAGTGCGCAACAGGTCTCGAAATACGCAGGCAGCCTCGACAGTTCATCGCCCAATGCGGCCAAGAATGCGGCGTCGGTAAAGGCCTTTCTATCCTATACCAGGAAGCAAGGCCTCATCGAGAGCAACCTCGCAGTCCACCTCAGGGTGAAGAAAACCTCAACGAAGCAGTCAACTCCGATTAAACAGCGTCGCCGAACGATTACCATGACCGCTGAAGGCTACCGGGAACTGGAAACTGAGCTGACTGCGCTGAAGAGTGAGCGCCCCCGCATCGCCGATACAATAAGCAAGGCCGCCGCCGACAAGGACTTCCGCGAAAATGCACCGCTCCATGCCGCCAAGGAACAGCAAGGGATGGTGGAGGCGCGGATCAGGGAACTGGAGGCCGACCTCAATTCAGCGGTAGTTTCAACCGATAAAGGGGATGGGGAAAGGGTATCTCTGGGCAGCACCATCACCCTTCGAGACTTATCCCACAACGAAGATCTGCGCTACACGCTGGTAGACACGCGGGAGTCGAGTCCGGCCAGAGGCAAGCTGTCTGTGGCTTCGCCCACCGGCAAGGCCCTGATGGGGCGGGCGCAGGGCGATGTCATCGAGGTAAAGGCCCCCGCCGGCATGTTACGTTATCGCATCGAGAAAATCGAAGAATAATCCGGGGCACATTCGCTGACGTTAATCGAATATATACCAAAACAACAACTCTATGCCCGCAGTTCTTGACTTTTCCCCCCAGATGGTATACTAATATAGGTTACAAAAAGACGGGGAGGCAACAGTGAAACTACTATCGCAGGAAATGCTCGACGAGATGGTGAAGCGGAGTGAGAATCCGGATATTCAGGAAACGCTCAAGGGCCTGACCATCCGGCTGATCATGGTGGCCACCGACTGTCCCGGGGACGAAGACCGCGGGTGCAGGCTCCTCATCGAGGACGGAAAGATCGTCAAGGCGGAAACCGAAGCAAAGCCCGCCCCCAGCGCAATGCGGGATGAGGCGCTGGACAAGGCCCAGTTCGACGCCAAGGTCGTCAGCCCGTTTGAACCGCTCACCGATCTGGTAACCGAGAAGATGAGCCTGGTGGCAGCCTTCGGATACGTGAAGATCGACGGCGACCTGCCCAAGCTGATGACACAGGTCGAGGGTTTCGTGGCGTTCCTCAAGTTTATCGGCTCGCTTCCCGTCGAGTGGGGAACCTAGATTACAATCGCAGCTATTTAGAAGGAGAGTTATATCATGGGTTTTGGATTAGGCACGCAGGAACTGGCGGACGAGTGCATGAGGCGGCAGGATGCAGACCCCACATTCCAGCAGAAGGTCAAGGGGCTGACCGCCAGACTGCTCTTCGTCAGCACCGACTGCCCGGGTAACGAGGACCGGCAGCTTGCCCTCGATATCGAGAACGGGCGTTTCACTGCAATTGGAGTATCAGCAAAGCCGGCACCCAGCGACCTGAGGAGCGCCCCGTTCGACCACACCAAGTACGGCTTTCGCGTGATTGCCCCCGAGCAGACGCTCCTCGACATGATCAATGGCAAGGCGGAATTGCTGGACGTGATGGGAAAGATAAAGATAGACGGGGATCTGGGCATATTCATGGCCCAGGTGCAGGGGTTCATCGGCTTCGTCGAATACCTGAGCTCGATGGGTATAGAACCTTAATAAATATCGTTTCTCTCGTAGCTAAACAGGGGGAGGTGCACCATGGGATTCAGACTGGGTACACAGGAGTTGGCGAACGAGTGCATGAAGCGGCAGGATGAAGACCCGGGTTTCCAGGATAAGCTTAAGGGGCTGACCGCCAGGCTGCTCTTCGTAAGCACCGACTGCCCGGGTAACGAGGATCGGCAGCTTGCCCTCGATATCGAGAACGGGCGTTTCAATGAAATAGAAGTATCCGCAAAGCCGGCTCCCAGCGACCTGAGGAGCGCCCCGTTCGACCACACCAAGTACAGCTTCCGCGTGGTTGCCCCTCAACAGAGTCTTATCGATATGCTCGACGGCAAGGCGGAACTGCTGGACGTGATGGGAAAGATAAAGATAGACGGGGATCTGGGCATCTTCATGGCCCAAGTCCAGGGGTTTCTCGGCTTCGTCGAATACCTGGGCACAATGGGTATAGAACCTTAATTGAATCATTTTTACCATAAACGGGGGAGGTGCACTGATGGGACTAAGCTTAGGATCACAGGAACTGGCAGACGAGTGTATGAAGCGACAGGAGGAGGATCCCGAGTTCCAGGAGCAGATGAAGGGCCTGGAAGTCAAGCTCCTCATGGTATGCAACGACTGCCCGGGGAACGAGGACCGGCAACTCGCGATCGTTTTTGAAGACGGCCGTCTAACCGAAATCACTATTGAGGCCAAGCCGGCACCCAGCGACCTGAGAACGGCTGAGTTCGACCACACCAAGTTCGAGTTCCGCGTTCAGGCCCCGGAGGAAACCCTGATCGACATGATAAACGGGAAGATGGACATGATTCAGGCGCTGCCGGTGACCAAGATCGAGGGGGACATCGCCAAGCTGATGGCCAAGGCCGAGGGTTTCGTCAATTTCATCAAGTTCCTCGGCACAATGGACATAGTGCCTTAGTATGAATGTATATACTTAGATCGCTGGAAGCGAGGAATTATTAGATGGGATTCAGATTATTCACCGAGGAGCTGCGGGACGAGATCATGAAAAAGCAGAGGGAGGACCCCGAGCTTCAGGAAAAGCTCAAGGGTCTGACGTTCCGGCTGCTGCTGGTGGGTACCGACGCACCGGGCGGTGAGGACCGCCAGCTGGCGATCAATCTCCAGGCGGGCAAGTTCATCAACGTAGGCGTGAGCAAGGATCCGGCCCCCAGCTACCTGCGGAACGCGTCCTTCGACAGGATGAAGTTCGATGCCAAGGTCATCGGCGACCACCAGACACTATTCGACCTGGTCACCGGCAAGCTGGACCTTCTATCGGCATTCGACAAGGTGCACATCGAGGGGGATACCTCCAAGCTGTCGGCCCAACTCCCCGGGTTCATAGGTTTCATCGAATACCTGAGCACCATGAATATAGAACCCTGAGGCATGTAGATTCCAGCCAGAGGGAGTAGATTTAGATGACTATAAAACTGGGCACACAGGACCTGACCAACGAGATATTCAAGAGACAGGCAGAGGATACCGAGTTCCAGTCTAGGCTCAAGGGACTGACCTTCAACCTGCTGCTGGTGGGCACCGATAATCCGGACGGCAATGACTGGCAATACGCCATCGAGCTGCAAAAGGGGCAATTCGTTAACGTCGGTTTGGATGTGAAGCCCGCCCCCAGCGATCTGAGGAGCACCTCGTTCGATAAGGAAAATTTCGATGCCAAGGCAATCTCCGA
Source organism: uncultured Dehalococcoidales bacterium (assembly GCA_964448395.1). GTDB lineage: Bacteria > Chloroflexota > Dehalococcoidia > E44-bin15 > E44-bin15 > CAYUWM01. The sequence goes on from CAYUWM010000072.1 coordinate 5,133, forward strand.
CCACCAGACGCTCTATGAGCTGGTGAGCGGGAAGCTGGACCTGGTCAACGCGATAACCAAAGTGAAGATCGAAGGTGATATAGGCAAGCTGATGAAACAGCTCGACGGCTTCATAGGCTTTCTAGGGTTCCTCGCTACGATGGATGTTGTTCCTTAATGCCTCCCCCTGCGGAGAGAACCCATATCACTCCTACAGAATAGAAAGGTATTTCAACATGGGATTCAGGCTATTTTCCGAAGAACTGCGGGACGAGTGCATGCGACGGCAGAGCATTGACGCCAAGTTCCAGGAGAAGCTCAAGGGGCTGACATTCAGGCTTATACTGGTAGGCATGGAGGCACCCGGCGGCCAGGATCGGGCGCTGTCGATCAACCTGCAGGCCGGCAGCTTTATAAATGTCGGGGTGGATATCCACACCTCACCCAGTTTCGAGCTGAGGAGCCCCCACTTCGATAAAACCAGGTTCGACGCCAAGGTCATCGGCGACTACATAATGATCTATGACCTTGCGACTGGAAAGATGGACCTGGCGACCGCGATGGATAAGGTGGAGATCCACGGGGACCTGACCAAGCTGATGCGCCAAGCCGCAGGCTTCACCGCCCTGCTGGAATTCCTGGCGACGATGGATATCGAGCCTTAAATCAAACATATTTATCAAAACGGTAGGAGCAAAACAGCATGGGATTAGTACTAGGATCGCAGGAGCTGGTGGATGCGATTGCGAAAAGGCAGAAGGAAGACCCCGAATTCCGCAAAACCATGAAGGGGCTGAGTGTCAATATCCTTTTTGCCGCCACCGACTGCCCGGGGAACGAGGACCGACAGTATGCCATCAAGATCGAAAACGGGGAGTTCACCGGTGTCGGGGTGGAGATTGAGCCTGCACCCAGCAAGCTGAGGGAGCCCTCATTCAACAAAGAGGAATTCGATTACAAGGCCATCGGAGATTATAAGTCCTTCTCCGGGCTGTTACGCAGGGAGATTGACCTGCTGGAATGGATCGCCAAAGTAAAGCTGGAGGGGGATTTCGGCAAATCGATATCGCAGCTTACCAGATTGACCGGGTTTCTGGACGTCCTGTCCACGATGGACCTCGAGCTATAACAAACGATATGCTTACTCGATCTCTTGGCCTCGATGGGACTGGAGCCCTGAGGTAAAGCTGGTCGGGGTGAGAGGATTCGAACCTCCGACCTCTTGCACCCCATGCAAGCGCGCTAA
>CAYUWM010000073.1:0-1316 GCA_964448395.1 uncultured Dehalococcoidales bacterium
CATGCTGCCGGACTACAAGGTGCGCCGCAAATGGCTGCGGGACAACGAGCACATGCTCACGCTGTAGGCGGCACGCCTACATCGGCCTTTGAGTGCCGAAGAACACCTGCCACGCCAGCGCGGACTTGGCCACCAGGCTCAGCACCATGTACACCTTCTCCCCGAACAGGTAGTCCTTCCACTTCCACACCCCCTTGTACTGCAGCACCATGTTCACCGCGAAGCTGGAGAAGAACACGAACAGTATGCCCAGTATGAAGTAGACGAAGGTGGGCGGGTTGCCCGCGGGGTCGGCCAGGGCAGCGAAGAAGTACCAGGCGAGGACTATCCACGGCACGATGCCGGCGAAGCAGCCGAACCAGTACGCCGACCAGCTCACCGGCTGGCGGTCGCGGTTGTACAGCTCCATCATCAGGCCGAACAGGTTCATGGCGGCGGTCAGCGAGAACAGCATGATCATGCTGGGGGCGTCGAACACCCCGCTCAGCGTGCCGATGATAACCACCATCAGCGATGCGCTCAGGGCGTACTCGTACCAGCGCAGGTAGTTGATGTGCTTCTTGAGGTTGCGCACGTACCACGGGTAGAACGCCGGCGACGCCATGATGGCGTGGGCCACCGCCGATATCAGCAGGAACCCGGCGCACATCGGGCCGACGGGTATGTTGGCCAGGGTGCTGGACTGGGGCACCAGCGTCTCGGTGGCGGCGTCGAACCGGAGGAACGACGTGGTCACCGGCACCTTGAAGTCGGTGCTCATGGCGAAGATCAGTATCGCCTGCGACAGGTGCAGCACGGCGAGCACCGCGTTCCATATCCTCAACTTCCTGAATACCGGAGTCTTGGGCATGTTACACCTCCGTACTCGATGCGCTACGCGACGGGGCGCGTTTTCTCGGTTTCGACGGCCCGCGCGGTTTCGACCGCCGTTGCTGCCGATCGTACAGGTACCACCCGCCGACCGCCAGCAGTCCCACGCCGCCGGCAATCATCATGTATACCGCCTGCATCTTCATCCCGTCGAACATGTCAGCGACGGAGTTGTTTATCACCTCGTTGCCCTTCTGCGCCAGCACCAGCTCCATCGCGTTCAGGTTCGCCAGCTGTATCGGATCCTGCACGTTGGGGGCCACCGCGTGGGAGTAGATCAGCGCGAAGGCGATGTAGACGATGAGCGAGGAGAACAGCAGCACGGCGAACGCCCAGCCGACCCTCTCCTTCCACGTGCGCCCGCCGAGGAAGCCGATGCCGATGAGCAGCAGCACCGGCAGCAGCCACAGCAGCCACAGCAGACTGCGCCCGGTGTGTATCCAGCC
>CAYUWM010000073.1:1416-6325 GCA_964448395.1 uncultured Dehalococcoidales bacterium
CGGCGGCATCCTGGACCACGCCCTTGAGCGGCAGGGTGTAGCCGAAGCTGTTGCTGTCGCCGACGACGTAGGGGATGACCGCCGCGGTCGCCCCCTCGAAGCGCTCCCGCAGCCACGAAGGCGGCGCCGCCCGGCGCGCCACGGCGATGATGTCGCCCTCGATGGCCGCCAGGTCGATGGGGATATCGTAGCTCTCGTTCGCCTCCACCTCGTCGATTATCACCGGCAGCAGGTCGTCGTAGACGAAGTTGTACACGTCCGCCTGCACCATCTGCCGGTTGTAGAAATCGGGGCTGCCGACGGTGTTGTTCACCTGCGTGATGAGCACCACGAAGAACAGCACGAAAACGAGGATGAGTATCAGCGGGAAGGCCAGCAGCCACCTGAGCCAGATCATGACGCCGCCCTCCGGTAGCCCGCGAACAGGGTGCCCGGCCCGGTGTGCACCCCCAGCACCGCCCCCAGCCTGGCGATGATTATGCGCTCGCGGGGGAAGAACGAGCTGAAGCTGTCGGCGAGGGCCTCCGCGTCCTCCGGTGTGGTGCTGTGCACCACGATCAGGTCCTGTATGTCAGATGCGTCCTTCACGAAGCCCTGCAGCTTCTCGATGCCCTTGCTGCGGGTGCGGGCGCGGCCTACCGGCAGCATCTCCCCGTCCTGCAGCGCCAGCAGCGGCTTCACGTTCAGCATCGAGCCCATCAGCGCCTTGCCCTTGCCGATGCGCCCGCCGAGGTACAGGTACCTGAGGGTGTCGAACATGCCCAGCAGGTGGATGCGGGGGATGCTGTCCTTGATATTATCGACGATCTGCGACATGGTGCCGCCCTTAGCTGCCAGACCGGCGGCCTCCATCGCCAGTATGCCCAGCGCTATCGATGTCCACTGCGAGTCGATGACCTCTATGGGGCACCCGTCCCCCACGATGTCTTTCGCCTGCAGCGCCGAGTTGTAGGTGCCGCTCAGCTTGCCGGAGATGTGCACCGAAACGATGCCGTCCCCCTCCTGCGCCAGCCTGCGGTACACCGCGGCGAAGTCCTCAGGCGTGGGCTGGGTGGTGCCGGGGTGCACCGGGTCGTGGGTCAGCCGGTGGTAGAACTGGTCCTCGCTGATGTCCACCCGGTCGCGCAGCACCTCGTCCCCGAAGCGCACGTACAGCGGCACCACGGTGATGCCCAGCTCCTCGGCTGCGCCGGGGGGCAGGTCGGCGGTGCTGTCGGTCACGATCTTGATAGCCATTGGATGCCTGACGAAGATGAAGCTCGACGCCGTTCTATGTAGGCAAATATGGAGCAATCGCCGCGATTTGTCAATACCCACTGCGGTGGTATATAGTTGTGGTTACTTCAAGGAGGAGAGCGATGAGATCGAGCGAAGGACAGGTTGGACGCGTATTCGTGATACGGCTGGAGGACGGCGACGTGCTGCCCGGCTGCATCGAGCGGTTCGCCGAGGAGAACGGGGTGATGTTGGGCCACGCGATACTGGTGGGAGGCATAGGCGGCGGCGAGGTGGTGGTGGGCCCGCGCCGCTCGGACGAGATGCCGCCGGAGCCCATGCTGCTGCCTATCGACGGCGCCCACGAGGTGGCGGGCGTCGGCGTGCTGGCCCCCGGCGGTGACGGCAGGCCGGTGCTGCACATACACGCCGCGCTGGGCCGCTCCGGCCAGACCGTGACCGGCTGCCTGCGCCCCGGCGTGAGCACGTGGGTAGTGGGCGAGGTCATCCTCTACGAGATAACCGGCGCGCGGGCATCGCGCGTAATGGACGAGGAAACCGGCTTCGAGCTGCTGCAGCCGAGTTGACAATTTATTAATTGAACATATAATTTAGTTCTAGTAGAGGTCATCTATGAGTATAGGTAGTATAATAGGTTGCTTAGCGGCCCTTGTATCTATTGGAGGGGTTATTGTGGCCATTTACTACGGCCGCAGAAACACCAGAGGAAAACAGCTTGTATACGAAGTATTAGAGACTGTACCGCTGGTAAAAGCAGTATCTCCTTCTAAGGATTACAAACTTTCCGTAGCATTTAAACGAAAAGGACAGAAAGAGGAAAAACTTAAAAGCATCTATGTACGTTTCTTAAGGTTTGCCAACCTAGGTAAAGAATCAATACGTAGAGAAGATATAGCCCCTGCAAATCCTTTAAAATTAACTAGAAAATGTACAAATATTGGACATTGCTATTGCAGGAATAAGTCGCGAAGTCAATAAAGTTGCCATTGAAAACCTGTCCATTTCCGAAGACAAATCAACTGCTAACGTTACCTTTGATTTTTTAGACCACAAGGATGGTGCACTTATTATTATTCTTACTTCTAGCCCCAAGGGATTTCCGGTACTTTCTGGTGACATAATAGGTATGCCTGCAGGAATAAAAGGGATTAGTATAACAGGCACTCGTAGTAAGAGTATCGCAAACGCTATAAGAAGCATACTAGCTGCAGTACTAATATTATCTACACTAACTCTTAGTTTTTATGGCTTTAATTGGGTCACGAATGCATGGACTAATGTTTGGCTTCTTTTTCTTCCTTACACAGCTTTGATCGCATCAATTGTGATTATTGTTGTAGTTGGGGATAAATTATGGCCAGGTAATAGACCTATTTTCCCACGTACTCTTGCACCGCCCAAATGGTTTGGTCATTTATCACTTCCTTACCTACGTTCTTTAGCATATCCATCTCTTGAAGATGCTTCAAAGATGGAAAAACCTACGCAACATCCTTCATAATTCATATACAAAAATACGCCTCCGCCACCACCGACGTCTAGCGGCTGTGGGTGGAAACGGAGCAATAACCTCCTATTTGACAACCGCAGCCTCCCGTTGTACGCTTGCGGCACATGGGGTTGAACATGAAGGAAAAGACATCTTCATGGAAGGCATACGGCGGGATCATGCTGGCCGTCGGGACGGTCTTGATAATCTTGGCTATGGTGCTGTTTGCTGCTGATCCGCACAGCACCATATACGGCATTAAGAAACTCTACTGGGCAATCGGCGTAGGCATCGCGGCGCTGATGGACATCGCAGTAGGCCTGGCTTTTATACTGTACGCGAAAAATACAGAAACCCAACCCCCTGACGAACCCGATCAGGAATAGCCCTCCATTTGACAAACTCAAGCCCCAGAAATAAGCTGGCGGCATAACCGATTATAAGGGAGAGGGCTATGAATCAGTCAGCTTTCTACAGGGTCCTCATCGTCATTTCGCTCACCGCTATAATCATCGCCGGTGGCATGATGCTGGTGCAGGGACGGCCGTGGGCTAACCAGCCGCTGGAGATCACCCTTGCCGAATCCGCCTCCTACTCGCAGGCGGCGATGGAGGCCTGCGTCGGCGGTGAGGTGGCCGACCCCGGCCGCTACCCCATCGACAGCGGGGACAGCATCGGCGAGGTGCTGGCCATGGCCGGCGGCGTAACGGACGATGCCGACGCCGGACTCCTGTATATCGACGTGCCGGCGGCCGGCGAGGGCGATGCCCCGCAGCTCATCAGCATCAACCGCGCCGAGGCCTGGCTCCTCGACGCGCTGCCGGGGATCGGGCCGTCGCTGGCGCAAAACATCATCGACTACCGCGAGGCCAACGGCCCCTTCACCACCATCGAGGAGCTGAAGCTGGTGGACGGCATCGGCGAGTCCACCTACGACGGGCTGAAAGGCCTGATAACCGTAAAATAATCACCCGGATATGCGACTATGGCTCTGGTATATCTGAGTCTGGCCTTCGTCCTGGGCGTGTATATCGGCTCCCACCTGCCGCTGCCCCTGTACGTGGCCCTGCCTGTGGCGACGGCGGCCGCCGTGGTCGCCCTCGTATGGCAGTACGACCGGCGCATCCTCCTCTGCGGGCTGTGCGTCGCCCTGTTCCTCTGCGGCTTTTTACGGTTCGGCGCCATGCCTGGCGGCGACGGCCTGCTGCCCTACGCCGATACGGGAACTGTCGAGGTCACCGGTGTGGTGATCGAGGAGCCGGAGCCGCACGACTCATCCACCAGGCTGATACTGTCGGCGCGGGAAATCGACGGGCAGGAGGTATCGGGCACGTTCATGGTGCGCACCACCAGGTACCCCGCCTACCAGTACGGCGACCTGCTGTCGGTGAGCGGCGAGCTGGAGCAGCCTGCCGATTTCGACGGGTTCGACTACCGCCTGTACCTCCAGCGCCAGGGGATCTACACCCAGATGTACTACCCCGACGATATCGAGCTGCTGGCCGGGGGGCAGGGTTCGCAGCCGCTGCAGGCGATCTACTCGTTCCGCCACCGGCTGGGGGAGTCGCTGGCGGCCTCGCTCTCCGAGCCGCAGGGGGCTCTGGCGCGGGGCATGCTGCTGGGTCTGCGCTACGACATACCTCAGCCCCTGTACGACGACTTCCGCGACTCGGGGACGGCCCACCTGCTGGCCATCTCCGGCCTCCACATGTCCATCGTGGCCGGCATCGTGCTCAGCGCGATGGTGTGGCTCTTCGGCCGCCGCCGCCCGACGTACTTCTACACGACACTTGTCGTACTGTGGGGCTACGCCATGCTTGCCGGCATGTCGCCATCGGTGACGCGGGCCGCCATAATGGTCAGCCTGTTCCTGCTGGGTTCCTACGTGGGACGGCAGCGCAGCGCGCTGACCGCCGTCGCCTTCGCCGCCGCGGTCATGGTGGCCATCAACCCCCACATCCTGTGGAGCGTCAGCTTCCAGCTGAGCTTCGCTGCGGTGCTCGGTCTGCTGCTGCTGACACCCGCATTCCAGCGATGGCTGGCGTGGACCCGCGCGCCGTCATTTATAGTCGACAGCGTGTCCTACAGCCTGGGGGCGATTATCGCCACGCTGCCGCTGGCGGTATATTACTTCGGCTACGTCTCGCTGGTGGGCCTGCCCGCCACCTTCTTCGCCGTGCTGGC
>CAYUWM010000074.1:0-6080 GCA_964448395.1 uncultured Dehalococcoidales bacterium
GGCTCGTCGAGGATGTACAGCGTCCTTCCCGTGGAGCGCTTGGAGAGCTCGGTGGCCAGCTTCACCCGCTGCGCCTCCCCTCCGGATAAGGTGGTCGCCGGCTGCCCCAGCTTGATGTAGCCCAGCCCCACCGCATCAAGTGTCTCCAGCTTATTTTTTATCTTGGGGAAATGGTCGAAAAAAGCCAGCGCCTCGGCGACGCTCATATCCAGCACCTCGGCGATGTTCTTGCCCTTGAACTGGATGTCCAGCGCCTCGCGGTTATAGCGCTGCCCCTGGCACACCTCGCAGGGCACGGTGACGTCGGGCAGGAACTGCATCTCGATCTGGATGTAGCCCTCACCGCCGCAGGCCTCGCAGCGGCCGCCCTTGACGTTGAACGAGAAGCGCCCCGGTCGGTAGCCGCGGGCGCGGGCCTCGGGCACGGTGGCGAACAGCTCCCGTATCGGGGTGAAGGTTCCAGTGTAGGTGGCCGGGTTCGATCGTGGGGTGCGCCCGATGGGCGACTGGTCGATGTCCACCACCTTGTCGATGCGCTCGAGCCCATCGATCGCATCGCAGTCGCCGGGGCGGTCCTTCGCCCGGTAGAACACCTGCGCCAGCTTCTTATACAATATGTCCTCGATTAGTGTGCTCTTGCCCGAGCCCGATACGCCGGTGATGCACACCAGCCGGCCCAGCGGGATACGCACGTCGATATCTTTGAGGTTGTTCTGCCGCGCCCCCCTGATTATGAGCTCCTCGCCCGACCCAGGGCGGCGGCTCTCCGGTAGCGGTATCTCTTTCCTCCCGCTGAGGTAATCGCCGGTGCTGGACCCCTCATATGCCATGATCTCCTCGATGGTCCCGGTGACCACCACCTCCCCTCCGTGCTCCCCGGCGCCGGGCCCCATATCGATGATGTGGTCGGCGGCACGCATCATCGCCTCATCGTGCTCCACCACCAGTACGGTGTTGCCCAGCTCCTTCAATTTCTTGAGCGTCTCGATGAGGCGGTAGTCGTCGGCAGGGTGCAGGCCCACCGTCGGCTCATCGCAGATGTACAGTACCCCCATCAGCCCGCTGCCGATCTGGGTGGCGAGCCGTATCCGCTGCGCCTCACCGCCGGAGAGGGTGCTCGCCGGCCGGTCTATGCTCAGATAGTCCAGGCCGACGTCCTTGAGGAAGCCGAGCCGGGTGCCGATCTCCTTGAGTATCTGGCGGGCGATGAGCAGCTCGCGCTCGCTGAGCAGCGGCTTCCCGTCCCCTTCGCCGCCGAGCCGCTCGAGCCACGCCACCGCCTGCTCGATGGACATCGCACTCACCCCGGCGATGTTCTCGCCGGCCACGGTCACCGCCAGGGACTCGGGCTTCAACCGCTGGCCCTGGCAGGCGGGGCAGGGGTGCGTGGTCATGTAGCGCTCTATCTCGGTGCGTATATAATCGGAGGTGGTCTCCCTGAAGCGCCTCTCCAGGTTGGGGATAACCCCCTCGAACGAGGCCTCGAACTGGTAGGTTTTGCCCAGCTGGGTCTCATGTCTCATGCTAACCTTGCGATTGCCGGTGCCGTACAGCACCATGTCAAGCTGTTCCGGGGTCAGCCTCTTCACCGGCGCGTCTACGGAGAAGCCGTACTTACGGGCGACCGACACCAGCATGCTGGTGTACCACGGGCTGACAGAGCCCGTCCGGGTCCAGGGGCGTATCGCCCCTTCCGAGATGGACAGCTCCTTGTTCGGCATCACCAGCTCGGGGTCGATCTCCATCCTGACCCCCAGACCGGTACACACCGGGCAGGCGCCGTGGGGGCTGTTGAAGCTGAAGGTCCGCGGCTCGATTTCGCCCAGGCTGATGCCGCAGCGCACGCAGGCGAAGTGCTCTGAGAACAGGAGCTCCTCGCCGTCGATTACCTGCACCAGCACCACACCACCGCCCAGCTTGAGCGAGGTCTCCACAGAGTCGGCCAGCCGGACGCTCAGCCCGTCCCCCTCGATTGCCAGCCGGTCCACCACCGCCTCGATGGTGTGCTGCTTGTACCGGTCCAGCTCGAACTCATCCGAGAGGTCGTGCAACTGCCCGTCGACCCGCACCCTCACGTAGCCCGCCTTCCGCAAGTCGTCGAAGACGCCCAGGTGCTCCCCCTTGCGGTCCTTCACCAGCGGGGCCATGACCATGATCCTGCTCCCCTGCGGCAGCCCCAGCAGGGAATCCACGATCTGCTGCACCGTCTGCTGCGCTATCTCCTGGCCGCACTGGGGGCAGTGGGGATGCCCCACCCGGGCGAACAGCAAACGCAGGTAGTCGTAGATCTCGGTGACGGTGCCCACCGTGGAGCGTGGGTTCCTCCCCGGACCCTTCTGGTCGATGGAGATCGCCGGGCTCAAACCCTCGATGTAATCCACGTCCGGCTTCTCCATGCGGCCCAGGAACTGGCGGGCGTAGGCCGACAGCGATTCAACGTAGCGGCGCTGGCCCTCGGCGTAGATGGTATCGAAGGCCAGCGAGCTCTTCCCCGAGCCGGAGACGCCGGTGATCACCACCAGACTGTCCCGGGGTATGGCAACGTCTATGTTCTTGAGGTTGTGCTCCCGCGCACCCTTGACCAGTATCTTGTCCTGCGGCATCGCCTTTACTCTCAAACGATACATCGATATACGATGTGTATGGTAACTTTTCATTGTAGCACGTGCAGACTACCCAAGCAAGAGTGTTATACATCACCCTATATTTGACAAAGCTCGGGGGTAGGATATACTGTGGTCATGGTGAAACCCGTGTGGCGCAGCCCCGATTACAGGCTCGCCCGCAGACCATAGGAGGGCGCTATGAATATCGGTGCCTGCATCATTAAATTCCGTCTCCCCGAGAACGGCTCTTTGAAGGGGAAACGCCAGGTCGCCAAGTCGCTGATCGAGCGGGTGAAGAACAGATTCAACGTATCCATAGCAGAGGTCGAGGACCACGACCGGTGGCAGGTACTCGCCTTGGGTATAACTTGTGTCAGCACCAGCGGGCCGCACGCCAACGAGATGATATCGAAGGTGGTGGACTTCATACAGAACAGCAAGTTCGATGTGGAGCTGCTCGACTACGAGATGGAGATCATCCACGCCTTCTAGTTCGAGTTTAACAGTACTACAGGGATATCGGTGACATCCTTAAGATTTTCACTGTCGTAAGATTTACCTGTTACGAAAAAATGGAAACGGCAGCCTTTCTCGACCGCCTGAGGCAGCACCAGGCCTACAAAGACCAGATTGTCCACATCGAGTACGTGCACCCGCGCATGCCCCGCTACGGCGAGCTGGCCGAAGCGCTTCACCCCGAGCTCCAGCGAGTATTGGAGATGGCGGGCTTCCCCCGTCTATACATACATCAGGCGCAGGCCATCAACGCCTCACGGGCGGGCAGGAACGCCTTCGTCGTCACCCCCTCCGCCAGTGGCAAGACCCTGTGCTACAACGTCCCCGTGCTCGACCGGGCGCTTCGGGAGAAGAGAAGCCGCGCCCTGTACCTGTTCCCCACCAAGGCCCTGGCGCAGGACCAGCTGCGCGGGCTGAACCGGCTCGCCTCACCTTTCGGTATACAGGGCGCCACCTTCGACGGCGATACCCCGGTGGAGGAGAGAGGCGAGGTGAAGCGCTCGGCGCGGCTGGTGCTCACCAACCCCGACATGCTGCACCTCGGCATCCTCCCCAACCACGAGTCCTGGTCCGGCTTCCTGCGCAACCTGCGATACGTGATCGTTGACGAGGCCCATGTCTACCGCGGGGTGTTCGGCTCCCACGTGGCCAATGTGCTGCGTCGGCTGCGTCGGCTGTGTCAGATCTACGGCTCGAACCCGCAGTTCATCTGCTGTTCGGCCACCATTGCCAACCCGCGGGAGCACATCGAGGGGCTGGTCGGCCTGCCGTTCGAAGTGATCGACGAGGACGGGGCGCCATACGGCGGTAAGGACTTCGTCTTCTGGAACCCGCCGATCGTCGACACTGTCAGTGCCGCCAGGCGCAGCGCCAACACCGAGGCCACCCTGCTCTTCACCGAGCTGGTGAAGCAGGACTGGCGCACCATCGCATTCGCCCGGGCGCGCAAGCTCATCGAGCTGATATACATCTACTCCCGCGATCTGCTGGAGAAGGAGAACGCCCCCCAGTCGCAGCGCATCAGCCCCTACCGCGCCGGTTATCTGCCCCAGGCGCGGCGCGATATCGAGCGCCGGCTGTTCGACGGAGAGCTGCTGGGCATCGTGTCCACCAGCGCCATGGAGCTGGGGGTGGACATCGGCGACCTCGACGCCACGGTGCTCACCGGTTACCCCGGCAGTATCGCCAGCGCGTGGCAGCAGGCGGGGCGCAGCGGCCGCAGGGGCGAGAGGTCGCTGAGCTTCCTCGTTGCCCTCGACAATCCGCTGGACCAGTACCTCATGCGCCACCCCGACGCCTTCTTTGAAAAGGCGTTCGAGAACGCCATCACCAACAAGGACAACCCCTATATCCTCAAGCAGCACCTGCTCTGCGCCGCTTGGGAACGCCCGCTGGACCAGACCGACGGTGAGCTGTTCAGGGGCAAGTTCGTGCAGGCGAGGGACGAGCTTGCCGATGAGGGCTCCTTGAAGAGCCGCAGGGGTAAATGGTACCTCTCGCCGCGGATAGCCTACCCCGCGGAAGATGTCAACATACGTTCGACCACTTCCGAGCGCTACGCCGTAATCGACACCTCGCGGGGGAACCTGGAGATAGATTCGGCGGACGCGTCGGTGGCCTTCCTCCAGGTGCACCCCGGGGCCATATACCTGCACCAGGGCGAATCGTATCTGGTGACCGAGCTCGATATCCCGTCGCGAACCGCGTACGTCAAGCCCGCGGATGTCGACTTCTACACCCAGCCCAAGGACCTGACCGACATATCGATAACCGAGGTATTGGAGGAGAAGGAAGCCGGCGGGGTGAAGGTGTACCTCGGCGAGGTGGACGTGACCATGACGGTGGTCAGCTACCGCAAGCGCCGGCAGTACACCGAGGAGATTATCGCCGAGGAGCCGCTGGACCTGCCGCCGCAGACCTTTGCCACCGTCGCCCTGTGGTTCGACATACCCAAGACGGCTATCAAGCGCATCGAGGAGCAGGCCTACGACTTCGCCGGCGGGCTGCACGCTGCCGAGCACGCCGCTATCGCCATGCTGCCGTTGTACGCCCTGTGCGACCGCAACGACATCGGCGGGCTGTCCACGCCGGCGCACCCCGATACGGGGAAGCCGCAGGTGTTCATCTACGACGCCTACCCCGGCGGCATCGGCATCTCCGATAAGGGCTACGAGTTGGTCGAAGAACTGTGGAGCGCGACGCTGAAGGCGGTTGCGGAGTGCCCCTGCAGCGCCGGCTGCCCCTCATGCATCCAGTCTCCCAAGTGCGGCAACAACAACCAGCCGCTGGACAAGAGGGCGGCGCAGGTGATACTGGAAGCGCTTGGGTCCCACAACCGTTAGGCAAGGCGTATTAATAAAATAGCGTTCTGTTCAATCCATCACGTGATCCTGCCTTGACAAACAGCGCAATTAGGGGTATCGTTACCGTACGAAGTTCATATTGGAGCTTGTTATGGTGGAGCCATGCGGCGGTTAATACTTGGGCTCGTAGCGATAAGCTTAGTGCTCGGTGCTGTAGTTGCGTCGGCGGCGCTTTTGCTAGGTGGCGGTACAGTGGCGCTGGAGCCGGGAGACCCCCCGGACACTTACATGGACCCCATACCTGACTATATCAACGCCAACTATGCCGATAACTTTGTATGGATTACAGGAACTTCCATAGCTGCCCCAAGTCGCGTCATAGATAACGTTGAGGTTCAGATCATACGCAACTTTGATGGATACCGCTGGAATGACGTTGGTGGGATGTGGACCAACGATCCTAACCTGTGGAATGACGCTACTGTAGATGTGATACCTTGGGGCAGTAATCAGTGGGACTGGGAATATACCGGTGGGACTCTGCCCACCAGCGCTGATTTACAATCTGGCTTGTCGTACACTGTAAAGGCAAGGGCTGAAGACGATGATGGGTACCTTGATCTTAGCCCACCCGAGGACACCTTCATCTACGATG
>CAYUWM010000075.1:0-5976 GCA_964448395.1 uncultured Dehalococcoidales bacterium
CAACTTGACAAACATGCCTTTTGGAAGTATTATCACTACTTCACAATAGAGATGAATTACTATCAACGTTATATGCCGCAAGGCGAAGGTCAGTGAGATGGCAACTAAGAATAAAAAGAGGGGAATAGAACCGAAGCCTTATCGGGATCTGACAGCTTTAAGCCGGGTGTCAGCTGCCCTTAGCGAATTGAGAGACCTGGACGCAGTGCTGGATGTTGCTCTGGATACGGTGCTTTCAGTGATGGAGGGAACTATCGGAGGTATTCTTCTAATTGACGAACAGACTGGTACTCTGTCCTATAGGGTGTATAGAGGACTATCCGATAAATATGTTGAGGAGATGCGTCTGAAAATCGGTGAGGGGATCGCCGGTAACGTGGCTAAAAGCGGGAAGGCAGTTCTTCTGGAAGATATATCGAGTGATCCGGATGCTGCCCGGCACGACTTAATAAGCACCGAGGGGCTCAAAGCATTTATCAGTGTGCCTCTGCGGGCGAAAGACAGCATCCTCGGTGTGCTCAATGTTGCCAGCCGGTTACCGCACCACTTCACCAAAGATGATATGCATCTACTGTACGCGATTGGGGATCAGGTTGGGGTTGCCGTCGAACAGGCGGAGTTATACGAAAAGCTGAAGATGGGCAGGGAACGATATCAGAGATTGGCACAGCACATACTGGTATCACGTGAGGAAGAAAGGAAGAGGTTGGCCAGAGAGCTGCACGATGGTACCAGTCAAACTCTCACCGGCCTTTCTCTCAGCCTGCAGGCGCTCATGGAAATGTCCAAGACATATGAAGCGATGGACGATACATTCAGGGAGCACTTGATAAAGATACAGTCTCTGGTTTCTCAGATACACAGTGAGGTGAGAAGGATAATTCACGAACTGAGGCCCGGATTGCTGGATACGCTGGGCCTGTTCCCAGCGATTCGCCGGTACGCTGAGGAGATCCTGCAACCCCTGGGCATCTCTGTGGATGTGGGGTATAAAGGCGATAGTCACACTTTGCAGCCGGAGATAGAGGTTGGACTTTATCGGATTGCCCAAAGTAGCATAGGTAACATCGCAGAGCATTCAGAAGCGAAAGAGGTCATAATAACTCTGGACTATAAGATAGACCAGTTAACGATGCGCGTCAAAGACGACGGCAAGGGCTTTGACGTGAAAAAATTTACAGGCGTGGATGAAAAAGGTCGCGGCAGCGGCCTGTTCAGCATGAAGGAACGGGTCAGGATTATGGGGGGCGAATGCTCAATTGAATCTCATCCCGGCCGTGGAACCACGGTCAGTGTGGTGATACCGCTGACCGGGAGCGTAAACAATGCAGAAGATTAGGGTCTTTGTAGTGGATGACCATACTATCGTGAGGGATGGTATTTGTGCCCTTCTGGCATTCGCGGGCGACATCGAGGTGGTCGGTGTGGCCTGCAACGGCAAGGAGGCTCTGGAGGCTATCCCCCAGATGAGCCCGGACATAGTGCTCATGGACATTTCCATGCCTATGCTGGATGGTTTGGAGGCGACGCGGCGCGTATGCAAGGAAATCCCCGGTACGAAGGTTATCGCTCTCAGCCAGTACGACGACAAGGACCATGCTTTCTCACTGCTTGAGGCGGGAGCCAGTGGATTCATCAGTAAAAATGCGGTGTCTTCCGAGCTGACTTCAGCTATACGCTACGTTTACAATGGTGCGTCTTACCTTTCCCCTTCCATAGCTAAGTTTTTAATCGACGACTACAAACAGGGGGTGGTCTCCAGGGCTGACAACGATCCGTACAAACAGCTGACGGATAGGGAAAAAGACGTATTCAAGCTTATTGTTGAAGGTTATAATACCCAGGAAATAGCGGATATCCTGGTAATCAGCCCTAAAACCGTCGCTGGCCACAAAGCCAACCTCATGGCCAAACTGGACATAGACAAGCAAGTAGACCTGGTCAAGTACGCATTGCGCAAGGGCATAGTCGACCTCTAGCTATACGCCTGATACACCAACAGGCGAGCGCCTCGGGCATCCTGCTGTTATACCCCTCGATTCAGCAACCGTTGGACCGCGCAACGGCGCCCCTTAAAACGAGGGATAATCGTTCGAAATCCGGGCGGAATCCCCACCTCTACCAAGGGAAATGCTCTTTCACTATCTGGCTTGCTGAGTTACCATTCTACATATAGGTTCGGCAAAGAGATAGAAAACGCTTTTTAAAAAGCAGGGGAGGTCAAAATGGAGGAGAAAAAGCTTCGGCAGGTAAGGGCACTGAAAAATATATCGGAGGTAGGAAAGATGTCAACAATTTTAATAGTGGATGACGATCTCGATTTCAACAGCTGTATATGCCAATTAGCGGAGCAGAAGTCATGTCGGGCGATAAGTGCCACCACGAAGGCGGAGGCGCAGAAGATCGCGCAGACGGTCAAACCAGATTTGATCGTTATAGGCACGATAACACCTCGAGGTGACGCCTTCTTGCTCCACCAGTGGATGAAGCAGCGGTCGTCCCTAAGCCTCTTGCCCATGATAATAATCGACGCTCATCCTGAGCAAAGGATGGTTAAAGGGTGGAGGAGGGATGAGGGGCTCAGAATGGAGTCGGATGATTACCTGGTCAAGCCGGTAGACCCCGACGCCCTGATATGCCTGGTTGAGAAGCTGGTGGATCGGGGAACAACTGAAAAAATCAGGGTCTTGGTGGTGGATGACCAGGCAGTGGTAAGGGATGCTATCCGTGCCTTGATTGCCACGCAGAAGGACATGGTTGTGGTAGGCGAGGCGTCAGATGGCAGCGAGGCGGTGGAGAAGGTGCGACAATATGCCCCGGACATCGTCCTCATGGATATCGTCATGCCGGTGATGAACGGACTGAAAGCCACTAAGATGATATCCGATGAGCGTCAGGATACCAGGGTGCTTATGTTGAGCCAATACGACGATGAGGACAATATCCGCGAGAGCGATAAAGTAGGCGCCTTTGGTTTTATCGCCAAGAGCAGTGCCAATACGGAATTGCTGTCCGCTATCAGGTCCGCCAGTTAGCAGAGGAGCCCCACGCTCTCAATAAAAGCCTCACGAAGGCAGAAGAAGCCGACCGTCGGTGGTGAATACAGCGGTGGGTTACTGCCCGGTATCATGTGGAGGTGCTGGAATTGGAAACCATAACCATCACTCTCAATGGGCGAGAAGTCAGCGGTAACCCGGGGATGACCATACTCGAGCTGGCGCAGGAATCAAACGTAAAAATACCCACACTTTGCTATGATCCTTGTCTTACCTCGATCGGTGCTTGCCGTATCTGTATTGTCGAGGATGAACGTTCGGGAACACTGTCAGCCGCATGTGTAACCCCCATAGCCGCGGGAATGGCGATCAATACTGATTCACCCAGGGTACGGGAGCACCGCAGGACCATAGTTAAACTCATGCTCGCCAGCCATCCCGATTCCTGTCTTGTCTGCGATAAGGGTAACCGTTGCGAGCTTCGCCGCCTGGCATCCGAGATGGGCGTCGGCGAACTGGAGCTTCAGAGGATCCCGCAGTCGGCCAGAATCATGGAGGTCAACCCCTTCATTGAAAGGGATCTGAGCAAGTGCATCTTATGTGCCAAGTGTATCCGGGCGGACCGCGAGCTCGTCGTTCAGGGTGCTATAGACTATATTCACCGTGGGTTCGCCGCAAAGCCGGCAACACTGGATGACGCCCCGCTGGAAGCATCCGAATGTACCTTCTGCGGCACCTGTGTGGCCATCTGCCCTACGGGTGCGCTGATGGAGAAACACTGGTCGCACAGGGTGACTGCCACCGCAAGCGTTGCCACCATCTGCCCGCTGTGTGGTTGTGGCTGCAGTATCGATTTGGAAACCAGAAACGGTCAGATAGTCCGAGCGATCCCGGGGACGGATAACGGGGTGAATCACGGAACGCTATGCGTCAAGGGAAGCTACGGCTATGACTTCGTCCACAGTCCCGATAGGCTAACCAGCCCACTGATAAATGTGAACGGCGAATTTCAGCCGGCGACCTGGGATCAGGCACTGGCTCTGGTGGCTTCCGAGCTCGAACGGGTAAAGCGAGATCACGGTCCCAATAGCATGGTATTCCTCGGCTCCTCCAAGTGCACCAATGAGGAGAACTATCTGTTGCAGCGTTTCGCTCGGTGTGTGACAGGCACCAACAATATCGATAACGGGAGCCGGATGTACAGTGCCGCCAGCATTTGCGGGCTGGGAGCCGTGGCCGGGTTCCCGGGAACAACGAGCCTGCTGGATAGTCTGGAGAGATCTGAAGTTATCCTCAATATCGGGGCCAACCTGTCGTCATCCGCCCCTATCGTTGACTATGCGGTCAGGCGGGCGGTCAAATACAGGGGTGCTAAACTGCTGCTCATTGACCCCCAGCGAACAAGGCTGTCCCCCTTCGCCGATATCTGGCTGAGGCCTGAGATAGGCACCGATCTGGCACTCATAAACGGGTTAGCACACGTGATTATCAGCGAAGGCCTGTTAGACGAGGAATTTGTAACCCGGAAGACGGAAAACTTCGATGCATACAGAGAGAACATCGCCGAATGCACACCACAGCACGTGGAGCAGGTCACCGGCGTTCCCCGAGAAGTAGTAACCAGTGCCGCTCGGCTCTTCGCTAACGCTGACCTCGCCTCCATTATCTACGGTAACGGTATTGCGCAGAGTGCGGGCGGTACAAACAGCGTGATGGCCCTGGCGAACCTGGCGATGCTGACCGGCAATATCGGTCACCGCAGCGGCATACTGGCATTGCATCGAGACTGCAACGGACAGGGTGCCTGTGATATGGGCGCATTGCCCAATTGGCTCCCCGGATATGTCCCCGTCGAGGATGATAAAGCCCGGCAGAAGTTTGCCGCTTGCTGGGGGGCTGACCTGCCGGGCGGCATCGGATTATCGGCTGTCGATATGGTTTCCGGTGCACTGGAAGGGAAGGTTAAGGGGATGTACATCATGGGGGAGAACCCGGTGCTGAGCTTCCCCCAGCAGCGTTTGGTGGAGGATGCACTGGGGTCTCTCGAATTCCTGGTGGTTCAGGACCTGTTCCTCACCGAAACGGCGAGGCTGGCAAAGGTGGTTTTACCTTCATCGAGCTTTGCTGAAAAGGAGGGCACCTTTACTAACTTCGAGGGCCGGGGCCAGCGGTTGCGCAAGGTCATAGCGCCTTATGGAAACAGCCTCCCTGATTGGGAGATAATCCTCAAACTGGCTGACACAATGGGTCGCTCAATGCCGTTCTCCTCGATTCAGCAGATCATGGCTGAAATAGAGGAGATGGTTCCGTTGTATAGCGGCATCGGAGATAAAGGCCCGGATACGGTCAATATATATCGGCTTGAACTGGATCGTAATTCCCTGATCAACAGACGTTTGTACAAGGGTAAATTCCCCAGCGGATTCGGATGCTTCTCACCGGTTCGCTACGAAGCAGCGACGAACGGCTCCAAAAAGGGGTATCCTTTAGCTTTACTGGTGGGCAGTGTTCTGTACCATTCCGGTAACGGCTCCAGAACTTCGAGGTCGCCGAGATTGAGTAAATTCTTACATCAGCCCTATGTAGAGATAGGCGAAACCGATGCCGAGCGGTTCAAAATAGACCAGGGAGATGAGGTGAGGGTCATCTCGCCCTGGGGCGATGTGACTGCTGTCGCCAGATTTTCGGACAGGTTTCCTGAAGGGGTCATTTTCATTCCCAATAGTTTACCCACGGCTCCCGTCAACCGGCTGTTTGAAATTGCGCTTGATGCGCAGTCGGGTGCCCCCGCATTGAAGACATGCGCCGTGAAGTTAGAAAGGATTTCGCATCATGAGCAAGCGTCAGGATAAGGTCAAGGCTGATACGCCTCGGTTAATCGAGATAATAGAGAGCTATCGAGATCAGAAATGGCCCTTGATCCCCCTGCTACAGCACATTCAGCAGGAGCTCGGATATATTCCGCCCGAGGCTATCGCTC
>CAYUWM010000076.1:0-5672 GCA_964448395.1 uncultured Dehalococcoidales bacterium
ATGGATGAGGTGGGTGAGCGGTTCGCCAAGGGCTTAATCTTCGTTCCCCAGATGCTGCGCTCCGCCAAGACGATGAAGGAGTGCGTCGATCTGCTCCAGCCGTATTTCAAGGAGGGAGACGTTACTTCCAAGGGAACGGTTCTGATCGGGACCGTTAAGGGCGACCTGCACGACATCGGGAAGAACCTGGTTTCCATGATGCTCGAGGGGGCGGGATTCAAGATCGTGGACCTGGGTGTGGATGTATCTCCCGAGACCTTCGTCCAGAAGACCCGGGAGGTCAAGCCGGATATTGTGGGTATGTCCGCACTGCTGTCCACCACCATGCCTTCCATGCCCAAGACCATCGAGGCGCTTCAGGATGCCGGCCTCAGGGATGCAATCAAGATAATTATCGGCGGTGCTCCGGTAACCGAGCGATACGCTGTTGAGATCAGGGCGGATGCATACGCCTCGGATGCCGGCTCCGCCGTTACCAAAGCTAAGGAGCTGATCGGCATTAGTTGAACTCCTTATAGTGCATGCAGGAGGAAGTATTGAATCCGAAAGACACCCCCACGTTCCAGCCCCGGTTGAAGGTACTGAGCCGAGAGCAGGCCCTCGCCATACACCAGACCTCTCTGCGGATACTGGAGAAGATAGGCTTCAAGATGGAGCATCCCGGTGCGCTGACAATGCTCGCCGATGCCGGTTGCAGTGTCTCCGATGGTGACTGGGTCAAGATGCCCCCCAAGCTGGTTGAAGATGCGCTTAGCTCCGCTCCAAAAAGAATCGACCTGCACGACCAGAGGGGCAACCTCACCATGCCCCTGGCTGACGGCAACTACTTCTACGGCACAGGATCGGACACCACCTTCACCGTGGACCTGGAAACAGGAGAGCGGCGCAGAACACGCCTGCAGGATACCGCCAATTTCGCCCGGCTGGTAGACGGTCTGGAGAACATGTCATTCGCCATGTCAATGAGCAACCCGGAGGACGCACCGGTAGATGATATCTATATCTACGCCTTCGCCGAGCTGATAAAGAACACCAACAAACCTGTAGTTTTCATCGCCGACAGCGGGAGGGATATCGCCAAGATATACCAGATAGCCTGCGCGGTCGCGGGTGGCGAATCGAACTTCCAGAAGAAACCCTTCATCCTCAATTACTCGGAAGCTATCAGCCCGCTGCGCTTCCCCCAGAACGTGATGGAGCGGCTCATCTTCTGCGCCGAGAAGAAGATACCCGTCTGCTTTCCCTCCGGTTCCAACGCCGGCGGCGGCGCCCCGGTAACGCTGGCCGGCGCCATGGCATTGGGCATCGCTGAGAACCTGGTGGGGCTGGCAATCCATCAGATGGCGGGCAAGGGGTCCCCCTTCCTGTTCGGGCCCAATGTCAGCGTTCTCGATATGAGACACACCATCGTCTCCTATGGTGCCCCGGAGTGGAGCCTTACCCAGGCGGCGCTGGCCGACATGCGGGACGAGCTCTACGGATTGCCGGTATGGGCATTTGCCGGTGCCTCTGATTCCAAGGTCATGGATGCCCAGGCGGGAGCCGAGTCCATGTTCTCCATCATCACCGCTATGCTGTCACGCTGTAACCTGATTCACGACGGGGGATACCTGGAGTACGGCAACACCTCCTCACTGGAGATGGTGACTATGAACAACGAGCTGGTAGCCATGAGCCGCTCCTTCGTCCAGGGGATCACCATTGATGAAGCTAATCTGGCCTTCGATGCGATCGAGCGTGTGGCGAAGGAGCCGGGCGCCCTGTTCCTGATGGACGACCATACGTTCGAGCACTTCATGCAGGCCCAGTTCCTGCCCCAGCTGCTCGACCGCTCCCGCTACGACGCCTGGCAGGAAGCCGGCGCGATGGATATGTACCGGCGGTGCAACGCCGAGACTAAACGGGTGCTGGCGGAACACCAGGTCGAGCCCAAGCCCGATTCTGTGCTCGAGGAAATCGACAGGATCCTGCACGGACGCTAAAGGGATTGCCAATGGGAACAAGTGTACCTGTGCTGAAAGTGCTATCGACCGACGATATCAGGCAAATCGATAGCACCGCTCGCCGGCTGCTGAAACATGTGGGGATAAAGCTCCGCGGTGATAACGGCAACAGATACCTCGACAAGCTGAAGCAGGCGGGCGCCGCGGTCGACAAGGAGAACCAGTTGGTCCGCTTCGACGGTGACCTCATCGACGGCCTGATAGCCGGCGCACCAACCAGCCTCACCCTATATTCCAGGGACGGATCGAACGACCTGCACCTGGGACAGGGTAATGTATATTTCGGTAACGGCGGCCGCGTGTTCCACATCCTCGACATGGGGACCGGCGGCTACCGCCTCTCCTTGCTGCGGGACGTGGCCAACACCGCGACCCTGGTCAACAGTTTAGAGCACGTACAGTTCTACATCATCGCCTGCCAGGCGCACGATATCAAGCCGGTGAACTACCACCTGCTGGATTTCTACTATTCGCTGAACCACACCACCAAGCACGTGATGGGCGGCTGCACCAACCTGCGGGGCGCCAGGCAGATGCACAAGCTGGCGAGCATTATCGCCGGCGGGGAAGACAGGCTGAGGGAAAAGCCGTTTGTGTCCGTTATCACCAATACTTTATGCCCGCTGACCGTGGCGGTTTACACGCTGGACATCCTGGATTTCTGCACCTCCAGAGGAATCCCGGTAACGTGCGCATCTGTACCTATGGCGGGGGCCACCTCCCCCGCCACCCTGGCGGGAACCCTGACCCAGATGCATGCCGGTGCTCTGGCCGGCGTGTGCATATCCCAGTTACTCTCACCCGGGGCCAAGGTCATGTACGGGGCTGTACCCACTACTATGGACCTGCGGCGCATGGAATTCTGCATGGGCTCCGTGGAGATGGCGATGATGAACGCTGCGGCGGTTCAGCTGGCAAAGCTGTATAAGTTGCCGATATATGCATCCAGCGGGGTCACCGAGGCGAAGAGGCCCGACATCCAGGCCGGGTTCGAGAAGACCGTTTCCAACCTGCTGGTGGGCATGGCAGGTGGAGACTACATCCATCTGGCGGCGGGTATGCTGGACTCCGCCAAAGCCATCTCCTACGAGCAGTTCGTCATCGATGACGAGATGATCGGCATGGTGCAGCGCATACTCAGGGGCATCACTGTCAATAAGGATACCCTGGCCTTCGATGTTATCGACAGCGTCGGCCCCGGCGGCAACTTCGTAACCGAAGACCACACCATAGAGCACATGATGCAGGAGTTCTACTACCCCTACCTGAGTGTCAGGTCCAACTTCGATATCTGGGAGGAACAGGGGAAGCAGGACATGCTGAGCCGCTCCAAGGATCGCGTCGAGGAGATACTGGAGAAAGGCAGAGAGGGGCTGCTGGACCACGACACCATCTCGCGGATACAAAAAGCCTTCCCCGGCAGTCGGATGATCTAGCGTTCAATGGTGAAACCGGTGAAGAAGCCTCAGAAGGTTGTGCGCCTCATCGCCTGTGCTGTATTCAAGCCGGCGCTGGATTTCCTTGCCATGAAGGAGAGATATCCCCATCTTAAAGTTACTTATTTGCCCTCTTATTTACATTTGAAGCCCCCGGAGTTGCAGAAGCGGTTGTTGAAGGAGATAATCAAGGCCCGCAAAGGCGGGGAGCGGATAGTATGCCTCTACGGTGACTGCTTCCCCGATATCGATGAGTTCTGCAGGAGGCACGAGGCGGTGAAAGTGCCCGGCCATTACTGCTACGAGATGCTGCTGGGGCCGGAGCGGTTCAAGCAATACCTCGACGAGATAGCGGGGACCTACTTCCTCGAGCAGGATGTGATACAGAACTTCGAGACGTACTGCATGAAGCCGCTGGGACTGCGTGACGAGGAAATGCGGAAATACTGCTTCGAGCACTACCAGAGGGTGCTGTATATAAGGCAGCCTGATGATGTGGACCTTGAATCCAAGGCATGCGATATCGCCGACTTCTTGGATCTCCATATGGATGCCAGCGATGCCGACTACTCTTATCTTGAAAACAGACTCGCGGAGCTTCTATAGCTGCCTGCAGGGATAGACACATGAAGAGAAAGATGGCAGAGGTACTGCCCGAATCGAAGAAACGCCAGCAGAGGTACGTGTGGCTGAACGTTCTGCCGGACGACCTGTGGTTCAAAGTCCGCCCGGGCAAGACGATCTGGGAGGCATTGCAGGGCACTAATATAGACCTGGGTGGGGAGTGTGGCGGGCTGGGCAAATGCGGCAAATGTAAGGTGAAGGTTCTATCCGGCAGTATTAAAGCGCCATCGGATGAAGAAAAACGGTTTCTCGATGAGGATGAGCTAAGCCAGGGGGTGCGCCTGGCGTGCCGCACCCCGGTTAACGAAGACCTGGTGATATCGACGGCTGATGTTGAGACCAAGGAGGAGTACTTCCAGATCCTCACCACCAGCCATGACGGCACCGCAACCCACCGCCCGCCGCTGCATTTGAAGCCGCTGGTTGAGAAGCGCGGGGTCGCATTTTCCAGGGACATTGAATACGAGTGGCTCTCCGATCTGGACCGGATAAGGATAGAGATGGGACCCGAACACCAGGACCTGAAAGCCACGCTGGGCTGCCTGCTGACGCTGCACGACATGTTGATACAGACCAACTATAGCGGCACTGCGGTGTTCCACAATAACACCCTGCTGGCGTGGCAGGCGCGCGATGAGATAGACCGCCAGTACGGGCTGGTATTCGACATCGGCACCAGCACGGTTGTAGGCAAGCTTATCAACATGCTGAACGGCACCGAGGTGGCGGTGGCATCCTGCCTCAACAGCCAGTACAAATATGGCCCCGACGTGATCAGCCGCCTGAACTACATCATGGAGAATCCCAAGGGTTTAAGCCGGCTCCACAACCTGATCCTGCGTGACCTGAACCGGATCACCAGGAGCCTGCTGAAAACGGCCCGCGTCACCCCGGATGAGATATTCGTTGCGGTGGGAGCGGGCAACAGCACCATGCAGCACATAATGCTGGGGCTGGACCCCTCCGGGATCGCGCAGGCCCCGTTCGCGCCCATCCTCACCGACGGGCTGGTGGTCGAGGCCAGGGACGTGGGCCTGGAGCTCCATTCCGAAGCCCTGTTCTACGCCATGCCCATCAAATCGGGCTACATCGGCGGAGACCTGATAAGCGTTATCCTGGCCTCAGGCGCCGCGGAGCAGGACCGGGACATCATACTGGGGCTGGACCTGGGAACCAACGGCGAGATACTGCTCGGCAACCGCAAGCGGCTGATGACATGCTCCGCCGCCGCCGGGCCCGCCCTTGAGGGGGCCAGGATCTCCAGCGGGATGATAGGCAGCGCCGGAGCCATCGAGGGCGTCAGCCTGGAAGAAGGGCAGTTGCAGTACAACGTTATCGGCAACATAAGCCCCAGGGGCATATGCGGGAGCGGCCTGGTGGAGCTGGTCGCCGTCCTGATGAATGCGGGCATCATCAGCCCCGAAGGCCTGATCCAGCGCTCGAGGAGGAAGATAGCCAGGGAGCTAAACCCCAGGGTCACCAGATACAGAGGCGTCAAACGCTTCCTCATCGCCTCGGCGGAGGAGAGCGCGGATGGGAAGCCCATCTACCTGACCCAGAGGGACGTGCGCGAGGTGCAGCTGGCCAAGGCCGCCATAGCGGCGGGCAT
>CAYUWM010000077.1:0-2308 GCA_964448395.1 uncultured Dehalococcoidales bacterium
CCAATAACGAGGGGCTTATCTGGTGGCCACCACAATACGGGAGAATTGGGGTCGTGCTCACTATAGCGTCGTTCGGCAATTTCAAGGCTTCGTGTTGAATAGCAATAGCGGCAGCCGTGTATGCACGTGTCATTGATTCCTATATCCGTGCTTTTATGACACAAGCATGCTTTACGCTGATATTTATCTTTTTCATATGGTATATTGAATCCCCACAGATTGTTTATTAAAACCTGATCTACACAGCTCCCTGGTGGAACATCTACAAAACTATAGTCGCACTCCTCAGCGCAGGAGTATATCTCCATATCATGCTTGGTTGCTATGCCGGCCATTTGTTTTAAGAAATCTTCCATCTTCTTGGAATGAGCCGCTTCACGCTCGAAATTAAACCCTTCATCTTCTAGTTTAGATAACCGCCTGTCAGTCTTCTGGTAATAGTCTATTATGCTTACTACAACACGTTTGGTGGTTCCCTGTAGGTCTTCTGCAAGCGTAGAGAATTTATCTAGGTGGTAATCATAGTCAGTTATATTTGATATTATTATAGGGTCGTAGCGCCACACAACGCTTATCCACCCTATCTTATGGCTCAGTTCCTTGAAGGTATTTATTCTATCTTCCAAATGAGGCACGTTTGGCTCAAACTCTGATGGATAATCATTCAGCGTGAATTGGAAGTAGTAATGGTAGCCCATGTGTTCAAGCTCGACTAAGTGCTCCATTAATGGCGCAGGGTTCTTAGACCAGAATACGATAGCATCAACATTTCGTGGATTTAGTGAGATGCTCTTTACCTGGTTCATGTTCATGGGATTAGGAACAGCACACCATCCTTCACGGATTCTGTTCATGAACCACTGGCTATACCACGCTGGGATATCAGTTCTGCGGCTTGCTGAAATAATCAAATCTACTCCAATTCAAATTATGCGTTATACAAGAATCTATAGTATATCCCAAAACTCGACAGTGGAATAGTCATCAGTGTAGCCAATAAACGCGCCGCGTTTATATGGTTCATATAGTGAAGGCAACTTCCCCTTTTTCCTCTTTTTATCGGTAATAAATTTATGACCATCACATCTGCAAACTTGGTAGTCTTGTTGTACTTCCTCTTCCGTTACACGTTTCTTGTAGCGTGATCCAATAACGCCCCAAGAGAGGCTAGGATTAATTCTATTCAAGGCTTCATGTATTGAATATGGTTGCTTGGATAATATTGTCCAAAAAGCCTTCTGGACGTCTGTGGGCAATAATACATTACCACCAACATCGATAGTTGAACATTCAAAACCATCATTACGCCATATCCAGCAATCTGGTTGCGTACACTCATATTCTGGTGGGCACGGCAGATATATATTTAGTTCTAGTTGTCCTACCATCTTAGCAATGCGAACCTTCTGGTTCATTATATAAGTACTATGTGGCTCAACATTAACGATTATCCCTTGCTCAGACAACGTATTGGAAGCAATGCGTAATATATTGTCAATTGCATCAACTGATAGTTCTGCAAAAACGTTTGCTATGAAAATAATGTCGTATGGGGCGTTCTGTGTGATTATATTTTCATACGCTTGCAAATCATGAACATCCACCCTTATTGTCCGGTGGGTGGAATTGTTGAGGCCAATATCTCTCACAAGTTCTTTCTGTCGTATTAAGCCCTCAGCTGAATCATCTACTGCCAATATATCCAACTGTGTACCTTGCAGTTCCTCGTTATTGAACATATCCAATAAACCAATGATTACCCCACCAGTTCCACTTCCTATATCTAATACCCTAATCTTATCAGGGATATTTTGAAATGCTTCATGATATGAACAATAAAGAATGGCAATCTTCGGTATAAGAGTATTGCGTGGCAGATAGTAGACAGTATAGGCATCTATTCTAGATTCGCCTACATACGATATTACTGCCGGCACGTTTAGCCGTTGGTAACTGTCATATTCCTTCTTTAGTTTCTCTCCCTCAGCAATTATTTCGCCTGCTTCTGTTTTTAGATTGTTGGCAATAATTCCTGTTATTACTTTAGGTACAGTAAGTTCATTATCTACCGTGATGATGTTTCTTACCAAATCAGGATTAATTTTCGTCATTGAACAATTCCACGTTCTTTTAAAATCGAAGCATATTCTTCGTACACTCTGCTTGGTATTGCTGCCTCATCGTTTACGTGTATGGCGGAATGGCGCTACGTGTTGCTCTGCCCTTTCATGTATTCTTATACGCCCCTGCACTCAATATGTCAACCCCTTGTCCATTATTACAGAAATAGTTCGATATTATTGACTAT
>CAYUWM010000077.1:2318-3610 GCA_964448395.1 uncultured Dehalococcoidales bacterium
TTCTTATACGCCTCCGCACTTAATATGTCAATCCCTCGTCCACTCCTCCCTTGCCATCCCGCCCTCTCACCCGCTATAATATCTACTCAGTCAGGAAGGAGTAAGGAACAGCAGCATGTCACCCATGGCATATTTCAACGGGGGATTCATGCCGGTGGAGCACGCCAAGATCGGCATAATGACCCATGCCTTCAACTACGGCACCGCCTGCTTCGAGGGGATACGCGGCAACTGGAACGAAGAGCAGGGCCAGATGTACATCTTCCGCCTGACGGAGCACTACCAGCGGCTGTTCGATAGCTGCAAGGTGCTGCAGATCGAGCTGCCCCACTCGATGGAGGAGCTCGTCTCCATCACCATCCGGCTGGTGCAGCGCTGCGCCTACCGCGAGGACACGTACATAAGGCCGATGGCCTACAAGTCGTCGCAGGTGGTGGGGGTGCGCCTGCACAACCTGGACGCCGGCTTCCTGGTGTACGCCACGCCCTTCGGGCCGTACCTCGACCCGGAGAAGGGCGCTAAATGCTGCATTTCGACGTGGCAGCGCATCGACAGCGCGATGATACCGGTGCGCGCCAAGATCAACGGCATCTACGTGAACTCGGCGCTGGCCAAGACGGAGGCGCACGGGAAGGGCTGCGACGAGGCGATATTCCTGACCCACGAGGGCCACGTGTGCGAGGGCTCCGGCGAGAACATCTTCATCGTGAAGGACGGGAGGCTCATCACACCGCCGGAGGAGGACAGCATTCTGGTGGGCATCACCCGCGACACGGTGATGACGCTGGCCAGGGAGGAGCTGGGCATCGGCACCGACCAGCGCTCGTTCGGCACCGATGAGCTGTACGCCGCCGACGAGTGCTTCATGACCGGCACGGCGGCCCACATCGCGCCCATAACCGAGATCGACGGCCGACGCGTCAACGGCGGCGTCCCCGGCGACATCACCAAGAAGCTCCAGCGGCTGTACTTCGACGCCATTCTGGGCAAGAACCGGAAGTACATCGACTGGTGCATGCCGGTGTACGAGCTCTCCAGGAAGGCGAAGGCCGAAAAGACACGCACCGCAGGATAGCAAAACCCGCAGGCCGCATCGCCGCGCCCCGTAGAATACGAAAAAACCCCTTGACACGGATTTTTGGGGCGTGATAAAATTCAAATGTTGGACTGTCAAAATCGTTGACAGTTCGTTTTTTGAACCATACGGTAGAGGTTATGGACGAGAAGCTGCTGGACGAAGTAACGCAGGAGATGCTGCACCTGTTCCCCCTGCTGGAGGGCAAGATCATCCG
>CAYUWM010000077.1:3710-5566 GCA_964448395.1 uncultured Dehalococcoidales bacterium
GCTGTCCAGCCTCACCGAGGCGGACATGAACCAGCTCTCCGAATCGCTGAAGAAGGTGCGGGAGATAGTGGCCAAGGTGGAGTAGCCGATGGCCGATGACGAGATAAAAGATATCATCGAGGTCAAGCGCCTCACCAAGAAGTTCGGCAAGCTGGTGGCGGTGGACGACATCAGCTTCAGCGTGCGCCAGGGGGAGATATTCGGATTCCTCGGCCCCAACGGCGCCGGCAAGACCACCACCATCAACATCCTGTGCACCCTCATGCGCCCCACCAAGGGCAAGGTGATACTCAACGGCTATAATGTCGTCAAGCAGTCCAACCAGGTGCGTCAATCCGTCGGCCTGGTGTTCCAGGACCCGAGCCTGGATATCAAGCTCAGCGCGCTGCAGAACATGCAGTTCCACGCCGGCGTGTACAACGTCCCGTCCAAGGTGGCCAAGAAACGCATCGCCTCCGTGCTCAAGATGGTGGACCTGTGGGACCGCCGCAACGACACGGTGCAGACCTACTCCGGCGGCATGAGAAGAAGGCTGGAGATCGGGCGCGGGCTGCTGCACTTCCCCAAGGTGCTGTTCCTCGACGAGCCGACGCTGGGCCTCGACCCGCAGACGCGCTCCCACATCTGGGACTATATCCTCGACCTGAGGAAGCGGCTCAATATCACCATCTTCCTCACCACGCACTACATGGAGGAGGCCAACGTCGCCGACCGCATCGCCGTCATCGACCACGGCAAGGTCATCGCGCTGGACACCCCCGAGGCGCTGAAGCAGATGGTGGGCGGCGACGTCATCACCCTGCAGACCGGCAACCCCGAGGCGGCGGTGGCCGAGCTCAAGGAGAAGCACAATATCGAGGCCATGGTGGAGGGCCAAAGCATCCACTTCGAGGTGGAGAACGGGGAGAAGTTCATCCCCAAGCTGGTGCGGGAGTTCAAGGGGGAGCTGCAGGCGGTCAGCATGCGCCGCCCCACGCTGGACGATGTGTTCCTCAAGCTCACCGGCCGCGAGATACGCGAGGAGGCCGGCGGCCAGGCGGCGTTCAAGCGGGCGTGGGCGGTGCGCCAGGCCGGCGGCGGCGGCAGGGGGTTCCATTGAGGCGCAACCTGCACGGCGTCTATATCATCTGGTACCGCGATATCCTGCGCTTCTGGCGGGACCGGGCGCGGATGTTCAGCAGCTTCGGCATGCCCATCCTGTTCCTGGTGATCTTCGGCTCGGGTATCGCCTCCATCTTCCCAGAGCAGCAGGGTTTCAACTACATCGCCTTCATGTACCCCGGCATCATCAGCATGGTGGTGCTGATGAGCGCCATCATGTCGGGAGTCACCGTGGTGTTCGACCGCGAGTTCGGCTTCCTCAAGGAGGTGCTGGTGGCCCCCATCAGCCGCACCGCTGTGGCCGTCGGCAAGGCGCTGGGCGGAGCCACCATCTCATCATTCCAGGGACTGCTGATGCTGGTGTTCATCCCCTTCGCCAAGGTCGATATCACGGTAGGGAACGGGTTCATGCTGGTAGGGCTGATGCTGCTCCTGTCCCTGTCGCTGACGTCGCTGGGGCTGCTGCTCGCCGCCCGCATACGGAGCATGGAGGCGTTCCAGTCGATAATGCAGCTCATGGTGTTCCCTCTGGTGTTCGTCTCCCCGGTGATGTTCCCGGTGGAGACGCTGCCGGGGTGGCTGGCCACCATAGTCAAGATAAACCCCGTCTCCTACGGGGTGGACGCCATACGGCAGGCGGTGATGGGGGTGGAGGCATCGGCGCCCTTCGGCATATACCTGTTCGACTACCGCATGTCCATCATCCTCGACGTGGCGGTGGTGGCCCTGTTCGGCGGCATCATGCTGGCGCTGGC
>CAYUWM010000078.1:0-5525 GCA_964448395.1 uncultured Dehalococcoidales bacterium
TTCGGGCAGCCTCATGAACCGATACATCGATCTTTTGGCCTTTACCTATGGCATCACGGCAGTATATAGCAGCCAGTATCTCGATATCAGCGATCTCCGATGCTGCATCGTAGGCTGGCATGCCGGGCAACAGGGTAGGGACCTTGCCGGGATAACCGCTGGTAATCATTACGCCGCTGAGGGCGTAATCGACGATATTAGACCCTTTGTAGTCCCTCCAGGGGCCATCGGGGCCGAACTCGGTGATACTGGCCATAATGAGCCTGGGATTAATGTTCTTCAGCACATCGTAACCCAGTCCCAGGCTGTCCATGCAGCCAGGCCCGAAGTTCTCCACCAGTACATCGACAGACTTGGCCAGCCTCTTAAGGATATCCTTACCCTCGTCAGATTCCAGGTTCAGCGTTATGCCGCGTTTATTAGCGTTACGGTAGAGGAAGTAGAGGCTTTTCTCTGGGTGCGGCTCACCGTTGAGGAACGGTGGCATATTGCGCCCCACGTCTCCATCGGGCGGCTCAACCTTGATCACGTCTGCGCCCATGTCGGCAAGTAACTTGGTGCAGTATGCGCCCCTGCTGTCGGTGAGATCGAGTATCCGGTAGCCGGTGAGTGCACCTTCTCGTTCCTTCGCCACCATAGCAGCTCGGCCTCCTTTATCTAGCGCTGGTCAACCCAACGCTGTGGCCCAAAATCGGCAGTGTCCTGTTCGCTCAACAGGATGGAGAAACCGTCGTCGCAGTAACGCAGGGTCGATCTGCGATCCATATCCTCGACAGAGCGGATGGTGGCCTTGGTCATGATGAGCGCCGCCAGGCGCATGCCACCGATCTTCCCCGCCATCTCCTTGGCTTTGTTCAGATATTGGTCAGCTGGCCAGACCTGGTTGGCGAACCCGATGCGGTGAGCTTCTCTGCCATCGATGACATCCCCGGTGCAGCAGAGCTCGATGGCCTTGGAGACACCCACACGCCACGCCATGTTAGCCGTACCTCCGGCGCCGCCGATCCATCCCAGGTTCTTCACGTGTATATCGCTGATCTGGGCCGTCTCCGAGGCGACAACGATGTCGCAGGCGAGCGCCAACTCCGTGCCTCCGGCGGTACACACCCCATCGATAGCAGCGATGGATATCTTGGGTGACCAGGTGATCTTCTCAAAGGCGGGGGTCATGGCAGGTTTCGGCTGCCTGAGGGCCCAGAAGTTCTTTACCCCTGAGGGCTTCGCTAGAGAAACGTTGGCAGGGGCATCCTCGGCAGACTCATCGAGGACACCGCCGCTGGTGAACCCTGCCATCTCCTTGAGGTCTGCCCCGGCGCAGAAGCAGGGCCTGCCGTCCGTCCGCGGCGTGCCGGTAAAGATGAATGCCTTAATATCATCATTGTTATCGATCACATCTACCACCTGGCTCAGCTCGCTCCACATCTTAACGTTGATCGCATTCAACGACTGAGGACGATTAAGGGTGATAACACAGAACCCGTCTTTCTTTTCGAACAGGATGGTCTCGTATTCCAAAAACAACCCTCCTTTCTTATCTGGCACAAATGTCTTCTGCTCTAATATGGGGCCTTTTTCGGAATCAGCAGAGGGTAACATTTGTTAAGCGCCCTGTTCCCCTCTGTCTCAACCGGCTCTAGCCCAGCCCCATCGACATGAAAAACTTAGAAAACTTGTCCTTGAGCTCATCCAGCGTGGTATACCTGTCGTCAAACAGGTCCATCCCGATGTACATGAACGGGACCCCCAGTTCGCGGCACTTCTCACGCATCAGGCCCGCGCTGCCTGAGCCATCCTTGTGGCCCATATAGCCAGGGTAAACAACGGCATCTATCTTGTAGTCCTTCACTATTTTCTCTATATCGCTGAGGAAGAGGTCCGCCACACCACGCGCCTGCCTGATCATCGGCACTTCATGCAAAGCCCTCTGGGCCAGGCCTTTGTACATGGAGTCTTCGGTTGAGGTATCGATCTGCGAGTACGGCGAATAACCGAACATCTCCATGGCAATCACCGCTCCCCACTCCTGCTCCAGCCACGGGAAGAGCTCCAGGGTCAATCCCAGGGACAGAACATCGAACCAGAACACCCGGATCCTCTCCTTTTCCACCGCGCCCTTGCCCTGCTTCACTAGAGACTCAGCATCTGCGAGGACATCCTTGAGCCAGGCAGTGCCTACGGGCATACCACTATGAACGGTGGTCGCTTCTCCGAACACCTCCAGCCCCATTGCGCCACCGTGGGGGCAGGGCACCGCCCGCCTCAGCTCGTTCCACTCCTGCCACAGCTGAATCTGCTTGTTCGACTCCTTGATGACCTCACGCAGCCGGTTAGTATCCATCTTGAGCCCGGTGTGCTTCTCGAGGAATTCCACCATCTTCTTCAGTTCGTCGGCATAGTACTCATAACTCCGCTCATCCGCCCAGTAGGGAGGGTCGGCGCCGAACACCGGAATTTTGCCCCACTTCTCGTTGTTCGCCATCGTTTGGTGCACCACGTTTATACCGTCGCAGGGGTGAAGCATGGCGATGACCGCGGTGGGCGGGGGCACCAGGTCTTCCTCTACTATGTACGCCGCCAGCCTGATGATGGTGCACAGGTCCATGCCCCTGAACATCTTCCCGCTCGCGTCGATCTCGTCGTGAAAGGTCGGCGAAAGCGCACCGGTGAACGCCGGTGTCAGGAAGGTGCTCCACGGGAGGTCCAGGGCGGTATACAGCTCCGGGGCACAGCAGAAGTAGCTGGTGATGAACGGTTCGCCGGATACATAACGCCTCAGTATTTCATTGTGATGGTCAACGAAGCCCTTGGTAGGAACATAGTGAAGGTTAGCCCCCGAGGAGGTCTTGGTGAATGTCTCCACCATCATGCCGAGCATATCGCGCTCTTGTATCAACTTCTGGCAACACCTATCGTTCAAAGATCTGCCGGTCATCGCTTACCTCCTATGCTTTCTATGAATGCCTGGGCCCTAGTCCTCACCTGGCCGGCTGTGCCCGCCATGAGGTATTCCCGGTCCATATGGAGCACGGGGATATTCGCTTTCTGCAGGTTCTTTTCCTGCATGAAAAACTCACCCGCCCACAGGTCGCAAAATACCATCCGCAGTGCGATAATCCCGTCTACCTTAAATTCCTTAATCATTTTCTGGACGTATTCCGACCTCTGCGGGAAATCCATGAACATTCGCGGGCAGGAAGGCTTTTGCTGAATGTAGTACCTAGCGAGAGCATCCAGCGGATCCTTCTCCTTCTCGTCAACCTCCACCCAGAATGCCCTGGTGCCGTAGCATGCGGAATCGGTGACTACCAGTCCCCCTAGATCCTCAATGATCTTGATATACTGCGGGTCGTCCATGATGCTGCTGACCAGCATCAGCCTGAACTTGTAGTCCTTGATGCCTTCCGCACCCTTCAACTCATCCAGCAGCTCCTTCAGCATCTTGTTGAACTCCATCCGCGGCATGGAGGTGCTGGCGATGACGACGGCCAGCGCATCGGCGCCGGTGATCGGCGGGTTGTCCTTCTTCCTCAGGTCGTAGAGCTGCCTCAACAGGCGCTTTGTCTCGTTGTGGGTCTTTATCGCCTCCCGCAGCTTGTCATCGGTAATCTTCACACCCAGGTGCTTCTCCAGCGCCTCCTTGAATATTACCATTTCTTCCCGCCACCATCCCACCTGCTTATCGGCTTGCAGCTTGGGAAGGCTCATCATGTGCGCCAGCGGAGTGTCCACCTTGCGCTTCCAGTTATCGTAGATTCGGCGTATGTGGTCACAGTTATTGAGCCAGACAACACCATCAAGAAAGTCGTACTCTCCCAGCAGACCCATGTTGAAGGCGTGACGGCAGAAGCTGCAGTTGATGCTGGTGAGGTACGCATCCGCCAGCTCGGAACTGGTGCTGCCAGTAGCTCTCACCCGGAAGGGTGTCATGCCGGCAGCGGTGATTATCTCCTCCGGCCCGTAGCAGCAGAAGTAGCCCACCACCTTGCCCCCCTGATCTATCCACTTCTTCAGTTCAGGGTTAACGATGGTCTGTGCGGCTTCTTTGAACTTGTCCAGTGCTTTGGATTTTATCGTTGTTTCCAATTCTTTACCCCCCTTTCGAAGCGATTCTTCGGCGGTTGCCATCCTAGTTCTGGAATCCGACTCTGTCTCTCATGCTTCTTGTTCTCCATCCCCCTTTCGCGGCCATCTTTTTCCAAGGGCCCCGCTGAGTTTCTGTCACCGGAGGCGGTTTTTGAAACCATTAATTTACCATGCAAGTATCGTGTAGTCAAAGTCAAAGCCCCACTATACAGATGCTGACCACTGGGGCGTACGGCTCATTACCCATGTTGTGAGCCAGGCCCAGTTTTGGATCCTTGATCTGCCGCTTATCCGCCCTGCCCTGCAACTGGAGGTATAACTCATAAACCATCCTTATGCCAGAAGCGCCGACAGGGTGCCCGAAACACTTGAGCCCCCCGTCCGGCTGCACCGGCAACTCGCCATCGAGCTGGAATGTACCTGCCTCGATATCATCCTTTACCTTCCCCCGCGGGCTGAACTGGAGGTCCTCCATAGTCACCGCCTCGGTGATTGAGAAGCAATCGTGGACCTCCGCCATACCTACCTCCTTGCGGGGCTCCTTGATACCCGCCTCCTTGTAGGAGGCCACACCGCCGCGGTAGGCCTCCTCGACGTGGGCATAATCGTACCCCGAGGTCATCCGTCCCGAGGTCGGGCTGGTACATATCTGGAGCGCCTTGATATAGACTGGATCGGGGCGGAACTTCTTGGCCATGTCGGCGCGGGTGATGATGGCCGCGGCAGCGCCGTCGGATACGCCGCAACAGTCGAACAGCCCCAGCGGCCAGGCGATTATGGGGGCAGCCAACACCTGCTCTATGGTCAGCTCACGCCTGAAGTGAGCCTTGG
The DNA here is from genome assembly GCA_964448395.1 of uncultured Dehalococcoidales bacterium. GTDB lineage: Bacteria > Chloroflexota > Dehalococcoidia > E44-bin15 > E44-bin15 > CAYUWM01. The sequence continues at coordinate 4,915 of CAYUWM010000078.1, forward strand.
GATTCAACAGGGCGTTCTTGTGGCTCTTGACCGATATCTTGGCCAGCATGGTCTTGCCCTCTTCGGGGCTCAGCCTGTAGCGGTCAAAGTAGTTGGTTGCCATCATGGCGAACATCCCGGGCGGTGTCGACTGGTAGTGGGTGTTGGAGCGGTTCTCCATGCCCGGCAGTCCGCTGGCGCCCTCATCCTTCAGCTTCTCGAATCCCACCGCCAGGCAGACATCGTATGTGCCGGAAGCGACGGCATAGGTGGCACCCCTCAGTGCCTCATGGCCCGAGCCGCAGGCGTTCTCCACCCGGGTAACCGGGATATACTGCAGCTTCAACGGCTCGCTGATAGAGCGACCTCCAAACCCGCTGAACATCGTGCCCACCCATGCTGCCTCGATGTCTTTTGCCTCGATACCGGCATCCTGATATGCCTCGCTGACTGCATCGATGACTAGGTCGCTGGGCCCCTTGTCCCACAGCTCGCCGAACTTGGTGCAGCCCATCCCCACGATGGCGACCTTATCTTTAATGCTCTCCGACATATTATGCCTCCTTGGTCCTGATCTGCCGGGCCTTCCAGAAGTAGTTGGTTAGGCCACGGTCGAACTGCAGTTTCCTGAA
>CAYUWM010000079.1:0-4878 GCA_964448395.1 uncultured Dehalococcoidales bacterium
TATCGTCGATTTCGCCCTCAGCGGTGTCATGATCACCAGCGGTTATCCCGGCAAGGCCCCCACGCTGCTGCCCGGCACACCGGCGTATGATGCCACATCGATGATTGCAGACATCGAGATACTGGCTGCTCTCTACTGTCGCGATGCTATCGCTAAGGGTCAGAAGATCGACGTTTCGGTACACGAGGCCGCCCGCACCGGCCTGTACCCCTGGTCGGTGGCCATCTATTCACACTCGCTCACTCCCGATGGGCCGCTTCCGGCACCAGAGACCCGGCTGGCAGAAAAGATATACCCCGTTTACCCCTGCAAGGACGGCTACATCAGGGTCATAGCGCTGACCCCCAGGCAGTGGCAGGCCCTGGTCAGGGTGCTGGGCAGCCCGGATGTGCTGATGCTGCCCGACTGGGAGAATTTTATATATCGCATCGGTAACGCGGAAGACCTCGCCGCCATCATGCTCGAATTCACCACGCAGTACACCCAGATAGAGCTGTTCGAATCGGGTTTCCGCGAAGGTGTGCCCATCGCCCCGATATACGATATACCCACGTTCGTTAACAGTGCCGACGCCACCGCTAGAAAGTTTTTTGTAGAAGTGGACCACCCAATCGCCGGCAAGGGGCAATACCCCGGCCCGCCGTACAACTGGACACAGACCCAGCCCTCCGTCCGGCGGCCAGCGCCATGCCTCGGCGAGCACAACGAGGAGATATATTGCGAGGAGCTGGGGCTCACCAAAGACGATTTGACGGCCCTCAGGTACGCCGGGGTGCTATAGGAGGTTATGACATGTCACGCACCGCACTCGAAGGGATAATGGTGATAAGCCTGGGCACCGGCGTGGTCGTACCCGACGCCGGCAAGATACTGGGAGAGCTGGGGGCCAACGTCATCAAGATCGAATCCAGCGACAACCTGGACTTCGTCAGAACCATCGCGGCGGACAAGAACTCCAGCGCCGGTTTCAACGAGTCGAACCGTAACAAGCGCAGCTTCGGGGTAAACCTGAAATCGGACAAGGGAAAAGATATCGTAAAACGGCTGATCAAGATGAGCGATGTGGTGGCGGAGAACTTCCGCGGCGGGGTGGTGAAGAGCCTCGGCCTCGACTATGAAAGGGTCAGGCCGCTCAAGCCTGACATTATATATATAAGCAGCCAGGGTTTCGGCGGCGGCGGGCCCCACAGCGACTACCCGGCCTACGGCCCGATGCTGTCATCAGCATCGGGCATGCTCTCCATCTGGAAGCAGCCGGATGACCCCTATCCCGTCGGCTCCAACTCCCCCCTCCCCGACCACATGGCCAGCAAGCAGGTTGCAATAGCCATACTTGCCGCCCTAGACTACAAGCGCCGCACCGGCAAGGGTCAGTTCATCGACATGGCTCAGACGGAGGTGGCCGCCGCCCTTATCGGCGAGCACTACCTCGACTACACCATGAACCAGCGGGAGCCCCAAGCCCGAGGCAACTGCTGCCCCTACGCCGCGCCCCACGGCTGTTACCCCTGCCAGGGGCAGGACAACTGGGTAGCCATCAGCGTGTTCACCAACGAGGAGTGGCGAAGCTTCGGCAAGGCTATCGGCAATCCGGCATGGACCAAAGACCCCAGGTTCGCCGATATACCAGGGCGCTTGAAAAATGTTGACGAGCTCGACCAACTGGTGGTAGAATGGACTTCCGACCGCGAGGCCAAAGAAATTATGGGGATGCTGCAAGATTCCGGTATCGCCGCTGGGGTAGTACAGCGGGCACCTGATACCTTGGACGATGCTCAACTTGAACATGACAATGCATTAGTGGAACTGGATCACCCCGTGGTCGGAAAGCGGCTCTACAACAATATACCTTTCCATATGTCAGAGACTCCCCCACTCCCCAGCAGCCCCGCACCCCTATTGGGACAGCACACCGACGATATATGCCGCGAGCTGCTGAAGATGTCCACGGAGGACATTGAAAAACTCAAAGCGGAAAAGGTCCTGGAGAGCCCCTAATATATTATCGAGTTATATCTTAAAAAGGAGGAGATTGCAATGAAGGCAGCCGTCCTGTATGAAGCCAATACCCCATTAAAGATCGAGAACCTGACCCTCGATGAGCCACAACAGAATGAGGTCTTGATAAAATTAGTGGCCACCGGTGTGTGTCACACCGATCTCCATTTCATGAAAGGCGAGATGCCCACCCCGGTGCCCGTGGTGCCGGGACACGAGGGTGCGGGAATCGTCGAAAAGGTAGGCCCCGGCGTGACCACCCTGCAGCCCGGAGACCACGTTGTACTCATGGTGGCATTCAACTGCGGCAAATGCCGCTACTGCTATGAGGGGCGCCCCACCATGTGCGTGGAGAACCTCCCCATCCAGATGATGGCCACCCTTCCCGGCGGTGGGATGCGGCTGCACAAGGGCGATCAGGCGATCCATCACCTGTTCGGCCTCGCCTGCTATGCGGAGAAGGTAGTAGTCCACGAACGCTCCGCAGTGAAGGTCCGCGACGATGCCCCCATGGATGTGGTGTGTCTCCTTGGCTGCGGCACATCGACCGGCATCGGGACGGCGATAAATACTACCAAGGTCAAAGCCGGCGAAAGTATCGCCATCTTCGGCTGCGGCGGCGTTGGACTCAGTGCTGTTATGGGTGCCAGCCTTGCTGGTGCTAAGGTAATCGCTATCGATGTCCTCGACAGTAAATTGAACATGGCAAAAGAGCTCGGGGCTGACTATATTATCAATGCCACAAAGGATGACCCGCAGATAAAGATATCGGAGATACTCGGAGGCGGGGTGGACTATGCCCTTGAATTCATTGGCAATGTTGAGGTCATGACCAAAGCGCTGGGCTCCATAAGACCCGGCGGGCTGCTGATTGTAGCCGGGATGGCCCCACTCACCAGCATACTCAATATAATGCCTTTCGAATTCCTCATCGGCAAATCCATCACCGGCGCGGTGCAGGGTGACATCATCCCCCAGATCGATATTCCGAGATATGTCGACCTGTTCATGGAAGGGAAGCTCCCCATCGACAAACTTATAACTAGAACATACACACTCGACCAGATCAATGAAGCCTACGAAGCGCTGGAAAAGGGAGAGATAATCCGCAGCGTTATCAAAATGTAGAGCTTTATCAAATCGCCATGTAAACGAAGGAGGAAATAATGGCTGACGAGACTTTTGATGCGGTAATAATCGGAGGTGGAAATAAGGCGCTGTTCCTTGCCATGTACCTGGTCAAGTACGCCAACATGAGTGTCGGTATATTTGAGAGGCGCCACGAGATCGGCGGCTGCCTGGCCACCGAGGAGATCGCCGCACCCGGCTTCCGCGGCAACACCCATGCCACGATCCAATTGCCCTTCTACTACCTGCCGCTGTGGCGCGACTTCCCTGAGTTCTGGGACTACGGCGCCAAACTTGAGCAACATATTTGCGCCAGCGGCGCCAGCTTCGTTAAAGAACAGGACTGCCTCGGCATCTACAGCGAGATGTACGACATGGACCAGACGCGCACAGCTAAGGAGCTAGAGCGCTTCTCGAAGAAGGATGCCGAGAAGTGGCTCAAGATGAGGAAGCTGTGGCTCGGCCGCGAGATGCAGCATGTGCAGATGGACATGATGTTCAACCCCGCTGAGGTTCGCGCCACCAATCCCGAGATACTGAACCGGCAGCTGGCGGTATATCCGGGCCTCGTAGAGTGCGGCCCCGGCATTGACCCGGATTCGGTCCTGCTGGCAGCCACCCATGTCCACAACGCGCAGACATGCTGGGAGAGCAAGGCGCTGCAGTACATCAACCTGAGGTTCGTCCTGTCGTCAACGATGGATGTGAATCAAACCGGTGCCGGCGCCTGGACCTTCGGCTACGCGGCGATGATGCCCTCCATAGCCTTCATCCCCGGCGGGACGCACCAGGTGGCCCATGCCGCCCATAAGATACTGTGCCGCGACGGCGCCAAGTTCTTCCTCGGCGTCGACGTGGACAAGGTGATTATCGAGAACGGCGAGGCCAAGGGCATCAAACTCGCCGACGGCAGTGAAATCAAAGCCAACAAGATGGTGGTATCCACACTGAACCCCACGCAGCTCTGCTTCGATTTGATAGGCAGGGAGCATCTCGACGATGTGCTGGCGCGCCGCATCGAGCTGCTGGAGACCGGCTTCGGCTGCCTGATGTGGTACACCTTAGCCCTGCACGAGGCACCCAAGTACGCCACCGCAACCGCCAACCCGGACGTAAACGATGCCTACTGGTTCGGGCTGGCTGAGGACGCCGACCCGATGCATGTGGCCTACGAGTGCTACTATGCCAGGCTGGGCGAGCTTCCACCGCTGGAGCACTACTGCTCTACAGTATGGTGTCACAGCATACCCGACCCGTCCTATGCACCACCGGGTTTCCACACTGCAAACAATGAACAGCTCGGTCCATTTGCGAGGAAGCACACCGAGAAGGAGTGGCTGGAGATAAAGAAGCAGTACGCCGAGGACCTGATAACCATCTGGCAGAGGCACGCCCCCAATATGACCTGGGATAACGTCATCGGCGTGGACACCAACAGCCCGTACGACCACCTGCGGATGAAGAATTTGCTTCCCGACGGCAGCATCGGGGTGCTCGACCGGGTGCCACACCAGATTGAAGAGAAACGGCCAACCCCCGAGCTGGCGAACCACCGCACCCCGATAAAGAACCTGTACGCCACCGGCGCCGCCTGGCACCTGGGAGCCAATTCGGGAGCGAGCGAGTCCTACAACTGCTACAAGATTATCGCCAAGGACCTGAACCTGCCGGGACCATGGCAGGAGCCGGGTAAGGAGGAGCCGGAATCCCTGTTCCAGCAGTTCAACTGGGTCATGAAGAAGCTGGAGGAAA
>CAYUWM010000080.1:0-4772 GCA_964448395.1 uncultured Dehalococcoidales bacterium
ACTCCCGCTGGTGGGTCTGCGACGGCTCGCGGCTCTTGTAGGCGTCGCCGCAGAAGAGCACCAGGTCGATGTCGTTGTTCAGGGCGTGGTCCACCACCTCGTCGAAGGCGGAGAGGAAATCATGCAGCCGCCACGAGAGACCGGTCTCGGGGTTTATGCCCCCGCTGTAGTTCTCCACCCCGAGGTGCAGGTCGGCGAAGTGCAGGAATTTCAACCTTCCGGCGCGACCCCCAATCGTTTCATAATCCCCTTTTGGTCGAGCCCGACGATGGCTACCACCTTGTTCCTGCTGGTGAACCCTTTGTCGATTGTGATGGCGCCCTTACCTACGCCTAATAAATTGCTGAGGAAATCGATCAGTTCCCTGTTGGCTTTCCCCTTGACCGGCGGGGCGGCGATTTTGACGTGCAAAACGCCGTCCTCAAGCTTGAGCACCTCGTTGCGTTTGGCGTTTGGCTGGACGTGGAGGGTGATGGTCGCTGGTTGCTGGATCATTGTTCATCGCCCCTATGAACAGATAGCGACCCGGTAAGTGGATCGCTATCGCGTTTCATGCATTTCAGGATGGTCGCGTTACACCATCGCTGCGGTCTTGTCGCGGACGAAGTCCACGATCTGCTTAAGGGGCGTGCCGGGGATGAAGATGCCGGCCACGCCCAGCTTTTTAAGCGCGTCGAAATCATCCTCGTAGATGATACCGCCGAGCATCAGCAGCACATCTCCCTTGCCCTTCTCCTTGAGCATCTGTACGATCACCGGCATCACCAGCATGTAGTTAGCTGTGAGACTGCTGATGCCCACCACGTTGACGTCCTCCTGGGCGGCGGTGGCCGCGATCTGCTCCGGCGTCATGTTCCCGCCGTAGATTACCTCGAAGCCGGCGTCGCGCAGGGCGTTGCTGACCACCACCAGGCCGGCCCAGTGCCCCTCCAGCCCCGCTTTCGCCATCAGGATCTTAACCTTGCTATCAGCCATCGCACAGTCTCCTTCTATATCCCTATAGGATAAGGCCACTCGCCGTAGGCATCCACCTGTGCCTTCATTATCTCGCTGAAGGTGGCATAGGCCTTCACCGCCTCGAAGACGTGGGGGTAGACGTTCTCATCTCTATTGCAGGCGTCCACCACCTTCTTCATCGCCTCGTCGTGCTTCTTTTTGTCGCGCTTCTCCCTGAGCTTACGCAGCTTCTCGGACTGGATCTCCCTCGAGCCTGCCGGGTCGGGCTTGAAGATGGGCACCTTGTAGGGCTCCTTTTCCTGGCGGAAGATATTCACTCCGACAACCGGTATCTCCCCGGAGTCCACCTTACGCTGATGCTCGATGGGCTTGTCGCGGAGCAGGCGGTGGTACCACCCGTCCTGCATTGCTTGGGCGATCCCGCCCATGTCCTCGATCATCTTGATGTAGTCCCAGGTGCGCTCCTCCAGCTCGTTGGTCAGGTTCTCGACGTAGTACGAGCCGCCCAGCGGGTCGATGGAGTTGGTCACCCCGGTCTCCAGGGCGGCGATCTGCTCCGTCCTGATAGCGAGCAGCATCGACTGGTCCGAGGGCAGGCATACCGCCTCGTCGTAGCCGTTGGCGTGTATCGACTGCGCCCCGCCGAGCACGGCGGCCAGCGTCTGGTAGGCGATGCGTATGAGGTTATTGTATGGCTCCTGCGCGGTATGGGTCGAACCTGACGACTGGACGTGCACGCGGAACTTGGCGCAGGTGGGGTCCTGTATCTTGTACCTGTCGGTGACTATCTTGTACCAGATGCGCCGCGCCGCCCGCAGCTTGGCTATCTCCTCGAAGAAGTCGTTGTGCACCGCGGTGTTGAAGGCGAAGCGCCGGACGAAACGGTCCAGCGGTATCCTCCCCCGCCGCTTCTCCTCCTCGACGAAGTCGATGGCCGCGGCGAACAGCAGTCCCAGCTCTTCCACCGCGTTCAGCCCCAGGTCGCGGGGGTTGTACGAGTCGTGACATATCGGGTTCCACTTGGGTGCCACCTCGGCGCACCACTCGATGAAATCGGTGCCGTATCTGAGGTAACCTTTGGGCGTCGGCTGCTTGGGGATGTTGAGGCAGGCCCAGCTGAGTATGCAGCCGGCGGTGGTGCCCCTGATCTGCTTGAGGTCTATCCCCCTCTTCTCCGCGTTGGCGAAATACATGGTGGTTATCGGGCCGCGCTCCGCCAGATAGGTCGAAACCCGGTCTATGGGCAGGCCTTCGAAGGCCACCTCCACATCGTCGATGGAGTTCAGCGGCAGCCCGGAGTGGCCGATCTCGTACTTGACCATGGGGTCGTCGGCGTCCACCCCGATGGCGGTGGTGATGTCCGGCGCCACCGAGAAGCCGGTCTGCCCCAGCGCGTACTCCTCTTTATAGAGTTTATTGGAGTCCTCGGGGGTGTTGAACCCGCTGAGGCGCCTGATGGTCCATACCTGTCCGCGGTACATCGAGGGGTACGGGCCGCGGGTGAACGGGGGCTGCCCGGCGATGCCCAGGTCCCTATCGTAGTCCAGGTCTTTGGTATCCTTGTCGGTGTAGATATCCTTTATAGGTATCCCTGAAGCGGAATAGTGTTGCTCTTGCTGCATTGCTTGGCCTCCTAGCCTGTTTGCCGTTCGATGGAAACGCGGTCTAGTTCTGGTGCCACCTTTCCTTCTTGACCCGCTGGGTGATATGATCGATGATCACATCGTTGGGCGTGCCCGGGCCGTAGAACCCGGTGACGCCGGCCTTCTTCAGAGCGGGTATGGCCTTCTTGGAGATGATGCCGCCGCCGACCACGCAGATGTCGGTGCCCTTGTCCTTGAGCATCTTAGCGATCTCGCTGTAGAACTTCTCCTGCGACCACGCCAGCGAGCTGAGGCACACCACGTCGACGTCCTCGGCCACCGCCGCGCTCACGATCATCTCCGACGTCTGGTACCTGCCGGTGTAGATCACCTCCATCCCCGCGTTCCTCAGTATCTGGCACAGCAGCTCGGCTCCGCGGTAGTGGGAGTCGGTGCCGGGTTTGGCCACCAGTACCCGTATTTTCCTGTCTTCTGATTTAGCCACTTTCACCTCCGGTATTATATGAAAGGATTAAATTCCTAGTTAAGGAAGTCCGGCCGCTCCAGCATGCCCACCGTGTCGTAGCTGTAGCCGAACGCCTCGCGTATCATGCCCAGTATCTCGGAACGGGTGGCATCCGCCTTGAAGCAGTCGATGATGTAGGGCATGAGGTTCTCCTTGGTCTTGGCTTTATCCCTGAGCGTGAGCAGCGCCTGGCGCGTCTTCTTGATGTCGCGGTTCTGCTTGTATTCCTTGCATTCCTTCAGCAGGTCGGATTGTACCTTGACCATGTCCTCGAACTCGTACTCCTCGATCTCGGGGTCCTTGTCCTCGGACTGCCGGAAGTAGTTGACGCCGACCTGTATCAGCTCGCCCTTGTCCATGGCGGCCAGCTTCTCGTCGCGGGCGTTGTTGGCCAGCTGTCGCAGCCAGCCGTTCTCGGCCACCTTCCAGATGCCGCCCATGTCCTCTATCTCCTTCATCAGCTTATTGGCTCCCTCCTCCAGCTGGTTGGTGAGCCACTCCACGTAGTACGAGCCGCCCAGCGGGTCGGCGGTAAGCCCCACGCCGGTCTCCTGGGCGATGATGTGGTTCAGCGCCAGCGTTATCAGCGATGAATCCTCGGAGGGGATGCAGAAGGCCTCGTCGTGGCGGGCGTAGTCCATCGCATTGGCGCCGCCCATTATCGCCGCCAGCGCCTGGAAGCCGATGCGGGCGATGTTGTTCAGCGGCTGCTGCCGGGTGATGGTCTGCCCCGGCGTCCGCACCGCGATGCGCAGCCGGCACAGCTTGTCGTCGGTGGCGCCGAAGTGCTCGCGGGCGATCTTGGCCCACATCCGGCGCGCCGCCCGCAGCTTGCATACCGTCTCGAAGAAGTCCAGCGATGACGCGATGCTGATGGTCACCCTGCGGCCGATCATGTCGAAGGGCACGCCGCGGTCTACCACGTCCTGGCAGTAGGCCCTGGTGGATAACATTATGATCCCCAACTGCTGTATCGAGTTGCACCCCGCCTCCCACAGGTCGTAGGCGATGGGGGCGAATGGCGAGAACGTCGGCATCTCCTTGCAGACGAACTCGCTGAGGTCGGCATTGAGCCGATGGCCGATGTCCAGCGGGAAATCTATGCTGAAGCTGGTGGCGGCGTTGGAGATGGGGTCGTTGATGCAGGAGCCCCTGAGCACCTTCTTATCGATGCCCCACATGTCGGCGATGGTGGCCAGCTGTGCCACGCACAGCACGTCGTCCTGCTGGGAGGATGCGCCGTGGAAGGTGACAATGGCCTTTGACAGGTCGATGCCCTCCAGGTCCCGCTCCAGCCTGCGCCAGGAGTATTGCTCCGGGCAGTAGCCGATATCGTACTTGGCCAGCGGGTGGTCCGGGTCGCAGCCGGTGCGGTTGACGTCGCCGGATGCCAGGTAGACGGTGTCAGCCCCGCCGGCCCACACCATCTCGCGGTCCTTGCGGCTTTTCTCCGCCGTCTCCCGCGTCAGCGCCTGGGCGCTGACCCACAGCATGTTGCGGTACATGCCGGGGTACAGCCCGCGGGTGTAGGGGTACTCGCCGTCGTTGGCGATGTCTTTCTTGTAGTCCAGGCCCTTGATGTCTTCCGCAGTGTAGGCGTTGGGCTTGGGCTGGATGCCGCTCTCGGTGGTGGTCTTGATGATGCCTGCCCTCTTGGTGCGGTCCAGGTTGATCATCTTCTTCTTGTCTTTCTCTTTTTCTCCTGT
>CAYUWM010000081.1:0-4505 GCA_964448395.1 uncultured Dehalococcoidales bacterium
CCTTGTCGGCGTGGGCCACGACCACGTGGGGCGCCCCGCGCAGGATGTAGTCGTATCCTGCGTCGCACTGCTCCACGATGCGGTCGAAGTGCATGTTGGCCGCCATCTCCGGCTTGCTCTCCACGATAGCGCGCATCCACTCCACCACCAGCCCCCCCATCCGCCGCGTCTCCTGCGCGTTTTCGACCACTAGCCACTGCACCGGCTGCGAGTTGTGCCCCGAGGGGGCGTAGCGCGCGATGTCTATTAGCTTTTCGAGTTTTTCGCGAGGCACCGGCTCGTCCCGGTACGACCGTATGGAGCGCCGCGACTTGAGCAGCAGCTCCACCTGCTCCGCGGTGGGCAGCAGCCTGCGTTTCAGCGGGTCGCACTGCTCCGGCGCCATGCCCTCGATGCTTACCGCGTCATAAGGGCACACCGCCACGCAGTGTCCGCAGCGCAGGCAGTCCTCCTCGCCGTTATCGATCATGTACGGCGGCGATTTCTGCCCGTCCTGCACGATAACCCGCGGCGAGCACTCGTCAACGCACATCCCGCAGAAATTACACTTGTCCTTGTCGACCGTAAAAAGGCTCATTTTTGGCCCCCATCGTTTGATTTATATGGGCAAACTATAACGGGGATTTATCGGGTAGTCAACCGTGATATAAACTTTGGGGGATGTAGCGGGGGCTAATCTATCTCTTCTGCCAGTCGCGGCGGGTCCTCTCGCACTCGCGGATGCCCTCCAGGTTGTCCTTGAGGAACTCCCGCACCCGCTCCGTCTCGGCCTCGATGAGCTTGCGGTACCTGCCGAGGAACGAGCGGGCGATGACGTCTATGGTGAACACGCCCTTTATCTTCGCCGAGCGGTACTTGCGATATACCACGACGTGCTTCTTCCTGGCGATGTCGGGGCTGTCGGCATCCGCGTCGCACTCGTACATCTCGTCGCTGAGGATCACCAGCGGGTATATCAGCTCCACGTCCAGCGCCCCGGGGTGGGGATTCTGCGACGGGTCGCCCTTGTAATTGATCGCTTTTATCAGGGGAACCAGCAGCTCCTGGTGCAGCCCCTCGCTCTCCGCGGTCAGCTCTTCCGAGCCGTCCGCCGACAGCACGGCGCAGAACTGGCTGGACACCCGCGGCGCGGTGAGGCGATGGTCGTGCTCCTGCAGCAGGCGCAGCGACCGGGTGCGGATGCCCCTGCCCGGATCGGCCACCGAGAACGGCCAGCCGAAGGGCACCCCGTTTATCGGTAGGTGGGTGGTCGCCGGCCGCAGCGTGTTGTCGTTGTCACGGGTGAAGAAAACGAGGGGATTGGTGTTGTCCCTGCAGCTTGCCAGCACCTTGGTATAGATGCGGGGCTCGCGGTCGTCGCCGCGTACCGAGCGGCGTTTGGTGGCCGATATGTCGATCTCGACCAGCTTCCCCGTGTCGCGGTCGGGGAAGCTGTAGTCCGGCATCACCGAGTACCCGGCAGCCTCCAGCTCCAGCGCTATCCCGTTCTGGAACAGGTAGCCGGAGTCGCGGAGCGCGCCCAGCATCTCATCGACCGTGGGCTTTTTGGCTTTTTCTTTGGGACTCACGGGAAAATTATATCATATAGTCCAAAATAATATAAGGGGGCTCAGGGGGATACGCCTAATCCTCGGGGGGAGCTACCGCCTCGAAATCCACCCCCAGGGCGTGGAGCAGCTCGCGGCGGCGGGGAGAGGCCGAGGCCAGTATCATATCCGGCGGCACGTCGCCGTGCACCAGCGTGGCGACGCACTCCACGTGGTAGGTGTGGGGGAACATGTCCACCGGGCGCACCGATAGCAGGCGGTAGCCGCCGTCGCACAGCACCCGCAGGTCGCGGGCCAGGGTGAACGGGTCGCAGGACACGTAGGCGATGCGGCGCGGGGCCAACCTCACCAGTGAGTCGAGTGTACGCCGGTGGCAGCCGGTTCGCGGCGGGTCGAGGATGGCGGCGTCGGGCACGTCGGCCAGCGCGGCCAGCGCGTCCTCCGCCCTGCCCTTCACCCACTCTATATTCGATAGTCCCTCGATGTTCACCGCGGCGTCCTTCTCCGCGGCGGACGACTCCTCGACGGCGATGACGCGGCTCACCAGCGGCGACAGCAGCGCGGCGAATGTGCCCACCCCGGCGAAGACGTCCACGACGAGCCCGCTCCCATCCAATCGAAGTCCGTCCTCCACCACACGGAACAGCCTCTCCGCCTGCGGCGTGTTCACCTGGAAGAACGAGGGGGACGATATGCGGAACCGCCTCCCCAGCAGCTCCTCCTCGTAGTACGGCTGGCCGGTGGGGATATCGACATCCTTCAGCCTGGGCTGGATCAGCCAGCTCCCGGTGTTGACCCCGTAGCGCATCGCCACCTGGTTGGCGCCGGGGCAGCGGCCCTGCAGCGCGGCCAGGGTCTCGTTGATCCACGGGTGCATGATGTGGCACCGATCGATGGGGACGAAATCGCGGCCCTCCTTGCGCACGAAGCCGAGGCGACCCTCGCCGTCCTCGGTGAAGCGGGCGTGGTTGCGGTAGTGCCACGGCTCCAGCGAGGGCAGGGTGGCCAGCACCGGCGGGTCGCTGAACCCGCCCCTCTCCCGCATCTGGCGCTGCACCATCCCCCTCTTCAGCTCCAACTGGAAGGGGTAATCGATGTGCTGCCACTGGCAGCCGCTGCACACCCCGAAGTGGGGGCAGCGGGGCTCCACCCGGTGGGGCGACTGGCTGACCAGCTCGGCGACCTCACCTGTATAGAAGCGGCGGCGGCCGCGACGTGCCATTACGACCGCTTCCTCGCCGGGGATTCCGCCGGCGGCGAACACCACCTCGCCGTCGTGCCGGGACAGGGCGTCGCCCTGCGGCGCGATGTCGGTGAAGGTTACCTGCAGCCGCTCTTCGGTGCTCATCTCGACAACTATTATAAAAGATTAGTCGCCTCCCCGCTGGGGGGAAGCGACTAAACGGTTCACTTTATACCGACGTGGCTTACTTGAAGGCCGACATCGAGTAGGCACCCTGGGCGAACTGCTCGTCGGTCAGGTAATCGCCGGGGAGGTAGGCATCGCTCTTGGCGAACTTGCCGGGGACGTACTCCTCCAGCTTGAGGGCCGCCCTCTTGGCGTCGATATGCTCCAGCGCCTCCTTGACCGCCTTCTCGTGGTCCGCCTCGAAGTAGTAGGCGGCGCCGACCTTCTCTTTCCATCCCTCGGTGAGTATCCTCTTGACCTCCTCGCTGCCCTCGGCGGGATGTCCCACGCCCATCCAGGTGGTGACGCCGGAGGCCACGAAGTAAGCCCCGATGGACACCGCCTTCTCGCTCATCCACTCGGGAGCGAAGCCGGCCACCGGCAGATCGCTGATGTCCTCGCCCAGTCCGCCCTCCATGGCGCACTGTGCCAGCACCGTCAGGATCCTGGTGTTGTCCACGCAGGAGCCCATGTGCAGCACCGGCGGGATGCCGATGGTCTCGCATATCTCCCTCAGCCCCGGGCCGGCGAAGTTCATCACCTCCGGGGTGAGCAGTCCCTGCTTTGCGCAGGCCTGGGCGTTGCAGCCGGTGGTGACCACCAGCACGTCGTTCTTGATCAGCTCCTTGACCACCCAGGTATGGGGGTCGTCGTGAGCCACGCGGGGGTTGTTGCAGCCCACCACGCCGGCGGCGCCGCGGATCCTGCCCGACATGACCGCGTCATTTAACGGGCGGAAGGACTCGCGGTGGATGCCCCCCTGCATGTAGGCGATATACTCGTGGGAGAAGCCGGCGACGACGTGATCGACGTAGTTAGGTATCTGCACCTTCGATTTGTCCCGGTTGGGATAGTTGTCGATGGCCATCTTGACGATCTGTTTCGCCATCTCCAGGGCCTTATCCTCGTGGAACTCGACGCGCTCCGCCCCGGTGATATGGGCCTTGGGCGAGGTGGTGATGATTTTGGTGTGATAGTTCTTGGCGACCTCCACCAGCCCCTGCATGATGCACTGGATGTCGACCACCATGGCATCGATGACGCCGGTGGCCACCGCCAGCTCCTGCTGGAGGAAGTTGCCCACCACCGCCACCCCCTGGCGCATAAGTATCTCGTTGGCGGTGCAGCAGATGCCGGAGAGGTTTATCCCCTTGGCCCCCTTAGACTTGGCGTACTCTATCATCTCCGGGTCCTGGGCAGCGATCACGATCATTTCGGAGAGGGTGGGCTCGTGTCCGTGGACCACCACGTTGACTTCATCCTCCTTGAGGATGCCGAAATTGCTCCTGGCGGCCACCGGTCCCGGGGTGCCGAAAAGGATATCGCTGATATCGGTAGACAGCATCGAGCCACCCCAGCCGTCGGCCAGGGCGTTCCTCAAGCCGTGATCCAGTATGTGCTCGGCGTCCTGGTCGTTGCCGATGTGGGTGCGGTGCAAAGTCTCGACTATCTCGCGGTCGATGCCCCGGGGGGCGATGCCCAGCTTGCGCCATACCTCCTGGCGCTTCTGCGGGGCGCGCTTGACGTACATCAGCTCGCCCTCCTGGCGG
>CAYUWM010000082.1:0-1926 GCA_964448395.1 uncultured Dehalococcoidales bacterium
ATATACCTTGCTAATTCTGATTTGAAGAAGTTATACGGTTTTATATCTACTTTCAAACTAAAACCCAAAGCAGTCACAAGGTATGAAAGGATATTACACGCCCTAAAATTTATTGACAAGCCAGCACACTATACGAAAATAGCTGAAGTTCATAACATGCTTTTCCCAGAAAATGAAATCTCTGACAGAAATATACACGCTGCACTAAGTGATGAGAAAATGGGAATTGTATGGGTTGGCGCACGCGGCATTTACGCATTGAAAGAGTGGGGATATGAGCATCCTTCTAAAGGTCTACACGATCTTGTCGCCGAAATTGTAGAAAAGAAATTCTCTGAAACTTCCAAGCCCGTGCCTTTCGCAATCATACAAGCTGAAATGCCTAAATACCGTAAATACATAAATCCAAATAGCTTGATCTTCGCGGCATCTTTTAATCCTCGATTGCAAATGGTACAACCCAACTACTTCATTCCATATACTGGTCCTTCAATTGAAGAGGAAATAGCCGCCGATGAATTGGATAAAATTTTACATGAACTTGAAACCGTTTCCCATGCGCCTAAATTTGAACAGCCACCTCTAATATCGAAAGATGAACACCATGCCAATGTTATTGAAGCGGAAGAAAGTCCTCTTGCCTTTAATCCTTACCAATATCCTCCCCAGTTCTTCTTCAGCTTATATGCCTTCGCAGAGAAGGCTAACCTAATTAGTCCAGACAAACTCCCTATAATACTTGATGTTGGCAAACACCTTTCTTGCGGCTGGCAGCTTTCAGAAGACCAACTACGCCAGTTAAACATTGTAATGCAAGAGGCTCGTGAAGCAGGATTATACTCTTAATTCTTGGTTAATACTCCCCCTCTTCCCCCAAACCTGACATTATGGCCCCCGGTGCGTCTTTACTTGTAGGAGACCGAAAATGGCTTGCGCAGCAGACGGCATTACTGTATCTTACGGGGACAGGGTTACCGCTCAGGAAAGAGCACGGAGGAACGGAATGAGCAGCAATCACAGCCCCCAGACTATGGAGGCCGCATTGGCAGACATCTACGACGAGTACTTCGACCGCGTGGCGCGCTACATCTACATCCGCATCAGCGACCGGGCGGAGGCGGAGGACCTGGCAGGCGAGGTGTTCCTCAGGGCGCTCGGCTCGCTGGGGTCGTACAAGGGTACCGCGGAGAGGATGCACTTCTGGCTGTTCAAGATCGCCCGCAACATGGTGGTGGACCACTACCGCAGGCGCAGCGTGCGGCAGACGGTGCCGCTGGACTCGGTGGAGATCGCCGACGGTCACGATGTCGATGAGGCGGCGGACACCAGCCTGCGGATCGAGGCGCTGTCGCGGGCGCTGCCGCAGTTGACCGAGGCCCAGCGCGAGGTCATCGGCCTGCGCTTCTTCGCCGGCCTGTCGTCGGCGGAGGCGGGCGAGGTCATGGGCAAGAGCAGCGGCGCGGTGCGCGAGATGCAGCGCAGCGCCATCGTCAAACTGCGCGAGCTGATGTAACAACACTATGGAGGTGCTGTGATGGATGAAAGATTCGATAAAGTACTGGACGAGTGCGTAGACCGCATGAACCGGGGCGAGACGCTGGAGCAGTGCCTGGCGGCCTACCCCGAGCACGCGGCGGAGCTGAAGCCCCTGCTGGAGGCGGCCTTCGGCATCGTGGAGGCGACAGAGCAGGTGCCGGGCAAGGCGGCCAAGGCAGAGGCCCGCCGCCGCTTCAACCAGGCCCTGGTCGAAAAGCGACAACACGTGCCGTGGCTCGACCGCATGCTGTCCCCGCTGGCCCTCAACCGGGCGTGGGCCATGGCCACGGTGACCGTCACCATATTCGTGGCGATCTTAGGCGTGGCGGTATACGGCGCGCTGGGCACCGAGCCGGAAGGCTCGCCGCTGGCGTACGTCCCCGGCGAGGG
>CAYUWM010000082.1:2026-4466 GCA_964448395.1 uncultured Dehalococcoidales bacterium
GTGTCGGGCACCAACGTGCAGGTGGCCGGCATCGACGAGCCGGACATCGTCAAGACCGACGGCCAGTCCATATTCTTCTCCTCGGAGAACTTCTACTACTACCCGCGGCCCATCATGTGGGAGGAGTCGGTATCCTCCGACGAAGGGAATGGATCATCCGGCGCGGAAACCAAGGAATGGGCGCCGCCGGTGTGGTACGCCGAGACCAGGGTGATAGACGCCCTGCCCGCGGAGAACGTGTCCATCGCCGCCAGCATCAACATGACCGGCGACCTGCTGCTCTACGGCGACACGCTGATGGTCTTCACCTGGGGCACCATCTACGGCTACGACGTGTCCGACCCAAACAGCCCGGCGCTCGACTGGGAGCTGACGCTGGACGATAATACTTATGTACAGGGCGCCCGGCTGTACGGCGACCAGGTGTACCTGGTAACCACCACCTGGATCGAGCGGGGGCACCCCTGCCCCATCGAGCCCATCCTGCAGGGGGGAGCCAAGCTGGAGGTGGTGTGCACCGATATCTACTACCCCATCGTCCCGGTTGACGTGGACGTCACCTACACCGCCATGACATTCGACCCGGCGACGGGGGACATCACCGACAGCGTATCGTTCGTCGGCTCTTCCTCCTCGTCGGTGATCTACATGTCCACCGACTCGCTGTACGTCACCTACAGCTACTGGGAGGACATCCTGCCGTTCGCCTTCGACTTCCTCACCGAGGAATGCGGCGACCTGCTGCCGGCATCGGTCATGGAGCATCTGGCGGCGCTGCAGGGCTACGACATCAGCGACTCCTCCAAGCTCAACGAGATCGGGGTCATACTCGATGAGTATCTCAACACCCTGGACGGCGACAAGTATGCCAGGGCGACCAACGAGCTGGCGAACCGCCTCGAAGATTACCTCGACGCCAACAAGCGGCTGCTGGACCGCACCGGCATCGTGAAGATAAATCTCGACGGGCTGGACATAGCGGCCACCGGCAGCGTCTCCGGCCAGCCGCTGAACCAGTTCTCGCTGGACCAGTGGGGCGGACACCTGCGGATCGCCACCACCGTCGAGGGCAGCTTCGGCTTCGGCGGCTTCTGGGGCTGGGGAGAGAGCGTCAACGACGTGTACGTGCTGGACGGCGACCTTAACGTGGTCGGCATGGTGATGGACCTCGGGCTGACCGAGCGGATCTACTCGGCGCGGTTCATCGAGGACAAGGGCTACCTGGTGACCTTCCGCCAGATCGACCCGTTCTACGTGATGGACCTGTCCGACCCGCAGCACCCGCAGCTCACCGGCGAGCTCAAGATACCGGGCTACTCATCATACCTGCACCCCATAACCGCTGACCTGATCCTGGGCATCGGCATGGACGGGGGCAAGGTTAAGGTATCCCTGTTCGACGTGAGCGACCCGGCCAATCCCACCGAGGCCGACAAGTACGCCCTCAGCGAGTACTGGTCGGACATCCTGAACACCCACCACGCCTTCCTGCTGGACGAGAAGCATGGGGTGTTCTTCCTCCCCGGCAGCAGCGGCGGCTACATATTCTCCTACACCGATAACGAGCTGGAGCTGGTGAAGGCCGTCGGCGACATCCAGGCCCGCAGGGCGCTGTACATCAACGACTACCTGTACATCATCGGCGACGACGGCATGGTGGTGCTGGACGAGGCGGACTGGGAAGAAGTGTCCTCGCTCGATTTCCAATAACGCGATTACTTATAAAGCAGATGCCCCCGCCCGAGCGACGGGGGCATCTTTCTATCCGGATATCGATACGCCGGGCGTTGTGCGACCTGCGTCGCTTGCAAAATATACCAAGTCGATTATAATGGGCGAATCCGGATAGAGGACAGGGAGGCAATCATGAAACGGTATGACGTCATCGTAGTCGGCTCAGGGTCGGGGATGCTTATCGTGGACGAGGCCTTGGGGCACGGCCTCAAGGCGGCTCTGGTGGACAGGGGGCCCTACGGCGGCACCTGCCTCAACACCGGCTGCATCCCCTCCAAGATGCTGATCTACCCCGCCGACCGCATCGTGGAGATACAGGAAGCGGGGAAGCTGGGGATCAAGGCCGATATTAAAGATATCGACTTCAAAGCGATAATGCAGCGCATGCGCCACAACATCGGCGAGACGCAGAAGCATATCAGGGAGGGCGTAGAGGATATCGAGAACCTCGACTTCTACGAGGGCGAGGGCTATTTCACCGGCGACCGTACCATCGAGGTCAACGGTGAGCAGATCAAGGGCGAAAATATCTTCCTCGCCTCCGGCTCCCGGCCGCTCATCCCGCCGATAAAGGGCCTGGACGGCGTGGATTACCTGACCAATGAGACGCTGCTCCAGCTCGAGGAGTTGCCAAACAGCCTGATCATCATCGGCGGCGGGTACATCGGCGTGGAGTACGGCCACTTCTTCGCCGCCATGGGCACCA
>CAYUWM010000083.1:0-4294 GCA_964448395.1 uncultured Dehalococcoidales bacterium
GGACGCATCGGCTCTATAGCCTGAAACAACGCATCTCTGGAACTGTTCTTCTGGCCTTTGTCAGCATCACCCTTGGCTCTAGGCGTGCTGCCGGAACGGGGACGTTTTCTGCTTGAATCCTTGGTAGCGCTCATCTCCACAACCTCCTGCCTATCTTGAACTGAAAAACCAGACAGGATCCATACTTAAATTGTGCACTTATATCTATGATAGCATAACATACGCCAATATAATATAATATTATATAGGGCCAATGCTTTTGTCAAGACACCATCCCGAATCCGCATTTATGGGGGTGTTTATTGGACAGGCTAATGAAGTTTTCTTTCTGGTAAGCTTATGATAAAGAGGATTTGGCAGTCGGTCTTTGTGAGGAAAGAAGAAACCGCGAGTTGTAGAGAATTGCGAGTAATTATATCGCCGTGATAACGCCTACCAAGGACTACAGAACCCCCTCCGTTATAGCGCTATTTTAAACTCGCCTAAGTTAGAGGCTTGAAATATTTGATGTCCAGGATGCTTGCTACACGATCTTTCTTGGGCTTGAAGACCGCCTGAACCCTCATGCCGATCGAAAGCTTCTCCGGTTCAACCTCGCCAAGCATATGAACCAACCCGGTGTCGGCACCGTCCAGTTGTATTATCGCATGTACGATAGGGGGTTCTGCCGGCTGGATCACCGGCTTAGACTCGTGGTCAATTGAATACGTAAGTACGGTGCCCTTATCGCTAACCTCGACCCACTCATCAAGCTGGGCGAAGCAGTCCTTACAAACAGACCTGGCAGGCACATAAACGCGGTTGCAGGTCGGACATCGCGTGCCTAAAATCCTGCCTTTATCCCTAAGCGCAATCAGGAACTTGCTCCCCACCGCGCCGGCTGAATATGTATTGGGTATATATATCTGGCCGTGATACAGCCAGACGTCCATGCCTTCCAGTTTCTCAGTTACCATCTGCATCTCTTTGTCCTCCTACTCCTCGATAGTCCTGAAGTAAAGTATGTCCTGTACACCCTGGCCGCGCTCGTCGTAGTCCTCTTTCCACACCGCCTGCACCCGCATTCCCTCCTTCAGCTTCTCCTTATCCCTTTCTTCCAGAAAATGCCGGTAGAAGGTCCCATCATCCAGAAGAATGGTGGCTGACGGGTAGGGGTTGGCCCACTTCTCCCCGTAATGCGGGTCCCACAGGGGGTAAACCAGATAGGTGTACTGGTATACGGTGCCGGTCTGGGGCAGTTCGGCCCAGTCCCATCCCATGTCGACCTTGCACTTGGGGCAGACCGGCGTCGGCGGCAGCCAGATGTACTTGCACTTGGGGCAGCGGTTCCCCACCAGCTTCTTGTTCTCCTTCGCCTCGGCATAGACCCTGCCCAGGTATCTGCCCGTTGACCAGTCGTATGGTCGCGGCGCTTTGTAACCTACACGTATATACTCAGGTTCTTTCGCCATGTCATTGCCTCCTAAATGGACCTTTTGAGCAGGAACATCGCCGTCCAGTTGGGCCCGCCGAGGGCGGTAGCTATCGCGGTCTTGACATCCCGTGTGGCCTGGTGCTCGCCGGCATCCCCCCGGATCTGAAGCGCAGCTTCGGCGACGCGGATGACGGGGGTAGCCCCGATGGGGTTAGTGGCTATCACGCCGCCAGAGCAGTTAACCGGGAACTCGCCCTCTATCTCGGTTATCCCCTTCTCGATCAGCTTCCAGCCTTCATTCTCCCTGCAGAAGTGGAAATGCTCATAGAGATTCATCTCCTCCCAGTTGGACGGCTCATAGATCTCCGCCATATCGATCTGCTTCCTGACGTCCGTGATGTTGTTCCGCTTGTATATCTTCTCGCAGGCCACATGCTGGGTGTAAGTCTCTTCACCGGTGGGGTCACCGAAGACGCCGGCACGGAACGGCTCCTGATGCACCACCTCATAATCGACAAGCCATACCGGTTTCTTGTGGATCTTCTTCGCCTTCTTCTCCGAGGCCAGTATGAGCACACAGGCCCCGCTGGACTGAGGGCAGAAATCCATAAGCCTAAGCGGCCAGACAAGATATGGTGATTGCAGTACTTCATCTATACTCTTAAGGCCCAATCGCAGGTGGGCATACTCATTCCGGCAGGCGCATTTGTCGGCCTTGAGCCGCACCATGGCGGCGTGCTCCTCTTTGGCCCCGGAGGTCTTCATGTATGCCAGCGCCTGCTTGGCGAACTCGCCTATGGCGCCAGTAGCCGCCCCCTTGGCCCAATTCGGCAGCGCCGCTGCGGTTATGGCCGCGGTGGTGTCGCCGCAGTCTTGCTTCTCGAAGCCGATGGCCATGGCAACGTCGAAGAGACCGGCGGCGACCATGCTGAAAGCCTCTACAACTACCGAGCCGCCGGTGGTGCCGCCGGTGTTGACCTTGAAGCCGGGCTTTCCAATAGCTCCGACTTCAGCGGTCATCCCGTGATCGGGGAGGAATATGCCCTCGAATGTCTCCATATTGCCGAAGAACATCGACTCGATATCTTTGATGCCCAGATGAGCGTCGGCCAGGGCGGCCCTGACCGCCTCGCCGACCATCTCCGGCTGATTTACGTCATTGCGTATGTTGGTGTGGTGTGTCTGTCCGATGCCTACGATAGCTACTCTATTCGCCATATCTTCCTCCGACTACATGTTGCCCAGTATCATCACCGCCTGGTGCTGCCCGCACATCCCGGTATAGCCATGGGCCAGCGCCGTCTTCGCCCCGCTCACCTGCCTGTCCCCCGCCTCGCCGCGGAGCTGCAGCGTCGCCTCGATGACGCGTGCCATGCCCGCCACACCGTTGGGATTGCCCGCCAGAACACCCCCCGATGGGTTAAGCGGAAGCCTGCCGCCCATCTTGATGGTGCCGGATTCCACCATCCTGCCACCCTCACCGCGGTCGCAGAAGCCAAGCCCCTCCAGCCATAGAGGCTCCTGGTAGGAGTACTCGGTGGAAATCTCAGCGACGTCGAGCTCCTTTACCGGATTGCCGATTCCGGCCATGCTGTAGGTCTTTTGAGCGGCCTTCACCAGCGCATCACAATCGGCCAGATCGCGGTCCCCCAGGTAATGAGCCTCGTAGCAGTTCGAAGCGCCCATTATCCACACCGGCTTCTTGGCCAGTTTCTTGGCCATGGACTCCGATGCCATGATCATGGCACAGGCGCCGTCCGATATGGGCTTCATGTCCAAGAATCTGATAGGAGATATCACCATCTTGGAGCCGAGGACATCGCCCACGGTGAGATCCAGCGGCTCCTGAGCCAGGGGATTATTCTTGGCATTGGCGCGATTCCGCATCACTACCTTGGCGCATTGCTCCGGCGTAATACCGTATTTATACATATATCTCTTTGCCTGCATTGCCGCCGCTGAAGTGAAGTCCAGCCCAAGATTCCTCATAAAGATGGCATCGAAGGCAGCGTTCTCCACCAGGCTCTTATCGGCCTGAGATTCCTTGGTGTGTGCCTCCAGCAGGATAAGGTCGTGGTGCCCCGACAGGATTTGTGCCATAGCGGCGTAAACGGCATTTATCCCGTCCGCGGATACGTTATCCTCATGGCTCAGGTGCGCCCCCACAACGTGCTGGATATTCATGCTGGATATGGTCCTGCCATCCCAGAAGTCTTGGGAGCAGGTGACGGCAGAGCCGATCTCGGATAGGGTAACGCCGGCCTCTTCCAGCACCTGCTTTATAGCCTCATAAGCCAGCTCCTCTTCATTAACGTCGGGCCTGCAAGCGGCGTACTTCGTCTGGGCTACGGCCACTATTCCCACTCTTTCTCCCATACTTATCTCCTTCCTGGAGCATGATTAATCATGCATGGTTCGGACGCGCTCTGCATGGAAAGCGGGCTCACGCTCCACCAGAAACGCCAGCCCGTTACCGTTCATTCACCTATTTTCTTTGCCTTGCTAGACACCTAGGTTATATTAGCCTAACGGCGAGCGAGCTGTCAAGGCTTGAAATATAAACACGACTACTATTAAGTAAAATCACTTATATTATCCTAATTACGTGCAAACGGGTCGGCAAACTGAAATCGAAGTCGTATTGCAATACCGGTCCAGCGTAAAAGACCAATACCTCGTTAGAAGCTTGACAGGTTCAATGCTATTCAAGGATAATAACTGCTTGGGACTAAGCTCGAAATTAAATAGGAGATGCGAATGATTGGAATAACATCTTATGGTGCCTACATCCCGTGGCACCGGTTAGACCGGCAGGAGTTCCTCAGGGCATGGGGAGGCTTCGCCATCCCCGGGGAGAGGTCGGTGGCCTACTTCGATGAG
>CAYUWM010000084.1:0-4160 GCA_964448395.1 uncultured Dehalococcoidales bacterium
TCGTTGTCTGAGAGGCTTATTATAGACATATACGCCTTCGAGTGTCAAACGCAATCGGCGCCAGTGATTCGGCGCTGAAGGGTTGCGTGGTGGTTCTCTGCTATTGTAATGAATTACTGCAGGCCGCGCCTGACGCGCACGTCCCTTACGGAAGCGATATCCCCGCCCTCGCCGGCGGATTCCTCCTCCTCCTCCTCAAACTCCTGCGCCCCCAGCACCTTGTTGACCTCTTTCAGCACCGCGGCGAACAGCTTCACCTCTTCCTTGCCCGAGCCCGGCTTGTAGCTCGGGTTAGAGATGATGGCTGCGGTAATATCCTTGGCGATCTCCATTGCATCCATGTTAATGCCTCCTTCGCCTGTATGAGTAATACCACATGAGGGAACTTATGTCAACCCTATGGCCTCGCGGTAAACGTCAACCACCTGCTCCGCGGTCTGCCTCCACGAGAAGCTCCCCTCGATGCGCTGCCTGCCGTTGGCTCCCATCCTGCGCCGCAGCTCCTCGTCGCCGAGGAGCCGCTTGATGGCGCCGGCCAGCGCCTGGGGGTCCCTGGGCGGCACCAGTATGCCGCAGCCGTCGCGGCCCACGACTTCAGGGATGGCGCCGGCGTCGCTGGCGATTACCGGCAGGCTGCAGGCCATCGCCTCGGCGGCGGGCAGCCCGAAGCCCTCGTACACCGACGCGGTGACGGCGATATGCGCGTCGGAATAGCGGCTCACCAGCTCCTCGTGGGAGAGCCGCCCGGTGAACTCCACCATGTCCGAAAGGCCGTACTGGTTCACCAGGTCCAGGGCGTAGGTGTCGTTGCGTTCTATCTCGTCCACCACGCTGAGCTTGAGCGATACGTTTTCCTGCTTCAGCAGGTGCAGCGCCTGCAGCAGGTACAGTATGCCCTTCTTGCGGTCGCTGGTGCGGCCCACCATGATGAGCCTTCCTGTTTCAAGTTTTTCACCTCCCCCATCCACCCGGTGGCCGTTCATGTTCCTGAACAGCTCGGTGTCCACGCCGGGATAGACCATCCTCATCCGGTCCTGCGGTATCCTGAACTCGCGCCCCACCTCCAGCGTGGAGCTCTCCGAATCGGTGATGATTCGATCCAGTCTGCGGGCGACGATGCCCTGCATGAACGGGGGGTACAGCAGCAGCTGCCGCAGCTTCTTCAGCGTGCGCCGCTCCTGCGCCAGGTCGGCGCGCGTATCGATGGGCAGCGGGTGGTGGATGGTGGCCACCACCGGGATGCCCAGGGACTTCATCAGCAGCAGCCCGTAGGCCAGGCACTGGTTATCGTGTATCACATCGTAGCGGTGGGCCGGCAGCATCTCCCGTATGCGCCGCAGCGCCCTCAGGCTGAAGGTCAGCATCTCGGGGAACGCGCCCAGCTTGTTGCCGGCGAACTCGTACAGGTTGAACGGGGTCAGCATATCGAAGGGGTCCCGCTGCGACAGCGGGCTCTTGCCGTCGTGGCGGCGGTCGTACAGGTTCAGGCTCTCCAGCCGGTGCTCGCGGACGCCAGGGGGCACGTCGGGGTACGGCGGGCCCACCATCACGTCCACCTCGTGCCCCATGCGGGCCAGCTCGCGGGACAGGTAGTACAGGTAGATGCCCTGTCCCCCGCAGTACTTATTGCCTCGATAGCAGAGGAGACATATCTTCATTATGTAATCTTCCTGGTGTACACCACGATGCTCTTGGGAAAGACGAAATTGCACACCCGCTCCACCGCAGCGACGAACCGCGAGTGGGTGGTTATCTGCAGCTCCAGGAATCTCAGATAGAACGCCGGTATCCGCGCCTCCTCGTTCTTGAGCCCGAAGATGCAGCGCATGATCCAGTAGATGGAGTGGAAGGCGTGCTCGTGGCGGATGGCGTACACCCGCAGCGGGTGGCGGCGCAGCGCCCGCACCAGCCCCTGCGCGGTGAATATCCGCACGTGGCCCCCGGGGTGGTTGTAGTAGTCCGAGTCGATCATCCAGCAGGCCTTCTCCGGAACGTAGGTGGGCACGGTCACCGCCAGCAGCCCGCCGGGCCGCAGCACCCGCACCATCTCCGCGATGCCCTGGTGCGGGTCGTCCACGTGCTCCATCACCTCGGAGCAGATCACCTTATCGAAGCACCCGTCCTTGAAGGGCAGCCTCAGCGCATCGCCCATCAGCACGTTGCGGTTGCCGTTGTGCCCGTTCTGCTGGTCCATGTGGTCCAGCACGTACTTGGTCTTCTTCAGGCTGTAGTTATCCGGGTCCAGGGCGCAGGTCAGGCCGCTGCCGTTGTTCAGGCGGTACGCCTCGTAGCTGTGCCGGCCCTCGCCGCAGCCGACGTCGAGGAACCGGTCCCCATCCTCCACCTTGAACAGCTTGAAATTCACCGTCAGCAACTACATGACCTCCCTATAAACATCGAGGGTTTTCTCCGCCGCCTGCCGCCAGCTGAACATCTGCTCCACCCTCTTGCGGCCCGAATGCGCCATATCGCGGCGCAGGTCCTCGCTGTCCAGCAGGCGTTTGATGCCCGCCGCCAGCGCCTCGTGGTCCCGAGGCGGCACCAGTATGCCGCAGCCGTCGTGCCCCACCACCTCCGGCAGCGCGCCCGCGGTGGTGGATACCACCGGCACGCCGCAGGCCATGGCCTCCGCCGCCGGCAGCCCGAAGCCCTCGTACAGCGAGGGCACCACCGCCACCTCGGCGCGGGCGTAGTGCTTCACCATCTCCTCGGTGCTCACCTTGCCGGTGAACTCCACACTGCCGTTGAGACCCAGCTTGTCCACCAGTGCGGGGGTGTATTCGTTATCGGGCAGCCCGCGGTCGACTATCGTCAGCTTCACATCCATATCCTCCTGCAGCCTCCGCACCGCGCGCAGCAGGTACAGCACCCCCTTCTTGCGGTCGGCGGTGTTGGAGACCACGATCAGGCGGCCTTTCTCCCGGCCCGCGCCGTTGCCGCAGCGGAACGTGTCGGTGTCTATGCCGTTGTACACCACCCGCATCTTGCGGTACGGCACCTTGAACGAGTTCCTGATCTCCGCCGCCGCGTTCTCCGACACCGTGATGACGCGGTCCATGCCCCAGGACGCCAGGTGCTGCATCACCATGGGGTAGAACAGTATGCGCCGTATCTTGTTCTCGATGCCCTCGATATACGGCAGGTCGCTCTTGCGGTCGATGGGCAGCGGGTGGTGGATGGTGGCGACTACGGGGATACCCAGCGATTTCATCAGCAGGTTGCCGTAGCCCAGCGTCTGGTTATCGTGGATAATGTCGAAGCGATATGTCTTGGCCAGCTCGCGCAGCTTATTGAAGGCGCGGAAGCTGAAGGTGAACATCTCGGGAAACTTGCCGATCCTCACCGCCGCCAGGTCGTAGAGGTTGAGCGGGGTGAGTACCTGCAGAAGGTCCCTCTTGGGGAAGCCGTACTCCACCAGGTTCATGTTGTGCACCCGGTGCTCGACCACCCCCTCGGCGATATCGGGATAGGGCGGGCCAACGATAGTATGTACCTCGTGACCCAACCGCTGCAGCTCCCGCGACAGGTAGTATAGGTACACCCCCTGCCCGCCGCAGTACATGTTGCCCCGGTTGCAGAGCAGGCAGATCCTCACTGCTTGTTCTTCTCCATGCTCGATATCAGGGTCAGCAGGCCGATCACGCTCTTGCCGTCACATATCTCCCCGGAATCGAGCACCCTACGGATCCGCTCCCGCGGCACCGGCACCACTTCGATGATCTCATCGTCATCAGCGCGACTCGACCCGGGTTCAAGTCCCTCGGCTATGAACAGGTGCATGAACTCGGTGGAGTACCCCGGCGCGGTGTACGCCCCGCCGATACGTTCCATCTTGCCCGCTTTGTATCCGGTCTCCTCCTCCAGCTCGCGCCGGGCGCTCTCTTCAGGCGCCTCGCCGGGCTCGATGCCGCCGGCGGGCAGCTCCAGCAGCTCCCGCCCCACCGCGTGGCGGTACTGCCGCACCAGTATCACGTTATCCTTATTATCCACAGCGACAATGGCCACACAGTCCGGGTAGGACGCTATCTCCCGGGTTGTCTCCCTGCCCCCCGGCAACACCACTTTATCCACCCGCAGGCTCACCCGCCGCCCCTCGTATATCTGCCTGCTCTCCAGCGTACGTTCCTCCATCAGGCCGCAGAACCCACCTTATAGACCAG
>CAYUWM010000085.1:0-3645 GCA_964448395.1 uncultured Dehalococcoidales bacterium
ACCATCGGGCAACCCAGCACCATCGGGCAACCCAGCACCATCGGGCAATCCAGCACCATCGCATATCCCCTCGATTATCCGGTCAAGCCGGATAATGACCCTGTTGCCATCGCCCGACTTATACCCGTCATTCCCCGACCCACTATTGTCATTGCCCGACTTGATCGGGCAATCCAGCAATCAACCTATAGCCCCTGGATTATCCGGTCAAGCCGGATAATGACCTTTGAACCGCCTTTTCTACCAACACCTATCATTCCCCGACTCACCATTGTCATTGCCCGACTTGATCGGGCAACCCAGCACCATCGGGCAATCCAGCACACACCATCGATTATCCGGTCAAGCCGGATAATGACCTCTGGACTTTTTCATCCACCTCTTGCGACAGGTCGTAGGCCTTTATAATGTTGCCCCCGCTGTCGACGATGCCGTCGCCCTCGATGCGCACCCGGCCCTGGCTGAACGCCTTGAGCGTGGCCACGATCAGCGGCAGCTCCCGCGCCGCGCCGTGCCGCCGTATCTCCCTGAACAGCGCGTTCTCCTCGCCCTCCGCGGCCTGTATATCCGCGACCGGACGCCCCTTGATATCGTCCCACAGCTTATCAAAATGTTTACCTTTTATCGGGAAAATACAAAAAGTGACCGGCGGGCCCTCGTCCAGCACCGGCGTCGCCCGGTGCATCATCACGCCGGTCTCCGTGGCTTTGTTGTCGATGAGCTCCCAGATGACCTCTTTCCACGTCCCCTTGGGTCCGCCGGGGGCGGCGGGGTGCAGGTTGAGCATCGGGTAGCGGCGGCACATATCGGCGCCGGCGATCAGCATGTACCCGGCTAGCACCACGATGTCGGCGTCGCGGCCCTCCAGGGCACGCACCGCCTCCTCCTCGAACCGGGGTCGCCAATCCTCGCCGTGCCTCTCCCGCATCCGCTGCGACGACACGCAGACGAGGGGTATGCCGTAGCCGTTCACCTGCCGGATGAAGGCGTCGCTGCCCTCGGCCTGCCCCTGCTCCCGGTTGCAGAAGGCCCACGATATCCCGGCGTCTATCTCTCCACCGGCGATGCTGTCCCACACCGCCCGCAGAAGGTTACGAGAGCCCTCTCCCCTGCCGCTGGAGAACCATCCTATCCTGTACTTGCCCGACACCTTCACCATCTCCTCAACCGCGACCAGCTGCTCCAGATGTGCACCCACGGCGGCGATATGCGGCCCACGATCTTGCCCTGCGACAGCGCGGCGAGGAACCCCTGCGGGTTGTCGAACTCGGGCATCTCCACGTACGCGTTCCCGATCTCGTTCACCGTGTGCGCGTCGCTGCCGGCGCTGGCGGGCAGGCCGTGCTCCCGGGCGAAATCGGCAGCCATCGTATTGTGACGACCAAGCATGACCCGCGCGTTGAATGTCTCGATTATGTCAATTTGTGGCAGTATCTCCTCCAAGCTGCAACGCTGCAGCGCCGACTGCCGCAGGTTGTCGAAGGGATGGGGCACCCCCACCAGCCCCCCCTGCTCCTTTATCCGCCGCACCGTCTCATCCACCGGCAGGCCCTTGGGTATCTCCTCCTGCAGGAAGAACCCGATCACCTCACCGTTACGGGTGTGTATCTCCTCGCTGACGATCACCTGGAACGGGGCGATCTTCTTTATCTCCAGCGCCCCGCCGATCTTGTTGTGGTCGGTCACCGCCAGGCAATTGATTCCCACCGCCTCACAACGGGCCACCGCCTGCTGCGGCGTGGTCCTGGAGTCGCCGGAATAGCAGGTGTGCACGTGCAGGTCCGCCTTGATCAAGGGGAATCGTCCTCGCCTTCCGTCTCTTCCTCAGCGGGCGTGTTGAGCTGCCCGATCTTGAGCTCGGCGGCATTCAGACGCTGGTGACACGTTTTTAGCAGACCGATACCCTCCTCGTAGAGGGCGATGGCCTCCTCCAGCTTGAGACCGCCCTGCTCCAAAGCCTGAGATATCTGCTCCAATCGCTCTAGTGCTTCTTCGAAGGAAAGCCCTTCATCCATGCCTGCAGCCCTTTCTTCGCTCCGCTGACCCTGCCGCCGAACTGCCC
This sequence comes from uncultured Dehalococcoidales bacterium, assembly GCA_964448395.1. Classification (GTDB taxonomy): domain Bacteria; phylum Chloroflexota; class Dehalococcoidia; order E44-bin15; family E44-bin15; genus CAYUWM01. Next base: position 2,063 of record CAYUWM010000085.1, read on the forward strand.
GTCGCTCACCTTGATATCGAGGCTATCGCCGCGCTCCACCTGCGCGATGCTGGACACCACCTCACCGTTGCCGGCGTGCTGCACCAGCGCGTAGCCGCGACCGAGCGTGGCCAAGGGGTTTAACGAGTCTAATGCCAGCTCCTGTACCATGAGCCTCTCCTTGTACGTGCCGACGATATTATCCAGATGCGTTCCGGCGAGGCTCGCCGCATCGTCCACCTGCTGGCGGCAGCGGTCGATGGTGCCCGACAGAACTGCCGACAAACCCCGGCTGAAGGATATAAGCTGCGCATCCAGCTCATCGCGGCTGGGCACTGCCAGTTCCGCCGCCGCCGACGGCGTGGGAGCGCGCAGGTCGGCGACGAAATCGGCGATGGTGAAATCGGTCTCGTGTCCCACCCCGCTGATCACCGGCGCCCGGCTGCCGCATACGGCCCGCGCCACGAGTTCCTGGTTGAACGCCTGCAGGTCCTCCATCGAACCGCCACCGCGTGCCAGTATCACCACATCTATGTCCTCGACGGCGTTCAGCGACTCGAACGCCCGCACGATGCCTGCCACCGCCCCGTCGCCCTGCACCGGCGTGGGGCACAGCAATAGCTCCACCAGCGGGTAGCGCCTGGTTATGATATTGATGATGTCGTGGAGCACGGCGCTGTCGGGGGAGGTTACCACCCCGATGCGCTGTGGAAACGCCGGTATATCCCGCTTGCGTTCGGGGGCGAACAGCCCCTCTTCCTGCAGCTTGGCCTTGAGGCGCTCAAACTCGAGGTAGAGGATGCCCATGCCTTCCGGCTGCACCGTATCGACATATAGCTGGAGGGCGCCGGTAACCTCGTAGATGGAGATGCGGCCGTGGGCCACCACCGCCATCCCGTTCTCGATGGCAACCGGCAGGCGAGCGCGGTTGAACAGCACGCACCGCAGCTGGCTGGCCTCGTCCTTCAGCGTGAAGTACAGGTGTCCCGCCGCCGACTCCGACAGGCTGGAAACCTCGCCGCTGACCCAGATATCGGTCAGCAGGTCATCGGCCTCCAGCAGCCCCCGGAGGTAGCCCGTTACCTCGGCGACGGAGTGGATCTGCATCTAGCCTACCCTTTCGAGGTATGCCCCGGTGCGGGTATCAACCCTGATTATCTCCCCTACGTCGACAAACAGGGGAATCTGTATAGTGATGCCCGTCTCCAGCTTGGCCGGTTTGTTCAGGTTGGTGGCGGTATCGCCCCTGAAGCCCGGCTCCGTCTCCACCACCTCCAGTTCCACCGAATTGGGCAGCTCCACGCTGATCGGCTCCTCCTTGTAGTACAGGATATCCAGGGATATCCCCTCTTTCATATAGTTGACAGCGTCCCCCAGCTGATCCCGGTTCAGCATGATCTGTTCGTAGCTCTCCGAATCCATGAAGTGGAACAGGTCACCGTCGTTGTATAGGTACTGCACTGTATGCCGGTCCATCCGCGCCCGGGCGAATTTCTCGCCCGCCTGGAAGGTGCGCTCGATGGTGTGTCCGCCGCGTATATCGCGCAGCTTTAGCCTCACCTGAGCGCTGCCCCTGCCGACCTTTATATGCTGCCAGTCCATGA
>CAYUWM010000086.1:0-3571 GCA_964448395.1 uncultured Dehalococcoidales bacterium
ACCAGCAGGTGATCATCCTCGGTGTTCAGCTCCGCCCCGGGCAGCACCAGGAAATCGTGCCTGCGGCACAGCGCGGCGATGTCGTCGTGCTTCCAGAAGGCATCGTGCTCGGTGATGCACACGCCGTCGAGCCCGACGGCCTTGGCGCGCTCGATCAGCTCGCTGGGGGCCATATCGCTGTCATCGGACAGGGGCACGGTGTGGGTGTGGATATCGATCAACATTTTTTCGTACTTTGCAGCCCTAAAAGTTTGTCTCAAATGTTATTAATGAGGCTACTGTGATTCTCGATTGTACCTTAGATCGCTATGGCAACGCGGAAACCGGCCTCGATGGCGTTGGCCATCTTCTGCACCTCGGCGCAGTCCCCGATGCAGTGGACTTCAGCGTTGCTATCCTTTAGCCTCTGTGCTAGCTCGTCCCGGGGCGTCAGCCCCACCGCCAGCACCACGCTGTCTGCGGGGAAGAACTCGACGGCCTCGTTACGCTCGGCGTTGACGCCTTCGCCGGTGATCTGCACCACCCGGGCGCCGGTCTCGATAGAGATGCCGGCATCCCGCAGCCGCTGCATGATGACCCAGCGGGTGGTCAGCCCGATATCGCTGCCTATGCGCTCCAGCATCTCTAAAACGGTCACCTTGTGCCCTTTCTCGGCGAGGTGCTCGGCGGTCTCGCAGCCCACCTGCCCCCCGCCCAAGACCACCACACGGTCGCCGACCTGCTCTTTACCGGAGAGCACATCCAGCGCGGTGACAACGTTGTCGCCGTTAACGCCTGGTATGCCGGGGACAATCGGGCGGGCGCCGGCGGCCACGATGATCGCGTCGGGCTTGCCTGCGGCGACGGTCGCCTCGTCCGCTTCGGTGTTGAGCACAACCTTCGCGCCGCTTTTTTGAAGTTGGGCCTCCATATATTTGGTGAGGTTATTCAGCTCCCATTTGTAGGAGGGCACCGCCGCCAGCAGCAGGTTTCCGCCCAGCTTTTCGCCTTTTTCAAACAGGGTTACGTCGTGGCCACGCTGCGCTGCCACGGCGGCCGCCTCCATGCCGGCAGGCCCGCCGCCGATAACGTAAACCTTTTTCGGTTGTGCGGCGGGTGCTGTCGCCAGCTCTGTCTCCCTGCCCGCCTCGGGGTTCACCGCGCAGGCCATCGGGGCGGCGAGCAGAACCGAGTCCAGGCAGTACCCGCAGGCGATGCACGGCCGGATATCGTCGAACCGCCCATCGCGCGCTTTATTCGGGAACTCCGGGTCGGCTATCAGGGCGCGCGCCATGCCGACGAGGTCGGCTTTGCCCTCGGCGATGATGCTGTCCGCCAGCAGCGGGTCGTTGATGCGGTAGGCGGCGATCACCGGGATACTCACCGCCTTCTTTATCTCCTCCGCCAGGTAAACGAAGTTGCCCCGCGGCACCGACATGTAGACCAGCGGGGTGCGGCACTCGTGCCATCCCGCCCCGACGTTGAGGCAGTGGACGCCGGCCCGCTCCAGGGCGATGGCCACCTGACGGGTCTCCTCCAGCCTCTGGCCGCCCTCCATGAAATCGTCGGCGCACATGCGGCATATCAGCGGGTAGTCATCGCCCACTTTATCCTTTGTCGCGGCGATTATCTGCAGCATGAACCGCATGCGGTTGTCCAGCGACCCGCCGTAATCGTCGGTGCGCCGGTTGGTCAGCGGCGACAGGAATCGGGCTATGAGGTAGCCGATGCCGCACATGATCTCCACGGCGTCGAAGCCGGCGTCCCGCGCCCGGCGGCCCGCCTCGGCATAGGCATCGATTATAAGTTGGATCTCGTCCGCCGTCAGCGCGCGGGGGCTGGAGTTGCGCCGGGTGGCTATCCCCGAGGGGCTGACCTCCTCCACCGGTGCGTCCTCGTCCTTGGCCCAGAAGTACTGGATGCCTATCTGGGCCGCTATTTTCGTTCCTTCTTTATGCACCGCGTCGGTGATCTGGTGCAGGTTGGGGATGAATTTATCGTCGTAGATCACGTTCAGCGGGATGGGGCCCATGTAGGAGGGAACCAGCATGCCGGTGGTGAGCAGCCCGGCCCCGCCCCTGGCTCGTGCCGCCATGTAGGCCACCTCGCGCCAGTCGACGAAGCCGTTGTCGCTGTATTCGGTGGCGGCGGCGAGGAAGACGATTCGGTTCTTCAGCTCCAGCCCGGCGATCTCGATCGGCTGGAACAGGCTGTCTAGCTTGGTCATAAGTTACCTGTTGTAAAGGTTATTGGATAAATGTTTCGTGATAATAGTAACGTTCAGGGGAGCTGAGGGTCAATAGGTGAAGGCAGGGAGTAATTATCCGTGCCTTAGTCGGGCTTCAAGACATCTGTCATTGTCCGACTTGATCGGGCAATCCAGTCGGTACACAATTCGTCTGGATCATCCGGTCGAGCCGGATGACGACGATTTGGGAGAATGATAACGATTGAGGGGGGTGTTGGATGACGGTTGAGGCGGGCGTTGGCTGGCAAAGGGTTCGTGGTAGTAGTAACGCGCGGGGGAGCCTGAGGGTCAATAGGGGAGGAGGGACAAGGCATCTGTCATTGCCCGACTTGCTCGGGTAATCCAGCCGTCACATATTCCGCTGGATCATCCGGTCAAGCCGGATGATGACAGTCGAGAAGGGTGATGGCGATTGAGGAGGACTGTGACGGTCGAGGAGGATGATGACGGTCGAGGCGGGTGGTGATAGTGTAAAAAGGCGATGGCGCTTGAGTTTCGACTTTAATGAGGCTTATGTCGTATCTTGCCTGGGATTTGCGCTCTGTGTCTTCTATATTTCGTAGCCGGCGCGGAACCCGGCGGCCATAGCCTCCATGATGCGTCCGCCGGTGGCGGCGCAGTCGCCCACGCGGTAGACCTTGTATCCCTTGTCTTGGAGCTCTTTCGCCAGATGTTCGTTTACTTCCAGGGGCTTGGTCAGCGCCACGGTATCCGCCTCGAAGAACTGCTCATCGTCCTCGACAATCGCCCTGACCCCTCTATCGGTGATCTGCTCCACCTTTGCGTTCCGCTGCATGTTGACGCCGGATTGCCACAGCCGCATCAGTTGCACCCAGCGGGTGGTGATGCCGATGTCGAAGCCGAGGCGGCGGGACTCCTCGAGTAGCGTTACTTTTTTGTCTCTCTCCGCCAGCACGTCGGCCAGCTCGCAGCCGGCGAAGCCGCCGCCGATGATGACCACCCGCTTCTTGAAGGGGAATGGCAACCCCAGCGCCCACCTGACGAGCGACGGGCGGTCGATGTAGCGCAGCGCCAGCGAGCCGAAGCGCCACATCAGTCGCTGCATCATTCCACCTTTTGACGGTGGTCGAAGCATAGCTGTCAGCATATCGTGGCTGCTGAGGACGTTAGAGCCCCCGGCGCCGGGGATATCGTACTGCGGGGGTATGCCGCCGGTGGCCACTACGACTGCGTCTGGCTGCATCTTATCGACGAACGAAGTGTCGACTGTCATGCTTAACCGTACGTCGATAGGGAGCTTTCTCACCTGTCGCGTCTGGTATTTTAGAAACTTGGGCAGTTCCGGGTTCATGACGCACGCCAGCAGCAGCGAGCCGCCGAGCC
>CAYUWM010000087.1:0-3379 GCA_964448395.1 uncultured Dehalococcoidales bacterium
CTCCCTGAGCCGCAGCATGCTGGTGACGGTCTGCGGGCGGAAGGTGGGGGCGCACTTGACCAGGTTGCCGCCGCGGGCGATGAACAGGGTCAGCAGCAGCACCTCCAGCTGGGCGGACAGCTCGTTCTTGCCCCCCTGCCGCGCTATCTCCACGGAGAAGGTGAGCCCCTTGCGGCGCATCACGCTGTCGAACACGGCGCCGCCGATCTGCACCTGGTACGGCCTGAGCCTCTGCTGTATCATGGGCTAATCCACCAGCCTGATGATGACCTCGGCTATCACCAGCGCGATGAGGAGGAACAGCAGGCCGTTGATGCGCCCATTCAGCTCCCGCACCTCGCGTTCGGCGAGCCGCAGCCGCTCCTCGACCAGCACCCCGTAGGCGCAACCGGGGGCGATGCCGACGTCGCGGGCCTGTCGTCGACCCCTGGCCCTATCGACCAGCCGCTTGATGGTTGCTGCGAGTTGCCTGGAACTATCGTCTGCCATCTCACTTCACGCATCGAACTGTTTCCATCACTATGTGGACTCGAAAAAGGCGCTGCCTATCTCCTTGAGGACGCCGTCGATGGCGGCGGCCAGGTTGTCCTGCGACTTCCTGGACAGGCGGTACTCGGCGGACACCGCCCGCACCAGCAGCTCCACCCCGCGCAGCATCAGCGGCAGGTTCTCGGGGTGCTCCTGCACCACCGTCGCCAGCTTGACCCGCAGCAGGGCGATCTCCTGCTCCAGCCCCTGCACCTCGGCCGCCTGCGGCAGCAGCACCCGCTCCGCCTCGCTCAGCGCCCGGCCGTAGAAGCCATCGCGCGGCTGCTTTTTACCCGCCCGCTTCGCCATCCTCTCCCTCCAGCAGGTCGATGACCCCTTCCACCGCGTCCTCGGGCACGCTCGAGACCGCCCGCGCCAGCCCGATGAGCAGGCACAGCGCCGCCGTTTCCCACTGTTTCGCCTTTATCGCTTCCGACAGTATCGACATGCTTCCATCCCTCTATCGATTTATCGTCATGTACCGACGCAGCACCAGCGCGCTCACGGTGAGCGAGCCGAGGCACAGCAGCGTGCGCGCCGCCAGCCAGCAGCTGGGGTTGAAGAAGAAGCCGCCGGCCCAGTCCGGCCGCAGCAGGGCGGTGGCGGCGAAGTACAGGCTCTCCGACAGTATGGCGGTGCTGAGCATGGCCAGCGTAAGCGCCCCGATGCGCCGTCGCAGCAGCGGCGAGCGGTAGCGGAAGAAGTACCACGCGTTGAAGCCGGCGCTGACGGCGGTGACGATGTACTGTGTCAGTATGAGGTGCGGGATCATGGCTGCCTCCTTAGACCTGCCAGAATAGCACAAAAGTTCTATAGGTGTCAACCGGTGGGTGTCACATTTTAGACCTTGGGGCACTTGACCTTTGACCCCTTTTGCGTGTATAGTTGCGCATACTCCGGGCTGTGATAGCGAAGATGAAAAAAATATCCTTGAGTATAGCATTCTTCATTTTGTTAACCTTTGGGTTGATGCTTGCATATTTAGTATGCATGTTGCACTCGTGGACCTTTAGTCAGTGGTATCACTTTGAAGGCGTGTGGGGCACGGCGCCACACGATGTATTTGCTGTGGGTAGATATGCTCAAGGTGATATATATGGTGATGGTGGACATACTCAAGGTGGAGGTTTGGTTCTTCACTATGACGGTAGCGGATGGAGCAGGATGGATGCCGACATACAGGTTGGACTGGAGGATGTCTGGGGCACGTCTCCGACCGATGTATTCGCAGTGGGCGGGGGCGGTGATATATGGCACTATGATGGGAGTGAGTGGGACATCATGATTAGCAGTAAAAATGAGCTTAATGCTGTGTGGGGGACACCGGCGATTGGGATATTTGCTGTGGGTGGCTGCGGTGCCGTTCTGAGATATAACGGAAGCCGGTGGGTTGAGACAGATACCGGTTATTGCAGGAACCTGAATGATATATGGGGTGCTTTTTCCGATGACGTTTTTGCTGTGGGCGACGGCGGTACCATTTTACACTATGACGGAAATGATTGGATTGCCATGGGTGGAGGGGGATCATATGACCTGAAGGCGGTCTGGGGGTCATCCAATACAGATGTGTTTGCAATGGGTGAGCATATCGCTTTGCACTACGATGGAGAACACTGGAGTCCTATGCCCGAAAGAGAACAGAATTATGAAGTGAATCTATACTATGGTATATGGGGCACATCAGGTACAGATGTGTTTGCTGTTGGCAGCGCCATTAGCTATGGTTTAGGTGCAATTTGGAACTATAATGGTAACGAGTGGAGATATACGGACTATGATCACCCTAGGCAAACGGCTAATTTTTTCCTTAAAGATATATGGGGAAGTTCGAGTAGCGATATATTTGCAGTAGGTACCGGTCGCGTCATCCTGCACTATGACGGTGATGAGTGGAGTGATATGAGTTATTGCTTGCAGCCGTGGTGGGTTACACTGTTGTTAGTAGCAGCAGGCGTGGTCGCTCTCACCGGCGCTGGCCTGTGGCTGGTGAGGCGGCGGCGGAGGGCGGGTGCGGGGCAGGGGGAGGAGTTGTGATATTCCTTGACAATCGTGTATAATTAGCGCACCTTTGCCCAGCGGCTTAGCGGGCACTAACAGGAGGTACGACATGAGGATAGCAGGGTCGCTTATTACGCTTGTATGTGGCATTGTGGCGATAGCCGGGGTGTTCATGCCCTGGGCTACGCTGGCCCCGGGGACACCCAGGCCGGGATGGGCTCCCACCGGGTGGCAGTTTATCGACCTGATACAAACGCCGCCACTTTTCCTGCAGATAGACATGCTCCCCGTCTTGCTGGCTTTCATCGGCAGCGTTCTGATAATCGTGTTCTCCCTGCCGTCCCTGATCGTGTCAATATCGGTGAGGAGATCGCGGGCGCCGGTTATGACCATGAGCATACTGGCGGCGCTGGCAGCCGCAGTAGCTGCGGTGGGGGCGTTCTGGTTCATGACGCAGTCCCAGACGGACACGGCCACAGTGGGTGGTCCCGCATACGGCCTGTATATGGTGATGGCGGGCGCGCTGGTTGGCAGCAGCTTTGCCGTGACCGCGGCATCGGCCAGCGGCCCGGCCCCGGCCAGGAAGGCGGCGCGCAGGCCCGCACCGGCACCGGTCGCGGCTCCCGCACCCGCGCCAGCACCCGAACCGACGCCGGCGCCGGTCGCCGAGGAGGTAACGGCAGCGCCGGTGGCTGAGGAGGCAGAGGAGAAGCCCAAGAAGCGGGGCAGGAAGAAGAAGGAACCGGTCGCGGAGGAGGCACCGCCTGCTGAGGAGCCGGCCCCCGTCGAGGAAGCCGTGGAGGCAGCACCTGTCGCTGAACCGCCCAAGGAGAAGCCCAAGGCAGCACCG
>CAYUWM010000088.1:0-2878 GCA_964448395.1 uncultured Dehalococcoidales bacterium
CATCAGCAGGCGGCGCTGGATCTGCATGAAATCTTCAAGAGAGAGGTCGAGAAAGCCGCAATACCTCTGCCATATCTTGTTTTCATCTTTGGTCTGGAAGTACTTGTCCTCTGGAAGCATCTAGCCCCCCCTTTCATTTCACTCCATGGACGATGATGTCCTGGTATGCCCGATCTTCTTCTATACGGTAATCCCTAAATCCCAGTTCGTTCAGCATGCTCTTGAGGCTTTCCTGCGAGTAGAAACCCTGTCTGGGCTTAACCCAGGAGGCCCCCGGTGCGTAGGCAACGCCGGCAACAGCCGTTGCGAAGCACTGTTTGACCGCCTTCAGCAATCGTCCCGCTCTCAGGTCGCGCCAGATGTTCCGTGTTATCTCCCCTGTCAGTTCAAAGCTGCCGGACCCCGAAGGGTAGGTGATAACATACTGGCCTCCTTTTTTCAGAACCCGCATTATCTCCTGTGTCGCTGTTCTATCGTCCTCCAAGAAGCCCATGACGTGCACACAGAACACTTTGTCGAAGCTGCCCTCAGCGAACTCCAGCCGGTGCGCATCCATCTGTATTGCTGTTATTTCCTTACCATGCTTCAATACCTTTTTTCGAGCGCGGCGCAGGGCCTGCGGCGACGCATCTATCCCCGTAATCAGCACCCCACCGTCATTACCCAGGATGCTGAGGATCTCGCTGCCGGTGCCCACGCCCACGCACAGCACCTCGTCACCGCTGCCGAACCGGAGCTTACCGACACATTCCTTTTGCAGCCTCTGGTAGGGGCTGGTCTGAGCCACCGTATGGTCATAAAGCGGCATGTATATCAGATTGAAGTACAGTTGCATTAATCTCTTGCTCAATGCTGGCCTTGATTCTACTCCGGTTCTCCTACTTCGCTCATCGCCCGGCAGAAAGCCTGCACAAACTCGGGGTCGAACTGGGTTCCGGAACACCGCTTCAGCTCCTCCAACGCTTCTTCGTGTGAGATAGGGTCCTTGTACGGACGCTTCCCGGTGATAGTATCGTACGCGTCCGCTATGCTTATGACGCGGGCACCCAGCGGTATCTCTTCCCCCTTCAACCCGTCGGGGTAGCCTGTGCCGTCGTACCACTCGTGGTGGTGCCGTATCATGGGCACCAGCGGTGACAGGTCCTTTACATAGCTTACTATCCTTCCACCCTCGGCGGAGTGCCTCTTGATGATCTCCCATTCCTCCTCTGTCGGCTTCCCGGGCTTGGTAAGAATAGCGTCGGGGATGCCCAGCTTGCCGATATCGTGCAGCAGGGAGGCGTTGCGCAGGTCTGCCAATTCCTTGCCCGACATGCCTATCTCTTTGCCTATTGCTTGAGCTATGTCAGCCACGTTCTTGGAATGCCCGTAGGTATAGGGGTCTTTGGCGTCCACGGTAGATGCCAGCGCGTAGACATGGTCCGGCGTTGCCGCCTCCAGTATCTCCGGGGAGAGTGACTTCAGGTCCGAAGCCAGCACCGCTCTGTACCCCCCCTCTTCCTTGGCGTGGTACAGGGCGCTGTCGGCCATGAACACCAGGCCGTCCGCCGTGTCGGCGTGCTCGGGGAACTGGGCGATGCCGGCGCTGAACCCGAGGGGGGTCTCCAGTATGGGGTACAGCGCCTTGGGCGTCTGCTGCCACCTCATCCTGACCCGCTCGATAACCTGCTTTGCCCTCTGCGCATCCGTCCCGGCAAGGATGACGGTGAACTCGTCGCCCCCGTAGCGGAAGTAGGTATCGCTCTTCCTCAGCGTTGACTTGAGCGTCTGCCCCAGCGATCTAAGCACGGCGTCGCCGTTGATGTGCCCGAACTTGTCGTTGTATTCCTTGAACCCGTCGAGGTCCAGCATGACTAGTGTGAAGGGGTGCTCGAATCTCACAGTTCGAGCCATCTCAGCCTCCAGCATGTCGTAGAAATGGCGGCGGTTGTACAGGCCAGTCAGCTCGTCGGTTACCGACAGCTCCTGCGCCCTCTCCAGCAACTGGATGTTATCGATGCCCACCGCTATCTCGCTGCCGATGGAGTTGAGCAGGTCTGTCTCATCGCTGCTGAGCTGGCGCTCGCGGCGGTCGCCAAGCGCCAGCGCCCCCAGCGGTATGCCTTTGGACCAGAAGGTCAGCAGCATATACCATCGCAACCCCTCTCTCTCCACTGCCGCCGCCACCTTATCCGCATTGACCCTGGTGAACAACTTGTCCGGCTCTACAACAGGATCCTGCCACTCCAGCGCCCGCTTGATTTCCGACTCCTCCAGCTTTATCACCCCCAGGCTTTCAACGAACTCCTCGGATACTCCCCTGTAGGCCTTGAGAGCTATCTCGGCGGATTCCAGTTCCAGCAGGAAGATGCCGCAGACGGTGGTATCTGCAACCTCGCACACCTTGTCCAGAACGCTATTCAGCATTTCGTCCATGTCCATGGTCTGGCTAACCGCCTGAGCGACCTGGTGCAGGGTTGCCTCCCGCCTGGCATAGCGCCTTATCTCCTCCTCCGCCCGCTTGCGCTCGGTGATGTCGGTGAACGAGGCCATGCCTGCCATTCTCCCCTGATATTCGATCTTGCAGGCGACAGCGCTTATCCATCTATCTTCGCCCTGCTTGGTGTACACGCGGAACTCGTTGACCTGCCGCAGGTCTTTCTCGAACATGTCCTCGGTCATAATCTTGAGCGCGCGCTCCCTGTCGTCCGGGTGGATGTAATCGAGCAGGTTCAGCTCGGACACCTCCTCGACGGAATCGAATCCAAACATATCCAGGGTGCTTTTGTTGACGAGCACTACCTTCAGCGTTTCGGCATCGATGACGAACTTGCCGTCCACCGCGCCGTCGAACAGCTCCCGGTAGTTCTCCTCGCTCTCCCGCAGCGCCTCCTCCGCC
>CAYUWM010000089.1:0-2441 GCA_964448395.1 uncultured Dehalococcoidales bacterium
GACAGCCATGCCGTTGCTCATGTCCATCCAGTTCCCCATGATGTTCCTCTCCGGTATCTTCTTCCCAATAGAGATGATGCCCGGCTTCATGCGCCCCATAATGGACGCCATGCCGCTGACCTATCTCGGCGACTCGCTGAGGCAGATAATGGTGGAGTCCTCCGCTCTACATTCACAACTAATTAACTTCGGCGTGCTGACGGGCTGGCTGCTGGTATGCATCGTGGTAGCCATCCGCTTCTTCAAGTGGGAATGATACAAAACACCAATATCTAGAGGGGCGGTGATATCTCTTCGCCGCCCCTCTAGCTCGCCGCCACCATCCCTTTGACCAAAAGTTTATTCTTTTCCGCTACTAGACTTGTTCCTCCTTTCTAGCCTTGTCGCTCGTGCCCTTCTAAGCCCTGTACGGCGTGGGTCTCAGGCCACCCGTCTCGATTACCCTCTCCGTCTTGGCAGCCTTCTCAGCCCGCCGCGCCTTCAGCTCCTTATAGAAGCCTCCGATGTTGACGTACCAGATGAAAGCCGCCGGGAAGAGGATCAAGGGAGCGAACACCACCAGCACCAGGATGATCTGCCATTCCATTTCCGTTCCTCCTTTCTACGGCTTTGCGCCTCTTTCTCTTTCCGCTATCACTGTACCACGCGAGGGCAGGAACCGGCTTCCGCCGTTCTTCCTGTTCCCTCCTGCCGAAATGTCCTGCTTCACCAGCCGAAAAGGTAGGTATTTATGCCTACTGCTGCAATCATCAGGGAGACAACAAAATACCCGCCCGAACGTTCGGGCGGGTATTATATCAGCATATCTGCTCTGGCTATTCCACCACTACTGTTATATTGAACGTATCCTCCGGCTCAGCGCCTTCCTCCCAGGGTCTGATGTACTCCATCGATAGGCTGCCCCCGCCTTCCGCGACCGCCTGGAAAGCCCACACCTCCACGCCCCCCTGCCCCACCAGTGGCTCTGTCGACTCTGGAGCTATGAACTCGTTGCCCGCGAAAGCGATCACATCGGCTTCGCCGGCACCCGCCAGCGACCAGCCGTACCCCGTCGTCGGATTGGATTCGAGGGTTATCACCAGCAGATCGCCGACCGCCAGCGTGACCTCTCCACCGTCAGCGCCGGCATCCGCCGATACCGCCTTATCGACGCTTGCAGCCCAGAACTCGCCGGGGTTTGCCCCGCCTGGCTGCAGCTCGCCGGTGACCACCACCCAGTCGCCGTTCTCTATGCCCTCGACGCTCACCGCGGGCCGCATCTCCCCGTCCTCATCGGCCATCAGGTCGTACCACACCATCACCGTCCCGTTGCCTGAGCGCAGCTCGAAGCAGGGGCAGAACAGCTCCCCCATCAGGCTCACTTGCCCGTATATCGCCACCTCCGTATCGTATGCCGGGTCCGCCAGCATTGCCGACACGCTCACCGCCTCAAGAGCCTCGTTAGCATCGACTACACCGGTTGCACCGCCCGCCGCGGCGATGCTGCCGCCGGCGATGGCCGCCACCACTATCACCGCCGCTGAGATAACCAGAAACCTCTTCATATTTACCTCCTTCTTCGTTATCGTCCTCTACAGGTATAGACGTTTCAAGGGCCGTTTTGTCACCTCGGCGCTCGGGAAATATCGGGTTCGCCCCCCGGCCGGCATAATGCTTAAACTTGACAATACGAGCACCGTGTGTTATGTTATCTCTTCGTCAATAGAACATGCTCACTCAGACGATGCCGGGCATCTTCGCTGTACCAATCAGGGAGGGAGGAGGAAATTCATGATTACGGTTACACCAAAAGCTGCAGAGGAACTGGAGGCACTGCTGGAGAAGGCGAAGCTCGCCGACCCGCAGAATGCCTTTGACGATGTAATGCTCCGGCTGTTCACCACCGATGACGGTAAGCTGGCCATAGCTCCGGATACCCCCCTCGATGGGGACCAGGTAATAGAGCACCGGGGAACCAGCGTGCTTCTGGTGGGCTGGGAGTTATCCGAAACGGTGGAGGGCCTGCTGATCGACTGCGCGGATACACCCGAGGGTCGCAAGCTTAGAATCTCCCGGGTGGCCCAACAAGCGCCGGATGGCAAGGAATAGCTCTCCCCTATACACCGTAACCGACGTCTATTCCCTGTGCCTTAGTGACTGTGGAGGTGGACCAGCCCGTGGGGATACCAAAACCTGACCAGCGAGGGCCTCGGGGCTACATTCCGTATGATCCCCTCTTTGCGCTCTTCACCCCTATTGTGTAAGAGCAACAAAGCGCCCAGGGACAAAACAATCAGCCCGTAAAAGACCCATGGGCCAACCACTACTAGAGTTAGTATTGCCCACCATTCCATCTTTCCTCCCCCCTTTCCCACCAGTTTCCCCTCTGCTCTATCTGGCTACAACTTTATCACATCGCCTGGTGAGCCGGCTTCCGCCGTTATGCCTGTTCTGGGGGCAAA
>CAYUWM010000090.1:0-2423 GCA_964448395.1 uncultured Dehalococcoidales bacterium
TGAGGTGAACAATGGCTCGTAGCGAGAAGGATGGCGATACCCGCAGCCAGGACGAGATGAAACTCAGGCCCGTGGGGTTCATCAGGAGCAGCGTTCAGCAGCCTCACCTGGTAGCCAGAGCGGGAGATCTGCATTGTGACTCCCCAATCGAGATGCACCAGGCCCAAATCGAACGGTACAAAGAGGAGCGGAAGTCGATAGCCGAGCTGGTGGTCGACAGCAAGCTGGTGGAGGACGGCATACTGGACGGCATAGAGGAATTCTCGCACCTGCTGGTGCTCTACTGGCCGCACCTGGGCGCGCCGGAAGACAGAAAACTGACGCGGGGGCATCCATTGGGCAGAAAGGACTTCCCCCTGGTGGGCATATTCGCCACCCGCAGCCCGATGAGGCCCAATCCCGTATTGCTGACCACCGTGCGGCTGGTGGAGCGGCAAGGCAACGTGCTGAGGGTAACCGGCCTGGATGCAGTGGATGGCAGCCCCCTGATCGACATCAAGCCTTACACCCCGGGATATCACCAGGTGCGTGATGTGCGCATGCCGGAGTGGATGGAGCTGATAACCAGGGAGTTCCAAGAGGATGAGGTCGATTAGGACGATTTGTGGCCGGGCGGCGTCACGCTTCGGCTCGTTTGGCCGGGTGTTGGGCGCTAAAAACATCACCATCTACATCATCGCGCTGGCGATTATACTGACGCTCAACTTCCTGCTCCCCCGGCTGATGCCCGGCGACCCGCTGATGGCGATCTACGGAGACGAGGCTCTGGTGCAGATGTCTCCGCAGCTCCAGTCCGACCTGGTGCAGCGCTTCGCCCTCGATCAGTCACTGTGGAACCAGTTCGGCGCGTACCTCAAGGGGTTGTTCACCGGCGACCTGGGGTACTCCTACTACTACAACGCTTCCGTCTTCAATGTGATTCTGGGGCGGCTGCCGTGGACGCTGCTGCTGGTGGGCCTGTCGCTGATATTGTCAACCATCATTGGCATCTTCCTCGGCATCGAGTCCGGGTGGCGCCGCGGCAGCAAACTCGACCGCGGCATGCTCGCCGGGATGATGTCGCTGAACGGCTTCCCCGATTTCTTCATCGGCACGGTGCTGCTGCTGGTCTTCGGGGTCACACTGGGGCTGCTGCCGCTGTCCGGCGCAGTGACGCCGTACTCCGGATTCTCCGGGGGGGCGCTGCTGCTGGACGTGCTCAAGCACCTCGTGCTGCCGCTCACAGCGCTCACGCTGGCCCACGTGGCCGCCGCCTACCTGCTCACCCGAAATACGATGATAACCGTGCTCAAGGAGCCCTTCATGCTCACCGCCAGGGCCAAAGGCCTGTCTCCCCGGGCGCTCAAGTACCGGCACGCCGGCAGGAATTCGATGCTGCCGGTGCTGACCATGACCGGTATCTGGGTGGGCATACTGATCACCGGCACCCTGTTCATCGAGATAATCTTCTCTTACCCCGGGCTCGGCCACCTGATGTATGAAGCCCTGCTGTTCCGCGACTACGTGGTGATACAGGGGGTGCTGCTGCTGATAGCCACCGTGGTGCTGGCGATTAACCTCCTGATCGACTTATCCTACACCAAGATAGACCCGAGGGTCAGCTATGCACATTAGTATGAGGCGAGAGGTATCTCACAGCACCAGCGGCCGTTTCGGCATCGGCTTGTTCGCTCTTATCACGTTGATGGCGCTGCTCGCCCCGCTGCTGGCCGGCTACGACCCCCTGAGCCAAAGCACGGCTGCTTTCCAGCCCCCGTCGGCAGGACACCTGCTGGGCACCAACCACGTAGGTCAGGATATCTGGAGCCAGCTGGTGTACGGTGCGCGTACGTCGCTCTTGGTAGGCCTCTCGGTAGCCTTCATATCAACGATCCTGAGCGCCATAATCGGCGCTGCCGCGGCGCTCATCGGTGGCCTGTTCGACCGCATAACTATGAGGGTAGTGGACGCATTCATCGTCATACCGATACTGATTATCATGGTGCTGCTGGCCGCCTACCTGCGACCCAGCCTGTGGATGCTGATAGTCATGCTCTCCCTGCTCAGCTGGCAGAGCGGTGCTAGGACGGTGAGGGCTCAGGCCCTCTCTATCAAGGAGCGTATGCACGTGTCCACGGCACGATGCTTCGGCGCCGGCAGGTGGTACCTCATCCGCCGCCATATAATCCCCGACCTGAGCCCCATACTGGTCGTCGGTTTTATCTACAGCATGCGGCGTGCCGTTTTCCTGGAGGCTGGTCTGGCCTTCATCGGCATCGCCGACCCGGGCACCGTCAGCTGGGGCATGATGATGAAGGATGCGCTGGACTTCAGCTACATGAATGCCTGGACCTGGTGGCTGATCCCGGCGGGGGTAGCCCTGTCGCTTACCATCATCGCCATCACCTTTATCGGACACTCCATGGAGCCGGCGATGGATCCCC
>CAYUWM010000091.1:0-2284 GCA_964448395.1 uncultured Dehalococcoidales bacterium
CTCACCTCGGGGTCGTGGGACTCCGGCGATATCTCCAGGCAGAAGCCGGGGCAGGCCTGGCCCATCTTCTTGATGAACGCCGCTGGCGCCGGGCCGAAGAGCTCCAGGATGAGCCGGTTCTTGGGCCTCTGTTGTTCTAAAAGCTCGAGCAGCTGGTAGGCGTAATCCTCACCCGCCTGGAGCAGGTCTCCCAGCACGAATATCGGGCCGTTGCTGAAGCGCCCGATGCTGCTGATGTCGCGGGCCACCGCCTCCGGGCTACGGAAGGCGGGACGGTCGCGGTTGTAGCACTGGCGGAAGGCGCTGAACGATCCTCCGCAGATTATGCAGTTGTGCGTGCAGCCGCGGCAGGTGAGCACCGCGGTTATGGGGTAGCGCAGCCACCGCCTGAAGGGCAGGGAGCTGCTGAGGTCGCGGTAGCGCACCACCGAGCGCACCATGTTGGCGTAGTAGTCCACCATCACCCCGCTGAGGTCGTCGGGGACGTGGGTGAAGGGATTTTCATGCACCTCACCACCGTCATCTCTCCACGACAGGTTGGGCACCTCTGACGGCTCCTCGTGATTGAGGATACAGGCCATCAGCTGGCGCAGCGGCTCCTCGGTGGAATCGCCGCGGAGAACGTAGTCCACCTCGGGGTAGTCCAGGAGCTCGCGGTGGTAATAGGTGGAGGACAGCCCGCCGAAAACGATCTTCGATCGGGGGTGGTGCCGTTTCACCAGGCGGGCTATCTCGATGGCGCCGTGGCAGTGGAGCAGCCAGTGGAGGTCGATGCCGAACACCGGCGCCTCAAGGTCCTTGATCAGCCTCTCGGCGTCGAACTTGGGGTCGCGCAGCATGCGCACCGCCAGGTTCACAATCCGCACCCGGTAGCCGGCGCGCTCCAGGTACTCCGCTATGCTGGTGATGCCGATGGGGTACAACTCGAAGATCGGCGATGACGGGACCTGGTCGCTGCTCGGACCGTAAAGGATGGTCTGCTGGCGAAAGTCGTAGACGCTGGGCGGGTGAAGCAAGATTAAGTCTGTACGGGGCACTGGAGATGCTCCTTAACTACTCTAATAATAACTAACGTCTGGTTCGAGGTCAATGGCTTTATATCGCAGGCTGTAGCTGAATCTATGGTTCACAGTCGCAGATCGTGTTTTCAAACGACACGGGGGGATGTCTTACATATGCGTTTCCCTTGACAGAGTGCGTGTGCAATGATAGACTTCCCACTGCGGCCCGGTTGTCGCGTCATAAGTGAATTTTAAGAGCGGCTGTTGAAGCGCATAGCAATTTTATATCATCCCAAGATCGACGCTGCTCGGGGTTTCGCCGAGCAGATGGCAGAGTTCCTGTCGTCTTTAGATGCTTCCGCCGGGCTGTGCTCGGCGTGGGATGAGGAGGGGGCGAGGGCTCAGGTGGAGGGCACAGACCTGGCCCTCAGTGTGGGCGGAGACGGCACTATACTGCGCGCGGCGCGCGCGGCAGCGCCTCTTTCGGTCCCCATCGTGGGAATAAACCTGGGCAAGCTCGGCTTTCTAACCGAATTGAACGTGGATGAGGCTCGTGAGCATCTGCCTGCTTTGCTCGAAGGTAAGGGCTGGATCGACGAGCGCGCCATGCTGCAGGCGGAGCTGCCCGGCAGAAACACCCTTCATGCGCTCAACGATATCGTGTTGGGGAGGGGGGTCAACCCGCGGGTCATCTACGTGGATATCGCTATAGACGGCACAGCGCTAACCACATACAAGTCGGACGGGGTTATCGTTGCCACCGCCACCGGCAGCACCGGGTACTCCCTGGCGGCCGGCGGCCCCATACTCTATCCCCAGGCGCGGGATATGGTGCTGAATCCCATCGCTCCCCATCCCACATTCGATAATTCGTTGGTGCTGCCATCCGCCTCGGTGGTTGAGCTGAAGGTACGCGCCGATCAACAGGCGGTGCTCAGCGTGGACGGCCAGGTGGACCTGATGCTGGAGAGCGGGGATACGGTAAAGGTGAGCCTCAGCCCGTATGTGACCCGCTTGCTGAGGATAAACCCCCCGACCATTTTTTACAGTACACTGGTGAAGAGGCTGGTGCCCAGATGATAGCGGAGAAAGCGCGGATCAAAGACATACCGACGATCCAGAAGCTGGTCAACTCCTATGCCAATAAGGGGGAGATGCTGCCCCGTGCCCTCAGCGAGATGTACGAGAACATAAGGGACTTCTTCGTGGTGCGTGAAGGCGATGAGATTATCGCCTGTGCCGCACTGCACGTCTTCTGGTCCGACCTCGCCGAGGTCAGGGCG
>CAYUWM010000092.1:0-2144 GCA_964448395.1 uncultured Dehalococcoidales bacterium
TGGGGCGCATGAAGCCGGGCATCATCTCCACCGGGAAGAAGATGCCGGAGAGGAACATCATAGGGAACTGGATGGACATCAGCAGCGGTATGGCGGTGCGCTCCGTCTTGGCGAAGGCGGACAGCATATAGCCCATGGCGAGGAAGGTGAGGGTCCCCAGTATGACCATGCCGATGAGGAAAGCCCAGTTCCCCAGCATGGGCACATGGAATGCCAGCCGCGCCACCAGAACGATGATAGCGGCCTGGCACAGGGCCACGATGAGCCTGAAGGCGATGGTGCTCAGTATCATGGTGGAGCGCCGCAGCGGGGTGGCCCCCAGGCGCTTGAGCACCCGGTTCTCGCGGTCGCTCACGATCTCCGCAGCGGCGAAGATCCCCAGCTGCATGATGGCCATGGCCAGGATCCCGGGCACAAGGTAGTCGATGGCGCGGAGGTCGTGGGACTGGAGCGTCTCCTCGTTGACCTGAATCATGGAGGGAGCCTGTCCCAGCGCGCGGTCGAAACCGTCGATGACCTGGTAGATGATGGGCAGCACCACCTGCTGTGATGTGGTCTGCGTAGGGTCGTAGTATATATCGATATCGCCCTGCTCGCCCTGCGCTATGCTGTCCCCGAATCCGTCATTGATTATTACGACGGCGCGGCGGTCGCCGTCCTCCAGCGCCTTGAGCTCGTCGTCCCGCTGGCCAAAGTGCAGCTCGAAGGCGGATACGTTCTGAATGGTGGTGTTCAGCTGACCGGCGACGGCGGAGTCGTCCTCCATCACCAGGCCGACGGGGAATGTTGTATCGTCCGCCCCGCCGAACACCGCGCCGAAGATGAGGATGAAGAAGATGGGGAAGGCGAAGGTCCAGAAGATGGCCGCCTTCTCCCTGACGAACTGCTTGAAGTGGGCCGCCATCAGCTTGGAGAATACCCTCACTCGCGGATCCTCCTGCCGGTGAGCTTGAGGAATACGTCCTCCAGGGTGGCCCGCCGCACGTGCAGGTTGCTCAGCTCGGTGCCCTTGCTGTGGGCCAGCTCCAGCAGCGCCGATATGGTGGTCGGTACCGCGCTGGAATATATTATTGTCTTGCCGTCCTCCGTCAGCGCGCTGGTGACGCCGGACACCTTACCCAGCTCATCATCGCCGATGTGCTGTTCCAGCTCGAACTCGATGGCCTGCTCCGCGAAATGCTTGGATACCAGCCTGTCGGGGCGGTCGGTGGCGATGATCTTCCCGTGGTCGATTATGGCCACGCGGTCGCAGAGGCGCTCCGCCTCTTCCATGTAGTGGGTGGTGAGGAACACCGTCTTGCCCGCCTTGCGGACGACCTCGATGATGCGCCAGATGTTGCGCCGCGACTGCGGGTCGAGGCCGGTGGTGGGCTCGTCGAGGAACAGGATGCGGGGGTTGTTAACCAGCGACAGCGCCACCGATAGCCGCTGCTGCTGGCCGCCGGAGAGGTTGATGCAGCGCTTGCCTTTGCTGTCCTCCAGCCCCGACATCTTTATCAGCTTGTCCGCCGGGATGTGCCGGGGGAAGAAGCTGCCGAAGAGGTCGAGAACCTCGCGGACGGTGAGCCGGGGGTACAGCGCCGTCGCCTGGAGCTGCACCCCGATATATGACTTGACCTTTCGCGGGTGCTTCTTGATGTCCATGCCCAGCACCGCAACGCTGCCCGCATCGGCGTCCCGCAGACCCTCCACTATCTCCATGGTGGTGGTCTTGCCGGCGCCGTTGGGGCCCAGCATGCCGAATATCTCGCCCTGCGCCACGCTGAAGCTGATGTTGTTGACCGCCTTGACCTCGCCGTAGCTCTTGCGCAGGTTGCTGACCTCGACGACTTTGTCCATGGTGCTGGCTCTATTTTAATTGGCGGGAGGTGCAGCGTCAACGATTGTGCACCAGCCCACCTGTCGTTTTGGGGCATCGGGCAGTTGACAGGGGGGCGTTTCGGCGTGATAATTAACCCCAGGAGCGATATAGGATATGCCGTTTGCTTCAGATATTGTCAGGCGGGCGTGGATCAGGCAGGGGGGCATGTGTGCCCACTGCGGTAAGGGACTTGTGTGGGACGGACGGGACCGCACTGGCATGGGCTCCTGGCATCCGCACCACCGCAAGCCGGAGGCCTTCATCGACGGCAACTCGGTGCGCA
>CAYUWM010000093.1:0-1725 GCA_964448395.1 uncultured Dehalococcoidales bacterium
CCGGCCCGCTGCACGTGGGGCACGGGCGGGGCGCGGTGCTGGGCAGCGGCCTGGCGGGGGTGCTGGCTGCCGCCGGCTATGAGGTGATGCGGGAGTACTACGTCAACGATGCCGGCAGCCAGATGCAGGCCTTCTTCGGCTCGCTGTACGCACGCTACCGGCAGGCGCTGGGGCAGGACATGCCCATGCCCGAGGAGGGCTATTTCGGAGAGTACATGATCGACATCGCCAAGGATATCGTCGCGGAGGCTGGTGACCGCTACCTGGACAGGCAGGACGAGCTGGGACGGGTCGGCATGGAGCGGGTCATCGCCGCCATCAGGTCGGAGCTGGAGCGGCTGGGGGTCACCTTCGACGTGTGGTTCCACGAGCACGAGCTGTTCGACAACGGTCAGTATAAAAAGGCGATGTCGATGCTGGAGGAGAAGGGCTTCACCGTGGAGAAGGAGGGCGCCACCTGGTTCGCCTCCACCTCTCTGGGTGAGGACAAGGACAACGTGCTGGTGCGCAGCGACGGCTTCCCCACGTATTTCGCCTCCGACATCGCCTACCACTACAACAAGTTCGTCGAGCGCGGCTTCGACCGGGTGATCGACATCTGGGGCGCGGACCACCAGGGGCACGTGTCGCGCATGAAAGCGGTGATGGGGGCGCTGGGCATCGACCCGGAGCGGCTGCAGGTGATAATATCGCAGATGGTGACCCTCCGGCGCGGCGAGGATATCATCCGCGCCTCCAAGCGCACCGGCAAGATGATAACCCTGCAGGAGCTGGTGGACGAGGTGGGGGTGGACGCCTGCCGCTTCTTCTTCCTGGCCCGCTCCGCCGACAGCCAGATGGAGTTCGACCTGGAGCTGGCCAAGCGGCAGTCGGCGGACAACCCGGTGTACTATGTGCAGTACGCCCACGCCCGCATCTGCAGCATACTGCGGCTGGCAGGGGAGAAGGGCATCGCCTTCGATGACGGCGAGGTGTCACTGCTCACCGCCGGCCCCGAGCTGGAGCTGATACGCAAGATGCTCCAACTTCCCGAGGTGGTGGAGCTGGTGTCCCAGACGCTGGAGCCGCACCACCTGCCGTACTACGCGCAGGAGCTGGCCACCGTGTTCCACAACTTCTACGAGAACTGCCGCGTGGTCTCCGACGACGCGTCGCTTACTAAATCGCGCCTCAAGCTGGTGGAGGCCGCCCGCATCACCCTGGCCCGCACCCTCGTCCTGATGGGCATGAGCGCGCCGGATAAGATGTAGGGCAGGGGCCCGGGGCGATTTCCCTTGGGTGCACTATACCCATGCAATGGGTTGACTTATAAGCGTTATAAAGCTATTATCTAGCCACTACTAAAGTATAGTAGGAGGTACGAACAGATGGGAAGCAAGGGAAGGCGCAACGTCAAAAAGGCCAAGCAGCCAAAGCCGAAGAAGCAGGAAGAGAAGAAAAAGGTCAGCGCATAACGGACGGGGGGAAGGGCTCTGGCCCCCTTGGGTTTGCACCGTAATCAGTAGCACCCCTGTTTAGAGTCTGTCCGTTACTTCAATATATCTTCATAAGTCTCCTGTCAAATCAAGCTGTCTGGCGACCGATATCTGCTGCGCTGTGCCTGATGGGCATGAGCGCGCCGGAGAAGATGTAACCGCTTACCATCCTGCCTTGACACATGGCACAATCATGGTTATTATTACCATACTAAGTTCACATTGGAGCTTGTGATGGTGGAGCCATGCG